>NZ_CP075566.1:5421596-5774894 GCF_018502625.1 Pseudomonas hormoni
GTTGCCAGTGACGGCGGCATTCGTGGCCCGTATCTGGAAGCTGCGATGCAGAAAGTCCGCGCCGACAACCCTGGCCTGCAGGCCACGGACATGGAATTGGCGAATGCGATCCTGGCGAAGAATGCCATCGCTTCCGAGTAAGCTTTTCAGCTGAACAAAAATGCCGCTCAACTGAGCGGCATTTTTTATGACCAACACAAAACCCCTTGTAGGAGCGAGGCTTGCCCGCGAAGGCGTCGGGTCAGTCGACATAAGTGTTGAATGTTAAGCCGCTTTCGCGGGCAAGCCTCGCTCCTAAAGGGCCATGTGTTTCAGCGGTAGTCGTCAACCGGGACGCAGGCGCAAAACAGGTTCCGATCCCCGTAAACGTTATCCACCCGATTCACCACCGGCCAATACTTGTGCGCCTTGGTGTGCGCATCGGGCGTCACCGCTTGTTCAATACTGTACGGCCGCTCCCAAACCCCGGTGATGTCGGCCAGTGTGTGCGGCGACCGTTTCAACGGATTGTCTTCAGCCGGCCAGTTGCCGTTCTGCACCTCGGTGATTTCTGCGCGAATGCTCAGCATCGCCCCGATAAAGCGATCGAGCTCAGCTTTTGATTCACTTTCGGTCGGCTCGACCATCAAGGTCCCCGGCACCGGAAACGACATGGTCGGCGCATGGAAGCCATAGTCCATCAGGCGCTTGGCCACGTCCTCTTCGCTGATGCCGGTCAGTGCCTTGAGTGGCCGCAGGTCGAGAATGCATTCGTGTGCCACCCGCTCGTTGCGCCCGGTGTAGAGCACCGGGAATGCACCGGACAAATGTTGCGCCAGGTAATTCGCCGCGAGGATCGCCACCTCGCTGGCGTCTGCCAGTTGCGGGCCCATCATGGCGATGTACATCCAGCTGATCGGCAGAATGCTCGCGCTGCCCCAGGGCGCCGCGCTGACTGCACCGTTCTGCGGCAACGGACCTTCAATCGCCACCACCGGGTGATTGGCCACGAACGGCGCCAGGTGCGCCCGCACACCAATCGGCCCCATGCCCGGCCCGCCACCGCCGTGGGGAATGCAGAAGGTCTTGTGCAGATTCATGTGGGAAACGTCGGCACCAATGTCCGCCGGACGCGCCAACCCGACTTGCGCATTGAGGTTGGCGCCATCCATGTACACCTGGCCGCCATGGCTGTGGATAACTTCACAGATCTCACTGATGCCTTCCTCGTACACGCCGTGAGTCGATGGGTACGTCGCCATCAGGCAGGCGAGCTTGTCGCCGGCCTCGGCAGCCTTGCCTTTCAGGTCCTCCAGATCGACGTTGCCTGCCTCGTCACACTCGACGATGACCACGCGCATTCCGGCCATTTGCGCCGAGGCCGGGTTGGTGCCGTGGGCCGAGGACGGGATCAGGCAGATATCCCGCGCACCTTCATGACGGCTCTCGTGGTATTTGCGGATCGCCAGCAACCCGGCGTATTCGCCTTGGGCGCCGGAATTGGGCTGCATGCAGATCGCATCGAAACCGGTGATCGCGCAGAGCCAGCGCTCCAGCTCTTCGATCATCAGCGCATAACCGGTCGCCTGCTCTTTCGGCACAAACGGATGCAGATTGGCGAACTGCGGCCAGGTGATCGGAATCATCTCGCTGGTGGCGTTGAGTTTCATGGTGCAGGAGCCCAGCGGGATCATGGACTGGTTGAGGGCGAGGTCCTTGTTTTCGAGCTGCTTGAGGTAACGCAGCATCTCGGTTTCGCTGTGATGTGCGCTGAATACCGGGTGACGCAGGTAAGGCGAAGATCGTTGCAGTCCGCCGGGGATGCCGGAAGGAAGCGTTTCAGCGTCCAGGTCGTCGACATTCAGTCCATGATCGGCGCCGAGAAATACATCGAACAACTTGGCAACGGTGGACTCGTCGGACGTTTCGTCGAGGCTCAGCCCCAACTGACCGCGTCCGAGAATGCGCAAATTGATTTGCGCGGCCTGGGCGCTTTCGATGATCGCCGTCTGAGCGCCGCCCACCTCCAGCGTAAGCGTGTCGAAAAAGTGTTTGTTGAGGCGGGATATGCCGTGGCGTTCCAGGCCCGCCGCGAGGATGCACGTCAGTCGATGAACCCGCTGGGCAATGCGTTTCAGCCCTTCCGGCCCGTGATAGACCGCATAGAAACTGGCGATGTTGGCCAGCAGCACTTGGGCGGTGCAGATGTTCGAATTGGCCTTCTCCCGACGAATGTGT
This sequence comes from Pseudomonas hormoni, assembly GCF_018502625.1. Taxonomy (NCBI): domain Bacteria; kingdom Pseudomonadati; phylum Pseudomonadota; class Gammaproteobacteria; order Pseudomonadales; family Pseudomonadaceae; genus Pseudomonas; species Pseudomonas hormoni. Next base: position 5,423,814 of record NZ_CP075566.1, read on the forward strand.
TGCTCGCGGGTCTGCAGGGCCATGCGCAAAGCGGTGTTTCCGCGAGCATCTTTGGATACGCCGATGATCCGTCCGGGAATCGCCCGTTTGTATTCATCGCGACTGGCAAAAAACGCCGCGTGGGGCCCGCCGTAGCCCATGGGCACGCCGAATCGCTGGGATGAGCCAAACACCACATCGGCGCCCAACTCTCCCGGCGGCGTCAGCAACAACAGGCTCAGCAGATCGGTGGCGACGCAAGCCAATGCTTGCTGGGCATGCAGGTGATCGATCAACGGACGCAGATCACGAATCTCGCCATGGGTATCGGGGTATTGCAGCAGCGCGCCGAATACCTGGTGCTGTTTCAAGTTATCCACAGCGTCGATGATCAGCTCGAAGCCGAAACCTTCGGCTCGGGTCTGCACCACGGAAATGGTCTGCGGATGACAATTCTCATCCACAAAAAACAGATGGCTCCTGGACTTGGCGACACGCTTGGCCAGGGCCATGGCTTCCGCCGCCGCCGTGGCTTCATCCAGCAGCGAGGCGTTGGCCAGCTCCAGGCCGGTCAGGTCGATGGTCAATTGCTGGAAATTCAGCAAGGCTTCGAGTCGGCCTTGGGCAATTTCTGGTTGATACGGCGTGTAAGCGGTGTACCAACCGGGATTTTCCAGCACGTTGCGCAGGATAACGGCTGGCGTGATCGTGCCGTGGTAACCCATGCCGATCAGGCTGGTCCAGACCTGGTTCTGCTCGGCGTAACCGCGCAGTTTGGCCAGCGCGGCTTCTTCGTCGAGGGCGGGCGGCAGGTCGAGTGCGCGGTTGAGGCGGATCCCCGGCGGCACCGTCTGCTCGATCAGCTCGACACGGCTGCCAACGCCGAGGCTGTCGAGCATCGCCTGCTGCTCGGCGGCATCGGGCCCGAGGTGGCGGCGAAGGAAGGCATTGGGGTCGCGTAACTGGCTCAAGGACGGCAACTGGGACATGACGGGCTCTCTCTTGACTGGCGCTCAGCGTCGATGCAACACGGTCAAACCAGCATAGCAGCCGCTGCCAACAGCGAATCTCTGTGGGAGTTTGACTCCCACAAGGGGAAATCCGTCAGGCAATAAAAAGCCCCGACAGGTCGGGGCTTTGGGTGACGCTGAACGCTTACTCGCCGATGGCGGCTTTGTAGCCCGCTGCATCGAGCAGCTTGTCCAGATCGCCAGTGTTGCTTGGCTTCAGTTTGAAGATCCAGGCACCGTACGGGTCGGAGTTGAGCAGTTCCGGATTAGCGCTCAGTTCTTCGTTGATCGCAATCACTTCACCGGCAACCGGGGAGTAGATATCGGACGCGGCTTTGACCGACTCAACCACGCCGGATTGATCACCGGCAGCGAAGACGGTTCCGACTTCGGTCAGCTCGACGAACACCACATCGCCCAAGGCTTCCTGAGCATGATCGCTGATGCCCACGGTGACGGTACCATCAGCTTCCAGACGCGCCCATTCGTGACTTTCGGCAAAACGCAGGTCGGCAGGGATATCGCTCATGTTCTGTGTCCTCAAGAAAATTGTCAGCGGTCGTTGCCCGCCAGAAAAGGTTAGATCAAGGTTTTGCCATGGCGTACGAAGGTCGGTTTGACCACTCGGACCGGGTACCATTTGCCACGGATTTCCACTTCTGCGCGGTCGGCAGTCGCCATCGGCACGCGCGCCAGTGCAATCGACTTGCTAAGCGTAGGAGAGAAACTACCACTGGTGATCTCCCCTTCGCCAACATTGGCGATGCGGACCACTTGATGAGCGCGTAAAACCCCGCGCTCCTCAAGGACCAGACCGACCAGTTTGTGCTGTACGCCACCGGCCCGTTCGGCTTCCAGGGCAGCACGGCCGATGAACTGACGAGTGGTCGGTTCCCAGGCAATGCTCCAGGCCATATTAGAGGCCAGCGGCGAAACGTCTTGATGAATGTCCTGACCGTAGAGGTTCATGCCGGCTTCGACACGCAAGGTATCCCGCGCCCCGAGCCCGATCGGCGAAATGCCCGCGCCCACCAGATCATTGAAGAAGCCCGGCGCCTGATCGGCCGGCAGAATGATTTCCAGACCATCCTCACCGGTGTAACCGGTGCGCGCGATGAACCAGTCACCGTCGGGCTGGCCTTCGAACGGCTTGAGTAGCTGGATCAGGTTGCCGCGAGACTGGGTGACCAGTTCGGAGATTTTGTGTCGGGCTTGCGGGCCTTGAATGGCCAGCATCGCCAGCTCGGAACGCTCGTTGAGCTGCACATTGAAGCCACCGAGATGCGCCTGCATCCACGCCAGGTCCTGATCGCGGGTGGAGGCGTTGACCACCAGGCGATAACCATCGTCGAGGCGATAGACGATCATGTCGTCGACGATACCGCCGTGCTCGTTGAGCATGGCGCTGTACAAGGCACGGCCGGGGCTGTGCAGGCGCTCGACGTCATTGGCCAGCAAATGCTGGAGCCAGGCCTTGGCCTGCCCGCCGCTGACATCGATCACGGTCATGTGGGATACATCGAAAACCCCGCAATCGCGGCGCACCTGATGGTGTTCCTCGACCTGCGAACCGTAATGCAGAGGCATATCCCAACCGCCAAAATCGACCATCTTCGCGCCGAGGGCGAGATGAAGGTCATACAGAGGCGTACGCTGTCCCATGGGTTTCTCCTTCCGGGCGTGGCGAGGGTGCGGGCCGGTGCTGCACGGGGTGAAAGCCTTGAAATAGAAGGCTTTCAGCCGATTTCAGCTACCAGGTCTGTAGGACGGACCGCACCGAATGCCGCGCATTGTAGCCTCAAGGTGTAGGACTGACACCTAGGTGTTTCGATGCGCCGAACGTCGAATCAATCCGATGACCGGTAATAACCCGACCAGAACCAGAGTCAACGCCGGCAACGACGCCCTCGCCCACTCGCCTTCGCTGGTCATTTCAAAGATACGCACGGCCAGCGTGTCCCAGCCAAACGGGCGCATCAGCAGGGTTGCGGGCATTTCCTTGAGCACGTCGACGAACACCAACAGTCCAGCACTCAATGTGCCGGGCAGCAGTAACGGCAGATACACTTTGAAAAACAGTCGTGGCCCACTGACCCCAAGACTACGTGCTGCTTCGGGCAAAGATGGCCGTATTCGCGCCAAACTACTTTCCAGCGGCCCATAAGCCACCGCGATGAAACGCACCAGATAGGCCAGCAACAAGGCCGACAGACTGCCCAACAGCAACGGTTTTCCGGCTCCGCCCAACCATCCCGACAGCGGAATCACCAGCTCGCGATCCAGATAACTGAAGGCCAGCATGATCGACACCGCCAGCACCGAACCCGGCAACGCATAGCCGAGGTTGGCCAGGCTGACACCGGAACGAATCGCCCGGGTCGGCGCCAGGCGCCGGGCAAACGCCAGCACCAGCGCAACGCTGACAGTGATCAACGCCGCCATGCCGCCCAGATACAGCGTATGAACAATAAGCCCCGTGTATCGCTCATCCAGATCGAAACGCCCGCGCTGCCAGAACCACACCACCAGTTGCAGCACCGGAATGACGAAGGCGCAGGCAAACACCAGCCCGCACCAACTCATTGCCGCCAACGCCTTGAAACCGCGCAGGTGATACAACGCCTTGACCCGCGGCCGCTCATTGCTCGCCCGATTGGCGCCACGTGCACGGCGCTCGCCGTACAGCACGACCATCACCACCAACAGCAACAGACTGGCCAGTTGCGCGGCGGTGGAAAGGCTGAAGAAGCCATACCAGGTTTTGTAGATGGCGGTCGTGAATGTGTCGAAATTGAACACCGACACGGCACCGAAATCCGCCAGTGTTTCCATCAGTGCCAACGCCACGCCAGCACCAATGGCCGGCCGCGCCATCGGCAAGGCGACTCGCCAGAACGCCTGCCACGGCGACTGCCCCAGGACTCGCGCCGCTTCCATCAGGCCTTTGCCCTGCGCCAGGAACGCGGTACGTGCCAACAGGTAAACGTAGGGATAGAAGACCAGCACCAGAACGAGGATGACACCGCCCGTGGAGCGCACCCGTGGCAGCCTCAGGCCGGTGCCAAACCATTCGCGCATCAGGGTTTGCACGGGGCCGGCGAAATCCAGCAGGCCGACGAAAACGAAAGCCAGCACGTAGGCGGGAATGGCGAACGGCAGCATCAACGCCCAATCCAGCCAGCGTCGACCGGGAAATTCGCAGAGGCTGGTGAGCCAGGCGAGGCTGACGCCCAGCAGTGTTACACCGACACCGACGCCGAGCACCAGGGTCAGCGTGTTGCCCAGTAGCCGCGGCATCTGGGTGTCCCAGAGGTGCGACCAGATTTGATGATCGATGGTTTGCCAGGAGAGCAGCAGAACGCTGAGGGGCAGAAGGACCAGCGCGGCGATGGCGAAGACCAGGGGATACCAGCGGCGTTGGGCAGGGTGGGCCAAGGAAATTCTCTAGAAAATGTGGGAGCGGACGCAGTGCTACGCACGCTCCATTCTGTGGCGAGGGAGCTTGCTCCCGCTCGGCTGCGAAGCAGCCGCAGAGGTTATCAGATCAGCTCAATCATGACCCATCGCGGGGGCTGCTTCGCAGCCAAGCGGGAGCAGCTCCTCGCCACAGGCGCTCCCTCCCAACCTAGTGGAGTCAGTTCCAGCCAGCCCGATCCATCATGCGAATCGCTTCGGCCTGACGTTTACCGGCGACTTCCACCGGCAATGTATCGGCGACGAACTTGCCCCAGGCGGCGACTTCCGCGGACGGCGGTACCGCAGGGTTGGCCGGGAATTCCTGGTTCACGTCGGCAAAGATCTTCTGCGCCTCTGGCGTGGTCATCCACTCCACCAACGCCTTGGCGGCTTCCGGATGCGGCGCGTGCTTGGTCAGGCCGACGCCCGACAGGTTCACATGCACGCCACGATCACCCTGGTTCGGCCAGAACAGCTTCACCGCCAGGTCAGGCTTCTGCTTGTGCAGGCGGCCGTAGTAGTAAGTGTTGACGATGCCGACGTCGCATTGGCCGGCGTTGATGGCTTCCAATACCGCGACATCATCGGAGAACACGTCGGTGGACAGGTTGTTGACCCAGCCCTTGAGGATCTTCTCGGTTTTGTCGGCACCATGCACTTCGATCATGGTGGCAGTCAGGGACTGGTTGTAGACCTTCTTCGCCGTGCGCAGGCACAGGCGCCCTTCCCAGTTCTTGTCGGCCAGACCTTCGTAAGTGGTCAACTCGCCCGGCTTCACCCGGTCCGTGGAGTAAGCGATGGTTCGCGCCCGCAGGCTCAGTCCGGTCCAGGCATGGGAAGCCGCGCGGTATTGCAGCGGGATGTTGGCGTCGATGGTTTTCGAGGTAAAGGGCTGCAGGATGCCCATCTGCTCCGCTTGCCACAGGTTGCCGGCATCGACGGTCAGCAGCAGGTCGGCGGTGGCGCTCTCGCCCTCGGCCTTGATGCGCTGCATCAGCGGCGCTTCCTTGTCGGTGATGAACTTCACCTGCACACCGGTTTTCGCGGTGTAGGCATCGAACACCGGTTTGATCAGCTCGTCGATACGCGAGGAGTAAACCACCACCTCGTCAGCGGCCTGGGCGGCAGTGCTGCCAATCAGGGTCAGGGCGAGTGCGGTCAGTAGACGCTTCGGTGCCAACATGGGAGCGATCTCTCGATTTGAAAAAGTGAGCCAAATGATAAGGACTCACATTTAGGTTCTCAATCGATCAGTTTGCGGAGGAGTTACCAGATGTTGCACAGTTTGAAATGTGTGGTGGATGTGCCGACGCCTTCGCGGGCAAGCCTCGCTCCTACAGGTTTTGTGTCGCTCGCAGATGTGACAACCGACTCAATACCTGTAGGAGCTTGGCTTGCCCGCGAAGAGGCCATCAGCATCAATAAAGCTGTCAGGCCTTGGCAAGCGCCGGCAAATCCCCGATCAACCCCAGCGCCTCACGCACAAACAACGCCTTGGCCTCCGGCATCTGATCAACCATCTTCAACCCGGCATTACGCAACCAGCGCACCGGCAACGGATCCGCCTGGAACAACCGCTCGAAGCCTTCCATCGCCGCCATCAACGCCAAATTGTGCGGCATGCGTCGACGCTCGTAGCGGCTCAACACTTTCACATCCGCCAGCCGCTCACCCCGTTCAGCCGCCTGCAGCAGCACTTCGGCGAGCACGGCAGCATCGAGGAAACCGAGGTTCACGCCCTGCCCGGCCAACGGGTGAATGGTGTGTGCCGCATCGCCGATCAGTGCCAGGCCTTCAGCCACGTAGCGCTTTGCATGGCGCTGACGCAGCGGCACGCACAGACGCGGATCGGCGCTGAGCACCGAACCCAAACGGCCCTCAAAGGCTTGCTCCAACTCGCGACAGAAGCCTTCATCCTCCAGCGCCATCAAGCGTTTGGCCTCACTCGGCGTGGTCGACCAGACGATCGAACACCAATCCTGCTGACCGTCTCGCTCCAGCGGCAGAAACGCCAATGGACCATGATCGGTGAACCGCTGCCAGGCCGTCATTTGATGAGATTGTGAACTGCGCACGCTGGTGACGATGGCGTGGTGCAGATAATCCCACTCGCGCGTGGCCACGCCGGTCAGGCGCCGCACCGCCGAGTTGGCACCGTCCGCTGCGATCACCAACGGCGCACGCAAGGTCCGGCCATCGGCCAGGGTCAGCAGCCAATCGTCGCCGGAGCGGCGCATCTGCTCCAGACGCGCATTGGCCAGCATTCCCAGGTCACAGTCGTGCAAGCGGTCGAGCAAGGCGTCCTGAACCACGCGGTTCTCGACGATATGCCCGAGCACGTCGGCGTGAACGCTGGTGGCCGAGAAGTGGATCTGCCCGGTGCCGCTGCCATCCCACACGTGCATGTCGGTATACGGACTGCTGCGCCGGTTGGCGATGCCATCCCAGACCCCCAGCCGCTCGAGAATCCGCTGGCTGGCAGCCGACAAGGCGCTCACTCGCGGTTCGAACGGCGCCTGCCCGTCGAAGGGTTTGACGCTCATCGGGCTGCCGTCCAGCAGCAGGACTTCCAGCCCGCTGTTCTGTAACGCCAGCGCCAGGGTGCTGCCGACCATTCCGGCCCCGACAATCAGCAGATCTGCGCGCATTTCCATGCTTTAAGCCTGTCTCGCTTGCGGCTTGAGCCGCACGTAAAGGGTTTTCTGGACCCGCGCCACCAGGGTGCCGGCGCCGTCGTGGATATCGACCTGCAATTGCGGCAGGTATTTTTCGCCGTTCGCTGTTTGCTGGCGGATCTCGTCGAGCAAGGTTTCGTCGATCCTGAAGCTGGCGAACACCGGGCCTTTGCCCGGCGAGATGAAATCGATGTCCGCGGCTTTATCCCAGACAATGAACTGGCGACCGAGGTTTTCCAACAGCATCAACATGTAGAACGGATCAACCATCGAATACAGGCTGCCACCGAACTGCGTGCCGACATAATTGCGGTTGTACCAGCCCAATCCCATGGACACCTTGATGTCCCGGAAGTCATCGCTGATGTGCCGAACCCGAACACCTGCGCCGAGATACGGCGGGTAAAAGGTCATGAACCAACGCATCAACCGCGCTTTGCCGAACTGACTGATCAGCCACTTAACCATCGGGACGCGTACCCAGACCCATGGCCTGTCGGGCGAACCAACGCTTGGCCGGCGGCAGCAGATCGAGGCCAAGCAGGCCAATGTTTCGGCCCAGGGAAACCAGCGGTTGAGTGCTGCCGAACAATCGCGTGACCTGATCGGAGAACCCCACGGTCAGGTTCTGATCCAGACGCTGGCGCTCGCGGTAAGCCTGCAAGGTCGCAAAGTCGCCGGGCGCTTTCTCGCTCGCCAGCAACGCATCCGCCAACGCCTGCGCATCACGCAGGGACAGGTTGAAACCCTGGCCGGCAATCGGGTGCAGGCTGTGAGCGGCGTTGCCGAGAATCGCCAGATTCGGACGCACCTGTTCTTCGGCTTCAATCAGCGTCAGCGGGTAAAGATGCCGCGCGCCGACCTGTTTCAAGGTGCCGAGGCGATAACCGAACACGCCCTGCAATTCGCTGAGAAAACTGCCCTCATCAAGGGCGGCCAGCCGTTGCGCATCCATGCCCAGACGGGTCCAGACCAGGGCACAGCGGTTTTCCGGCAGCGGCAACAACGCCATCGGGCCGTCGTCGGTGAAACGTTCGAAAGCCATGCCGTTGTGCGCTTCGCTCGGGGTGATGTTGGCGATCAGCGCGCTCTGGTTGTACGGGCGTTTTTTGATGCCGATCCCGAGTTGCTCACGCAGGCCGGAGCGGCCGCCATCCGCCAGCACGGCGAGATCGCATTCCAGGGTGGTTTCATCATTGAGGGTCAGGCGATAGCCATTGGTCAGCGGCTCCATGCGCGTGACTTCCGCCGGGCAGCGCCAGGTGACCACGTCCTTGTCCAGACCTTGCCAGAGGCATTGGCCGAGCCAGGCGTTTTCCACCACATAGCCCAGCGCCGGCACGCCCTCTTCCATCGCTGACAATCGCGCGGTGGAGAAACGACCACGGTCGGAGACGTGAATCTGCTTGATCGGCTCGGCGCGGCGGGAGATTTCCTGCCACACGCCCAACCGTTGATAAATCTGCTTGGCGCCGTAGGACAGCGCCGAAGAGCGGGCGTCGTAGCTCGGTTGGTAGGTATGGCCGGGGGCGAACGGTTCGATCAGCACGATCTTCCAGCCGCGAGCCTTGGCCCCCGTCTGCAACGCCAACGCCAGGCTCGCGCCGACCAGGCCGCCACCGATGATTGCCAGATTGACTCGACTCATGCCGCTTTTGTCCGCGCGTCAGCCATCAAGGCCTCGATCTCGACGACCGTTTTCGGTACGCCGCTGGTCAGGATTTCACAGCCGGTTTTGGTCACCACGACGTCATCCTCGATGCGCACGCCAATGCCGCGCCATTTCTTCGCTACTTTCTGGTTGTCCGGGGCAATGTAGATCCCCGGTTCCACGGTCAGCGCCATGCCGACTTCCAGCACGCGCCATTCGCCGCCGACCTTGTACTCGCCGACGTCATGCACATCCATGCCCAGCCAGTGGCCGGCGCGGTGCATGTAAAACGCTTTATAGGCTTCGCTGGCGATCAGCTCGTCGACGTCGCCCTGCAACAGACCCAGTTTCACCAGCCCGGCAGTGATGACTTTAACCGTGGCTTCGTGCGCCTGGTTCCAGTGTTTGTTCGGGGCGATTTCGGCGAAGGCTGCTTCTTGCGAAGCCAGCACCAGCTCGTAGATCGCCTTCTGTTCCGCGGAATACTTGCCGTTGACCGGCCAGGTGCGCGTGATGTCACTGGCGTAGCAGTCGATCTCGCAACCGGCGTCGATCAGTACCAGATCGCCGCCCTTGAGCACCGCGTCATTCTGCTGGTAATGCAGGATGCAGCTGTTGCGCCCCGCCGCGACGATCGAGCCATAAGCCGGCATCTTCGCCCCGCCCTTGCGGAACTCGTAATCGAGCTCCGCTTCCAGGCTGAACTCATGCAACCCGGCCCGGCTGGCCTGCATCGCACGGATATGCGCCTGAGCGGAAATCCGCGCGGCTTCACGCATCACCTTCACTTCCGCCGCCGATTTATACAGACGCATGTCGTGCAGCAGATGATCCAGCGCAACGAATTCGTTCGGCGGCTGGGCGCCGAGGTGCGCCTTGGAGCGGATCACGTTGATCCAGTCCATCAGGTGTCGATCGAACTCCGGGTTGCTGCCCATGGCCGAATACACCCGGTCGCGGCCTTCAATCAGGCCCGGCAGGATGTCGTCGATGTCGGTAATGGGGAAAGCATCGTCAGCACCAAAGTCGCGGATCGCGCCTTCCTGACCGGCGCGCAGGCCGTCCCAGAGTTCTCGCTCGGCGTTGCGTTCACGGCAGAACAGCAGGTATTCGCCATGCTCACGACCCGGCATCAGCACGATAACGGCTTGCGGCTCGGGGAAACCGCTGAGGTACTGGAAGTCGCTGTCCTGGCGGTAAACGTGCTCGACATCGCGATTGCGGATGGCGACCGCGGCGGCGGGCAAAATGGCGATGCTGTTGGGTTCCATCTGCGCCATCAAGGCCTTGCGGCGACGGCTGTATTCCGATTTCGGGATATGAATCATGGGCAGATGGCTTTTCCTGGCTCGCGATTAATGCAACGACGGTTTGGCGGCAGCCGGCGCGTCCGGCTTTTTGGTTTCGGAGAACAGCAGCAGCGGCGCGACGCGCAGGTATTCCATCACTTCCATGTAGTCACTTTCGCCGTCGTCGGATTCTTCCAGCGCGTCTTGCACCTGGGCGATGGCCGCCAGATCCTGCAACACTTCGGTGGCCTCGGTGCTCAGCATGCTGCTGTCACGGCAGTTCAGGCCGAAACCGCTGAGGAAGCCCTGGCACCATTGGCCCAGTGCGGCGGCACGATCAGCCAGCGGCTCGTCATCCGTCGGCAGTAGCAGAACGACGGTCACGTCGTCGCCGGTGAGCTCGCCCTTGACCATCTCTTGCAGGCCGATCAAGGCGTTGCGAACGTTGTCTTGCGGCTCACCTTCGAGCAGCTCGGCGGCATCAACCAGCCAGCCTTCGGCATCGAAGCCGGCACCGGCGCAACTGCGGCCGAGCAGCAAGCCATGCAGTTCGGCAGGCGAGACGGGATGACCGCTGGAAGTCAGCAGCGTGGCGAAGGCTTGGTACGGAGAATTCTGAATGGGCATGGGCAGCTAGGCGCCAGACGGCGCTATGTCTAGAATGAAGGCCTTGTATCCTACATCGACAGACTCGCCAAGACTATTAAAGGCTGTCCGCCAGCTACCACTCATCAGACTCAATTTTCAGTGGACACTATGGAAGACACCGACCTGCAAGCGCTGATGGCCAGACTCGAACTGCTGATTAATCGGGTAGAGCAACTTAAGAGTCAAAACGGACTCCTACTAGCTCAGGAAAAAACCTGGCGCGAGGAACGCGCTCACCTCATTGAAAAAAACGAAATCGCGCGGCGTAAGGTCGAATCGATGATTTCGCGCCTCAAGGCCCTGGAGCAAGACTCATGAGTTCAAGCAATAGCGTTACCGTGCAGATCCTCGACAAAGAATACTCGATCATCTGCCCCCAGGAAGAGCGCAGCAATCTGGTGAGCGCTGCCCGTTACCTGGACGGCAAGATGCGCGAAATCCGCAGCAGCGGCAAAGTCATTGGCGCCGATCGCATCGCCGTGATGGCCGCGCTGAACATCACGCACGACCTTTTGCATAAAGAAGAACGCCCGGATGTGCAGGCCAGCGGTTCGACCCGCGAGCAGGTTCGCGACCTGCTGGATCGCGTCGATCTGGTGCTCGCCACCGATCCGGACGTCACCAAGGGCTGATTCGCCGGACCGCTTGGGTTATACTCGCAGCACTCCCTGGGGTGCTTGCCAGTTGACCACGTCCCTGAGCCGATTCGCACTACCCTGGAGGCTGCACGTTGGGCTGGTGTGCATGTCCGCTAGACGGAAAGCCTTAAAGCCTACTGCATCTTCCACCTTGAACTTTCGGGTTCAAGGGCTAAGTCAGCAGCGGTTCATCCGGGGAGCCTGATTCCAGTCCGATGCCGGTTTAAATACCGGCATCGGCTTTTTTACGGGTACGCTTTGTGTACCCGACCCCTCTGAAGCCCGAATCCATGACCGAACCTGCGCTGCTGCCCCGCCCGCAACTTCGACGCATGCTGCGCAAGGCCCGCCGCGCACTGACACCCAGTCAACAACGCCAGGCCGCTCGCGGGTTGTACAAGCAATTGTCCCAGCAGCCGTTGTTTCGCCGCGCAAAACATATCTCCCTGTACCTGCCCACCGACGGTGAAATCGACCCGCGCCTGTTGCTGCGTGCTGCGCAACGTCGAGGCAAGGCGACTTATCTGCCGGTGCTCAGCGCCTGGCCGCGAACCAAAATGGTGTTCCAGCGGATTCGTCCTGGCGAACAACTCAAACCCAACCGTTTTCGCATTCTCGAACCCCGGCACAACCTCGCCAGGCAGCGCAAAGTCTGGGCGCTCGACCTGGTGCTGTTACCCTTGGTGGGATTCGACGATGTCGGCGGGCGACTCGGCATGGGCGGAGGTTTCTACGACCGAAGCCTGGCGTACCTGGCGCGACGTAAAAACTGGCGCAAGCCGACGCTGTTGGGACTGGCCCATGAATGTCAGAAGGTCGAACGATTGGCTCAAGCGAGCTGGGATGTGCCGCTGCAAGGAACGGTGACGGACAAGGCCTGGTATTTCGCAGGCTAGACGCCACTGGAATCAGCGGCGCCGGAAAGCAGCTTCAGCGCTTGAAGGCCGACGGCTGTTGCTGCTGCGCGATTTCAACCGGTGCATCGGTCTTGTTGTTCCACAGGCTTTGGGCATAGCCAGTGGTCACGACGCCAAGGCCGAACAAAATAACCAATATCCATAGTAAATCCGGTTTGCGTTTCATCGATTGCCCCCCAAAGGCACATCAACACGATGACAGCAGCGGTTTCCGTTGTAGGTGTAGGCCGTGCAGCAGCGTCAAGCTTAGAAGGCCGGCATTTTGCGACAACGTGAACTGACACGCAAACGCTGGCGTCAACCGACTGTCGGTTTGTCATAAAATTGCCCGACAACTTGCCCACCTGACTCGCAAGGAGCAAAAACCATGGCCTATTGGCTGATGAAATCCGAGCCCGACGAACTCTCGATCAAGGGTCTGGAGAAGCTTGGAAAAGCGCGCTGGGACGGGGTTCGCAACTACCAGGCACGGAATTTTCTCAGGGCCATGGCGGTCGGCGACGAGTTCTTCTTCTATCACTCCAGCTGCCCTGAGCCGGGGATTGCCGGGATCGGCAAGATTGTCGAAGCGGCCTATCCGGACCCGACCGCACTGGAGCCGGAGAGTCATTACTACGACCAGAAGGCCACCGCCGAGAAAAACGCCTGGAGCGCGATTGATGTCGCGCATGTCGAGACGTTTTCCAGGGTGTTGAAGCTGGATTATCTGAAGCAGCAGACGGCGCTGGCAGAGATGCCGCTGGTGCAGAAGGGTTCGCGGCTGTCGGTGATGCCGGTAACGGCGGAGCAATGGGCTGCGGTTATGGCACTCAAGCCGTAAATTTCCTGTGCATTTAAGAATGCCATCGCGGGCAAGCCCGCTCCCACAATGATCTCCAGTGACTGCAGTTTTTGCATTCATCCAAGATCCCTGTGGGAGCGGGCTTGCCCGCGATGAGGCCGGCCCGGGCAGCGAAATACTTACTGAATGATGAGGTTGTTGAACAACAAATCTTCAACCACCGGCTTGCCGGTTTCGTCATTCATGATCTGCTGGGTCTGCTTCAACGCTTCCTGCCGCAACTTTTCCTTGGCCTCGACGTTGTTCATCGCCTCGGTCGTCTGCTGGGCAAACAGCGCCACCAACTGATTACGAATCAGCGGCTCGTTGGCCTTCACCAGCTGGGTCGCCTCATCGCCAGTCACCCGCAGTGCCACATCAGCCTTGTAAACCTTGAGCTTCGGCGTGCCGTCCAGCCCATAGTTACCCACGAACGGTGGGCTCAGGGTGATGTAGTTAACCTTCGGGGCTGCACCTTCTTTGGCTTCTTCAGCCACTGCTGCCACAGGCAGAGACAGGGCCAGCAACAACATGATCCACGCTTTCACAATTCGCTCCTTATCCGGTTTGCGGCCTAGCATAACGACCCGCCGCGCAAGCACAAGCTTATGGCTGACTATCAGGGCGGGGCATGCTCGTTGACCCGTCGACTCACACACCTACACTTATCGGCCATCACTCCCAAAGGAATAGCCCTGATGAAAGCCGTGCTGTGCAAAGCCTTCGGCCCTGCCGAATCGCTGGTGCTGGAAGAGGTCGCCAGCCCTGTCGCGAAGAAGAATGAAATCCTGCTGGACGTGCACGCCGCCGGGGTGAATTTCCCGGACACGCTGATCATCGAGGGCAAATACCAGTTCAAGCCGCCCTTCCCGTTTTCCCCGGGTGGCGAAGCGGCCGGCGTGGTCAGTGCAGTGGGCGAGAAAGTCAGCCACCTGAAAGTTGGTGACCGGGTCATGGCGCTGACCGGCTGGGGCAGTTTCGCCGAGCAGGTCGCCGTTCCAGGTTACAACGTGCTGCCGATCCCGCCGTCCATGGACTTCAACACCGCCGCTGCTTTCAGCATGACTTACGGAACCTCGATGCACGCGCTCAAGCAACGGGGAAACCTGCAACCGGGTGAAACCCTGCTGGTGCTTGGTGCGTCCGGCGGTGTCGGCCTGGCTGCCGTGGAAATCGGCAAAGCAATGGGCGCCCGGGTGATCGCCGCCGCCAGCAGCGCAGAAAAACTGGCTGTCGCCAAGGCTGCCGGCGCTGATGAGCTGATCAACTACAGCGAAACCAGCCTCAAGGACGAAATCAAACGCCTGACCGATGGCCAGGGCGCGGACGTGATCTACGACCCGGTCGGCGGCGACCTGTTCGACCAGGCCGTCCGCGCTATCGCCTGGAACGGACGCTTGCTGGTGGTCGGTTTCGCCAGCGGACGCATCCCGGAGTTTCCGGTCAACCTCGCATTGCTCAAGGGCGCGGCGGTGGTCGGCGTGTTCTGGGGCTCGTTTGCCCAGCGCCAGCCTCAGGACAACGCGGCGAATTTCCAGCAGCTGTTTGGCTGGTTTGCCGAGGGCAAATTGAAACCGCTGGTGTCGCAGGTGTACCCGCTGAGCAACGCGGCGCAGGCGATCAATGATCTTGGCCAGCGCAAGGCCGTCGGGAAAGTGGTGGTGCAGGTTCGCTGAATCCGCGCCGGATACAAAAAGGCCAGAACAACTGATGAGGTTGTTCTGGCCTTTTCATTTTCAGGTTTGAAAACCTGTCTGCCAATCATCAATTTCGATTGATGTGGCGGTAATTATGTACCGCCCTCACCGCAAAAGTTTTCATTAGTTTGATGCCAATACAGACACAAGGAGTAACTGTATGAGCGATCAAAACTGGACGCCTGGCTACATGAGTATGGAAGACACGCCGATATTCATTTCCCCCAACACCGAACAAATTTTCGGAGAGTATGAGGGCGGTGGATATGGCAATTTCATTCCTCCCACTTACTTCCGCATGACTGCCAACATTGCAAAGAATTCGATGAGCGTTCGCGGCAATATCGAAGGAGACTACCGTTCAAAACTGAACAGCCTTCCCGGGCAACTACAGTCTGAATTATCCAGCAACGGTGCAACAATTACAGCATCAAGCACACCGACCGACCTGGCAGCCATCGAGCGCGACAAATTCATTGTCGACAAGATGATTCAATTAAAAACAGCTGGCCTGCAAAGCAGTTCGATTGAGGCGAACTCTTTCTATGGAAGCGACCCACACAACAAATCACAACGGGACTATATAGAGACTTTCGATAGTTACATGCGGCGCCAACGTAGCGCAGGGATCAAGACACAGAAACACTGGATAAAATCCTACACTGCTGGCTACTCGGCCCGACTGTATGCCGAATCCATTCGACTTCTTACGCAGCATTCCAATCAGCTTGATGCCGCTTATGCAGAAGCGCTGGCTCGTGAAGAGGTGGCACGGCTAGCAGAGGCGCAAGCCCGAGTGATTGCCGAGAGAAACGCGCAAAACGCAGATCTGGCGACCGTCAGCGGTTCAGCAGCAAATGCAAAACCATTACTTATAACTCCAGACGGGCTGATTGCAGGATACGAAAACCTACCCGTCTCCTTGGGAGGCGCGCTCGATGCGCTGGAGAAAGCCGCAGCGACAATAGGACGCGGTCCATTGGCGACGCTGTTCGCGACAGTCTTCTACTCGCCAGGTCTCGGCAACGGCGAGCTGCAGCGCAACCCTGTTGTACTGACCATGCCGCTGTCGCTGCTTGCCGGCAGTAACGATGACTACACAGACCTGCACACATCAGATTCTGCAAGCGTGCCGTTCCGTGTCACATCGACTACTCGCGGAGAACACACACAGCTTTATCTCTCCCCGACAGGAGAGACCTTGTCCGACAGGGTCAGGGTCAGAGAAACCAGGCTTGATCCATCGACACATCTCTACACCTTCAGAACCGAAGGCCTTCATCCGAGAACGCTGACCTGGACTCCAGACAGCGCGCCAGGCAATGAAGCGTTGGGTTCAACGGAATTACCTGTAGACCGGCAAGACATCAAGATTTACCCAGGTGCCAGGGTCACGCCCGTAGAAGGCCGAACAGACGAACACCCGGCGTGCGATGAGACCGATACCGACGATTACATTTTATGGTTTCCCAAAGAGTCAGGGATCGACCCCGTTTATGTCATGGCGAGCCGAAGTGGTCCTCGCTATGAACCGGGAACGGCAACTGGTGCGGGGCAAGTCGTAGGAGCAAACTGGCTCGGAAGCGCATCGGTACACAGTGGAGTTAATATTCCTGAACAAATAGCGGACCAATTGCGCGATCAGGATTTCAGGGATTTTAAAGATTTTCGAGAGAGATTCTGGGAGTTAGTATCAAGTGATCCTGAATTGGCCAAACAATTCAGCAAATCCAATTTAAAGCTAATGCGTAAAGGCTCAGCCCCCTTCCCAATTCCAGCTGAGCATGCAGGAGGAAGGGACAAGTTTGAAATTCATCACATCAAAGCCATATCAGATGGTGGGGCAGTATATGATATGGAAAACATGAGAATTACCACCCCAAGAAATCACATTGAAATTCATAAAAGAGGAAATGAATGATGATTTTCAAAGACAAACTTGAAGACTATACAGAATCCGAATTCCTCTCCTTTCTAAATGAATTTTTCGAGGATACAAACGAGCTACGAGGAGAGGAGCTAGGGGATTACACAAGCAAACTCGTCCATCATTTTGAGCGCATTACTGAGCACCCCGAAAAGTCCGCTTTGATTTTCTATCCGGCGAGTGGGCGAGAAGATAGCCCAGAAGGAATTTTGAAAGAAATAAAAGAGTGGCGAGAAGCAAACGGCAAACCCGGCTTCAAACCAGAATAATCAGCTCAACGTAAAAAAGCGCGACCGCTCTCGGTCGCGCTTCCTATTTTCAATCAAAGCAATTCGCGAATTTCCTTCGGAAGAAAACGCACATACCGGGTTGCCTGATGCGTATTACAACGCCGCACAATTGAAGGCACGCTCTTGTTGAGCTTGGCGATGAGCGCCAGTCGTTTCTCGTCCGGCAACTGCGTAGGTGAAAGGGAGTGGGTCAGATAGCTGCGGGTCCAGTTGAACACCGGCATGTCCACCCACGAGAAATCTGCAAGCTGCAGCGCGGCTTTGGCGACGTCACCACAGCTCAACTGCTTCAACTCCTCGTTGGCGTGAATCGGCAGATTGTCGTCCAACCTGAAAACCATCGGCGCGACCACCTGGATTTCTGCAGGTCGCTCGCGGGAAACGTCCCAGGGTTTGTATCGCCATTGGCTCACCGCCGTTAGGGACGCTTCGACAAAGTCGGGATCCGCATCTTTTGAAACCACCACATGACTGACCGACCCGTCGGCATGGGCGGTGAAATTGACCCGCACCATGCCGGTAATACCGGCCCGATAAAGCGCCACCGGGTAAACCGGCTTGGGATTGTTCTCCGGAATCAGAAACACCTCACCCGCCCTGACCTCGATGGACACAACGAGCAAAAACAAACACACAAACCACCGCATAAACCCCACTCCTTCGCGACTGAAAAGCCAGACCTGGCATCAGCACAAAGGTTAAGACTCGAGGGCTTTTTACATAACGCCGCGACTTCCCATTCAAACGAAGGACATTTCCCAAAGCCCTGCCCTACTCCGGACAGAACCGCGTCATCAATGACCGCCAGGTAACAATTCCCACAGCGCCCTTCATTTATACCTGAGCGACATGTTCGTAAAAGAACATGCGATCTCCAACATTTCCGCTGTTTGGCCGATGCGAACCGGTGCTATTTTCGGTAATGAAACTGTAACATTCGCATCCGCAGTCAAAACAAGAAATCTGGAGCTCTTGAATGTTTGCTTTTTTTCGTCCTGCCGCACATCAGGCTCCATTGCCTGAAGAAAAAATAGACAGCGCCTACCGACGTCATCGCTGGCAGATCTTCGCCGGCATATTCATCGGCTACGCGGGTTACTACCTGCTGCGCAAAAACTTCTCGCTGGCCATGCCCTATCTGATCGAAGAGGGTTATACCCGCGGTGAGTTGGGCCTGGCGTTGTCGGCCATTGCTATCGCCTACGGCTTGTCCAAGTTTCTGATGGGCATTGTTTCCGACCGTTCCAATCCACGCTTCTTCCTGCCATTCGGCTTGCTGGTTTCGGCCGGCGTCATGTTCATTTTCGGCTTCGCGCCCTGGGCCACGTCCAGCGTGACCATTATGTTCATCCTGCTGTTTATCAATGGCTGGGCTCAGGGCATGGGTTGGCCGCCGAGTGGACGGACCATGGTGCACTGGTGGTCGCAGAAGGAACGCGGTGGCGTGGTGTCGCTGTGGAACGTGGCGCATAACGTGGGCGGTGGCCTGATTGGTCCGTTGTTCCTGCTGGGTATGGGCCTGTTCAATGACTGGCACGCAGCGTTCTATGTGCCGGCTGCAGTGGCCATGGCCGTCGCGGTGTTCGCTTTCGCCACCATGCGCGACACGCCGCAATCGGTCGGCCTGCCGCCGATCGAGAAGTACAAGAACGACTATCCGGAAGGCTACGACGCCAGTCACGAAGAAGAATTCAGCGCCAAGGAAATCTTCGTCAAATACGTGCTGCGCAACAAAATGCTCTGGTACATCGCAATGGCCAACGTCTTTGTCTACCTGCTGCGCTATGGCGTGCTGGACTGGGCACCGACCTACCTCAAGGAAGCCAAGGGTTTCAGCGTGGACAAAACCTCGTGGGCGTATTTCCTCTACGAGTGGGCAGGTATTCCCGGGACACTGTTGTGCGGCTGGATGTCGGACAAGATCTTCCGTGGCAACCGTGGCCTGACCGGCATGGTGTTCATGGCGTTGGTGACCGTGGCGACGCTGGTCTATTGGCTCAACCCGGCTGGCAACCCGACGGTCGACATGATCGCGCTGATCTCGATTGGTTTCCTGATCTACGGTCCGGTGATGCTGATCGGCTTGCAAGCGCTGGAACTGGCGCCGAAGAAAGCCGCCGGTACGGCAGCGGGTTTCACCGGTCTGTTCGGTTACCTGGGTGGTTCAGTCGCGGCCAGTGCAGCCATGGGCTACACCGTGGACCATTTCGGCTGGGACGGCGGCTTCGTCTTGCTGATCGGCGCGTGCCTGCTGGCGATGGCGTTCCTTGCGCCAACCTTGTGGCACAAGCAAGTCGCCAGTCAGACCCGCGAAGCCATCGCCTGATCGGCTTTTGATTTGCAACGCTTGAGCCGCGCCTCCAGATTCCGGTCTGGCATGGCGTGGCTACGCAGGGCGTTGGCGGTCTGCTCGACATAATCGCGGGTGGTGCCGTAACGCCCGCAAGCGTTTTCGAACACGTGGCTCAGCACGTGATCCGGCAAGTTGCCGGCATAGCTGGGCAGGTGTCGCTCCAACACGAATCCCAATGCCTGAACCTGGCTTCCGTCTTCGAGACGGCAGTTGAGCCAGTGTGGGCGATAGGACGGAAATGGCATTTCCCGCTGCCACAGTGCGTAGAGCGACGCTTCGAGTTGTTCTTCGGGTAAACGGTAAGCGAAGCCGCTGCAAGAGCCGCCGCGATCCAGACCAAACACCAGCCCCGGCACTTCCGGCGTGCCACGATGTTCGTGGGACCACAAATACAAACCGCGATGATAGCCATGCACCCGGCCGCGAACGCGTTCAACCGCCGCGCATTCAGGGCGCCAGATCAGCGAGCCATAAGCGAACAGCCAGACCGGCCCACCCTTGTGGCGCGCCATGGTCGACTGCATCGAGCTGAGCAATTGTTCGTGCGTAAGCTGCGGCCCCAGATCGAGCCGCGGAGGGTAAGCCAGATTCATAAAAGCAGATTCAATGGCGCTCATGGCGAATAGCGTTCAGCTCCCCGCGGGTAATGAATTACTTAATAGAACGCACCGCTGTAACAATAAGGCACATATGTTTTAAGGCAATTTAAGTGCCATGGCACGGTTTTAGATAATTGCCTGAATGACATATAACCTACCGGTATTTATAAAAATTTATAAATACCGATCGGCTATATATGGAGTTATAACGACTAAGCGCGGCTCAAGAGCGCGGCGCGTACGCAAACACATCCGCGCGCATCTGATGAGCATCCATCCCGGCTTCAACCAGCGCATCCAGCGTGCCATAGACCATGGCCGGAGAGCCGCTGGCATACACATGCAAGGCTTTCAGGTCCGGGAAATCCTCACACACCGCTTCATGCAGCATGCCGCAACGCCCCGGCCAGCCACAGTGATCGCTGACGACTTTATGCAGGAACAGATTGGGCAATTTCAGCCATTCATCCCAATGTTCGATCTCATAAAAGTCTTCGGGACGACGCACCCCCCAATACAGATGCACCGGATGCTTGAAGCCCGAGGCCCGGCAATGTTCGATCAGGCTGTGGATCTGGCCCATGCCCGTACCCGCAGCAATCAGCACCAACGGCCCATCCGGCAATTCCGCCAGATGGGTATCACCGAACGGCATTTCGATCCGCACCATGGAATTGCGCTGAAGTTGCTCAATCAGGCTCAACGCACTGCTTTCGCGCGCCAGCACATGAATTTGCAGATCTCGCCCGGCATGGGGTGCCGAGGCCAGGGAGAAAGCGGATTTCTCGCCGTTTTCACGCTCGATCAGCAGGTACTGGCCGGCGTGATAGCGCGGCGGCTTGCCGGCCGGCGCCCGCAGGCTCACGCGCCAGGTGTCGCCGCCGACGTCCCTGCACTCAATGACCTGACATGACAAGCTGCGCACCGGCAGTTCTCCCCGCGCGAGCACGCCATCCCACAGCACGATGCAGTCTTCCAGCGGCTCTGCTATGCAAGTGTAGAACTCGCCATGGTCGCGCACACCGCCTTCCTGTTCGACCCGTCCTTCCACCAGCAGCGCGGCGCACACGTGGCAATTGCCGTTGCGGCAGCTTTGCGGGCATTCATAGCCCAGACGCCGTGCGCCATCGAGAATCCGCTCGCCGGGCAGAATCTCAAGCACTGCTCCGGAGGGCTGCAAGGTTACACGCATCAATCTATTCCTAACTGATTCCAGATGGCATCGATCCGTTGGGTCACGGCATCATCCTTGACGATCACCCGGCCCCACTCGCGGGTGGTTTCGCCGGGCCATTTATGCGTGGCATCGAGCCCCATTTTCGAACCCAGGCCGGAGACCGGCGAGGCGAAATCGAGGTAGTCGATCGGCGTGTTGTCGATCATCACCGTGTCGCGCTTGGGGTCCATGCGCGTGGTGATGGCCCAGATCACGTCGTTCCAGTCCCGCGCGTTGATATCGTCGTCCGTGACAATAACGAACTTGGTGTACATGAACTGTCGCAAAAACGACCAGACACCGAGCATTACCCGCTTGGCATGGCCGGGATACGACTTCTTCATGGTCACGATGGCCATGCGGTACGAGCAGCCTTCGGGCGGCAGGTAGAAGTCGGTGATCTCCGGGAACTGCTTCTGCAGGATAGGTACGAACACTTCATTCAGCGCCACGCCAAGAATCGCCGGCTCATCCGGCGGACGGCCGGTGTAAGTGCTGTGGTAGATCGGTTTGATCCGATGGGTAATGCGCTCGACGGTGAACACCGGGAAGCTGTCGACTTCGTTGTAGTAACCGGTGTGATCGCCGTACGGACCTTCGTCGGCCATTTCGCCGGGATGGATCACGCCTTCGAGGATGATCTCGGCGGTGGCCGGCACTTGCAGGTCGTTGCCGCGGCACTTCACCAGTTCGGTGCGGTTACCGCGCAGCAGGCCGGCGAACGCGTATTCGGAGAGGCTGTCCGGCACCGGCGTCACGGCGCCAAGAATGGTCGCCGGGTCAGCCCCCAGCGCCACGGACACCGGGAATGGCTGGCCCGGATGCTTCTCGCACCACTCGCGGTAATCCAGCGCGCCGCCACGGTGGCTTAGCCAACGCATGATGACCTTGTTGCGGCCGATCACTTGCTGACGGTAGATGCCGAGGTTCTGGCGGTCCTTGTTCGGACCTTTGGTGACGGTCAGGCCCCAGGTGATCAGCGGGGCGACATCGCCGGGCCAGCAGGTCTGCACCGGCAGCATCGCGAGATCGACATCGTCGCCTTCGATGACCACTTCCTGGCACACCGCGTCTTTGACGACCTTGGGCGCCATGGCGATGATCTTGCGGAAGATGGGCAGCTTCGACCAGGCGTCCTTCAACCCTTTCGGTGGCTCGGGCTCCTTGAGGAACGCCAGCAGTTTGCCGATCTCGCGCAGTTCGCTGACCGCTTCTGCGCCCATGCCCATGGCGACCCGCTCCGGGGTGCCGAACAGGTTGCCAAGTACCGGGATGTCGTAGCCGGTGGGGTTCTCGAACAACAACGCCGGGCCTTTGGCCCGTAGCGTGCGGTCGCAGACTTCCGTCATCTCCAGCACTGGAGAGACGGGAATCTGGATGCGTTTCAACTCTCCGCGCTGCTCAAGTTGCTGCACGAAATCCCGAAGGTCCTTGAATTTCATTGAAGATGCCACCCCGAAAATAGGCGTACATCCTACCTGCTCTGGCGTTAAAACAGCACGATCAATTGTGATTTGCACCCAGCAGCATCGGCGTAAACAGTGGGCTCAGCCGGGCGCTGCCGGAGTCCGAAAGATGATCCTCATCCTTGTACTTCGAATGGCCATTGGCTTCAATGCTGCAGACCTGGTCCGCACACATCAGTGGCGTTGGATCAATGACATGCACGCCGGGGTCGGCGGCGCTCATCGAATCGAACAAGCCGCTGAGGAAATGCTGGCGAGCGAGGTGCTCTTCGAGCGGACGCCCCAGCCCCTCAGCCGAACGCCCGACCCGGGCCAGGCTGGTCAGTCGGCTGATGGCGCCCTTGCGCTGCAGCGGCACTTCCTTGAACAGCCAGACTTGCGCGCCCGCTTCCCTTATCGCCGCCACCCGCGCTTTCAGCGCTGCGGCCATGCGCGCCTCGGCCTGGGCGGTAGTGTCGTGCGGGTTGAGCAACACTTGCTTATCGCCGTCTTCACGACCGTAAACGTAAAGACTCCAATTGGAGGCCAGCACCACATCCTTGATCTGCAGGCGACGAACCTGCTCCATGGTCTGTTCGTTGAAGTCCTTGCAGCGCTGGCGCGGGTCATCACTGAGGATCGGCGGACAGGCGCTCATGCTGTAAAGCCACACCGGGCGCCCTTCACGCTTGGCACCACTTTCGATCGCCGGCATCAACGCCGCGGCGTGGCTGTCGCCCCATACCAGTCGTGTCGCCGGGACCTCTTGGTTGTCACCGAGCAGACAGGCCTTGTCGAATTTCTTGTCCTTGGTCACCAGCATGCATTTCATCTGCCCGGCGCGCCATTCCCTGGCCTGCGCATATTCCAGCGCTTTGCCGGTCAGGCGCTGAGGAAAACCCTCCTGCGAGCGCACGACGGAACCCGTCACCGCGAGAACAGCCATCGCCATCAAGCCGCCGACCAGCACGGGCTTGCGTCCGGCCAGCAGGCGTTTTTCACGGAAGGGCAGCTCGACGAAGCGCCAGCTCAACCAGGCCAGGCCCAGCGCCAGCAGCATCCAGCCAGCAGCCTCCCAGGGCTGAATGCCGTCGATCGAAATGGCATTGGCATAGACGTAGACCGGCCAGTGCCACAGATACAAGGAATAGGAGAGCAAGCCGATCCAGACAAAAACACGCGCACTCAATAGCTGGCCGGCCCAGGTCGAACCCTGCCCGCCCGACCAGATCAGCGCGGTGGCACCGAGTACCGGCAACAACGCTGCCCAGCCTGGAAACATAGTTCCCCGGTCAAACGTGAACACCGCCAGCAGAACAGCCGCCAACCCGGCCGCACCAACAGACTGAGCGAGCCAGGGCCGAGCAGCGTGTTTGCGCACTGGCAGGACCGCGAGCATCGCGCCGCACAACAACTCCCAGGCACGTGTCGGCAGCGAGAAGAACGCCACGTCGGGTTTACGCTCGATATAGGCGATATTCAGTCCGAAAGACACCAGCAGCACCGCAAACAGCATCCAGCGCCAATGGCGAACATGGCGCATCAACAACACCATCAACAGCGGAAAGAAGATGTAGTACTGCTCTTCAACGGCCAGGGACCAGGTATGAAGCAACGGTTTCAAATCCGACGCCGGTTGGAAGTAACCGTCTTCGCGCATGAACAGAATGTTTGAAATGAACAGCGACTGATAACGAACCGTCCTGCCCAGCTCGGAGAAGTCCTTGGCCGTCAGCAATAACCAGCCGAGTGCCAACGTCACCAATAGCACCACGCTCAAGGCTGGAATGATGCGTCGTGCACGTCGAGCCCAGAAATCGACGAAGCTGAAATGCTGCGCGCTGATGTCGCGGAACAGGATGCTGGTAATCAGAAATCCGGAAATGACAAAGAAAACATCAACACCGACGAACCCACCGCTGAACGTGCTGAAACCAAAGTGAAAGAGCACGACCGGAATGACGGCCAGAGCCCGCAATCCGTCAATGTCACGGCGACTGCCAAATGTGTGCATAACGTCCCTTGTCGTATCCGATACAAAAACGATCCGAAAGGGACATCGTGGCGGCAGGAAAGTTATCAATCAAGACACAAATCTCACGCACAAAAAAAAGCGCCCTGTTCGGGGCGCCCTTTTTTGCAGCGGACTGCGTGTTACTTGCGTTTCATCGACAGGAAGAACTCGTCGTTGGTCTTGGTCGTTTTCAGCTTGTCGACCAGGAACTCGATGGCGGCGATTTCGTCCATCGGGTGCAGCAGCTTGCGCAGGATCCACATGCGCTGCAACTCGTCGTCGGCGGTCAGCAACTCTTCGCGGCGGGTGCCGGAACGGTTGATGTTGATGGCCGGGAAGACGCGTTTTTCAGCGATACGACGATCCAGCGGCAGTTCCATGTTGCCCGTGCCTTTGAATTCTTCGTAGATCACTTCGTCCATCTTCGAGCCGGTTTCAACCAGAGCGGTGGCGATGATGGTCAGCGAGCCGCCTTCTTCGATGTTCCGTGCAGCGCCGAAGAAACGTTTCGGTTTCTCCAGGGCGTGGGCATCGACACCACCGGTGAGCACTTTGCCGGAGCTCGGGATCACGGTGTTGTAGGCGCGAGCCAGACGGGTGATGGAGTCGAGCAGGATCACCACGTCTTTCTTGTGTTCGACCAGGCGCTTGGCCTTCTCGATCACCATTTCGGCAACCTGCACGTGGCGGGTTGGCGGCTCGTCGAATGTCGAGGCAACCACTTCGCCGCGCACGGTGCGCTGCATTTCGGTTACTTCTTCCGGACGCTCGTCGATCAGCAACACGATCAGATGAACTTCAGGGTTGTTACGTGCGATGTTCGCCGCGATGTTCTGCAGCATGATCGTTTTACCGGCTTTCGGCGGTGCAACGATCAGACCGCGCTGGCCTTTGCCGATCGGGGCGCACAGGTCGATGACTCGACCGGTCAAGTCTTCGGTGGAACCGTTGCCGGCTTCCATCTTCATGCGCACGGTCGGGAACAGCGGGGTCAGGTTCTCAAAGAGAATCTTGTTTTTCGCGTTCTCGGGACGATCGTAGTTGATCGTGTCGACCTTGAGCAGTGCGAAATAGCGTTCGCCTTCCTTCGGAGGGCGGATCTTGCCAACGATGGTGTCACCGGTGCGCAAGTTGAAACGGCGGATCTGGCTCGGCGAGACGTAGATATCGTCCGGGCCGGCGAGATAGGAAGCGTCAGCGGAGCGCAGGAAGCCGAAGCCGTCCTGGAGAATCTCCAGCACGCCATCACCGGAGATTTCCTCGCCGCTTTTAGCGTGCTTTTTGAGCAGGGAGAAAATCACGTCCTGCTTGCGCGAACGGGCCATATTTTCTATGCCCATCTGTTCGGCCAATTCGAGCAGTTCGGTAATCGGCTTTTGCTTGAGTTCAGTCAGATTCATATAGGAATGACGTAATCATTTATGGAGGGGGGGAAATTAAGCTTTTGGCTTAATGAGGCCGCGCCGCAGAGAAGGCGACAGGATCGCGTACTTATTCGAAAAGGAGTGCGTCGGCGACGGCTAGCAGGGGGCAATGGAGAAACCAGTGCGGGGCCGAATGTACCACCTGAGTTTCGGAGCGTCTAGCCCTCAATAACGAAAAAGCCCCGCAATTTGCGGGGCCTTTTTTTCGGACACTTTACAGCGACGCTTAGATGTTGGCGTCGAGGAAAGCAGCCAGTTGCGACTTCGACAGTGCGCCGACCTTGGTCGCTTCAACGTTGCCGTTCTTGAACAGCATCAGGGTCGGGATACCACGCACGCCATGCTTGGCCGGGGTTTCCTGGTTTTCGTCGATGTTCAGTTTGGCAACGGTCAGCTTGCCTTTGTAGGTTTCAGCAATCTCGTCCAGAACAGGAGCGATCATTTTGCAAGGGCCGCACCATTCAGCCCAGTAGTCGACCAGTACAGCGCCTTCGGCCTTGAGTACGTCGGCCTCGAAGCTAGCGTCGCTAACGTGTTTGATAAGATCGCTGCTCATGGAAGTCTCCAGGTTGTAAGCAAAAAAACGTGGCCCATCATAGCCGCCCTTCCTTCGTTCAGGAAGGTGCAGATGATTGAGTCTCGCTATGGTGGTGCATGAGTTTGGGTATAGCTCAAGTCAGGACGTGGCGGGAGCGATGAAGGCAATGCCGGTGCGCAGGGCGGCGTTGCGCACATGTTCGTGCATGGCCTTCTGCGCCGCACCGGACGAGCGCCGGGCCAGCGCGCGGAGGATTTTGCGATGCTCCTGCCAGGTTTCCATGGCTCGCTCTGCCCGGATGAACGGTAGCTTCTGGCTCTCCAGAAAGATGTCGGCGCTGGCGCTGAGAATGCTCAGCATCGCCTGATTGCCGCTGGCCAGCAGGATGCGCCGGTGGAATTCGAAGTCCAGGCGTGCTGCCGCCTCAAAATCGCCAACCTTCAATTCATTGCGCATCGCGGCAACGTTGTCTTCCAGCGCATCGAGTTCATCGGTGCTCAAGGTCACGGCAGCGAGACCGGCGGCAAAACCTTCAAGGGCATAGCGCAACTGGAAGATATCCAGCGGCGAAGCCTGGGCCGCGAAGGGCCAGCCCGGCGCTGCATCGGATCGCGGCAATTCCACCGTCGCCTGCACGAAAACGCCCTTGCCCGGCTGAATGCTGATCACACCCAACGCACTCAATGACGACAACGCCTCCCGTAACGACGCCCGACTCACCCCCAATTGCACGGCCAGGTCGCGTTGCGAAGGCAAGGCATCCCCCGGCCCGAAACCTTGCTCGGCGATCAGTTTGCGGATGGCTTGCAGCGCCACTTCGGGTACGGCTCGGGAGATCGAGTTCATGGTTTTTCAGACGAACCAGGCGAATGAGCGGCTAGTTTTAAAGCTATTCGCGACGCCCGGCAAGTCGTGCCCCACCGGGGTTCGGCGATGGCCGAGGATGCGCCATCGGAGTGCGAAACGCGGCGCGACTGTTCAGACCAGTAAGACCGTTCAACGCCAGCAAAACCGTGGCTTCGCACCACTAAACCCCGATGTTGGCATGGCCCGTGCTCTGTCGATCCGCAGAAATCATTCCTCGCCGATCCGGAGATTTGCCATGACCCTGCGTTACAGCGCCCTCCTCGCCTCCCTGTTTGCCAGCCTGATGCTGAGCCAGATGCCCGCCCACGCCGACGGCCTGGAAGAGGTGGTCAAACGCGGCGTCCTCAAGGTGGCCGTGCCTCAGGACTTCCCGCCGTTCGGCTCGGTCGGCCCGGACATGAAACCCCGCGGCCTCGATATCGACACCGCCAAACTGCTGGCCGATCAGCTCAAGGTCAAACTCGAGCTGACGCCGGTCAACAGTACCAACCGCATCCCGTTCCTCACCACCGGCAAAGTGGATCTGGTGATTTCCAGCCTCGGCAAGAACCCCGAACGCGAGAAAGTCATCGACTTCTCCAGCGCCTACGCGCCGTTCTACCTCGCCGTGTTCGGTCCGCCGGATGCCGAGATCAAAGGCCTGGACGACCTCAAGGGCAAAACCGTCAGCGTCACCCGTGGCGCCATCGAAGACATCGAGCTGACCAAAGTCGCGCCCGAAGGCGTGACCATCAAGCGCTTCGAGGACAACAACTCGACCATCGCCGCTTACCTCGCCGGCCAGGTCGACCTGATCGCCAGCGGCAACGTGGTGATGGTGGCGATCAGCGAGAAAAACCCGAAACGCGTGCCGGCGTTGAAAGTGAAGCTCAAGGATTCGCCGGTCTACGTTGGCGTGAACAAGAACGAGCCGGCATTGCTGGGCAAGGTCAACCAGATCCTTGCCACTGCCAAGACCGATGGTGCGCTGGCAAAGAACTCTCAGACGTGGCTTAAAGAGCCACTGCCGGCCGATCTCTGATCGTCGCTCGGGAGACTTGATATGGCTTATCAGTTCGACTTCATACCGGTGGTGCAAAACACCGACCTGTTGCTGCGCGGTGCGCTGTTCACCCTTGAACTGACGGCCATCGGCGCGGTGCTCGGCGTAGGCCTGGGCATCGTCGGGGCGCTGGTACGGGCGTGGAACATCCGCCCTTTCTCGGCGATTTTCGGTGTCTACGTCGAATTGATCCGCAACACACCGTTTCTGGTGCAGCTGTTTTTCATCTTCTTCGGTTTGCCATCGCTGGGCTTGCAGATTTCCGAATGGCAGGCCGCGGTGCTGGCGATGGTGATCAACCTCGGGGCTTATTCCACCGAGATCATCCGCGCCGGCATTCAAGCGATTCCTCGAGGACAACTGGAAGCCGCGGCTGCCTTGGCGATGACCCGATTCGAAGCCTTCCGCCACGTGATCCTGCTGCCAGCGCTGGGCAAAGTGTGGCCGGCGCTGAGCAGCCAGATCATCATCGTCATGCTCGGCTCGGCGGTCTGTTCGCAGATCGCCACCGAAGAGCTGAGTTTTGCCGCCAACTTCATTCAGTCGCGCAACTTCCGCGCCTTTGAAACCTACGCCCTGACCACGTTGCTTTACCTGTGCATGGCGCTGCTGATCCGCCAATTGCTGAACTGGATCGGCCGTCGATACATAGCAAGGAGCGGCCAATGAGCGATTTCACCTTCTGGGACGTCGTGCGAAACCTGCTCACAGGCCTGCAATGGACCCTTGCGCTGTCGCTGGTGGCGTTTATCGGCGGCGGGTTGGTCGGCTTGCTGATCATGGTCATGCGCATTTCAAAGAAAGCCCTGCCGCGCAGTTTCGCCCGCACCTACATCGAGTTGTTTCAGGGCACGCCACTGCTGATGCAGCTGTTTCTGGTGTTTTTCGGCGTGGCGTTGGCCGGCCTGGAGATTTCACCGTGGATGGCGGCGGCGATTGCCTTGACGCTGTTCACCAGCGCTTACCTGGCGGAGATCTGGCGCGGTTGCGTCGAGTCGATCCCTCACGGTCAGTGGGAAGCCTCGTCGAGCCTTGCACTCAACCCGCTGGAGCAACTGCGCTACGTGATCCTGCCGCAAGCCTTGCGCATTGCGGTGGCGCCGACCGTGGGTTTCTCGGTGCAAGCGGTCAAAGGCACCGCCGTCACCTCGATCATCGGCTTCACCGAGCTGACCAAGACCGGCGGCATGCTCGCCAACGCGACCTTCGAACCGTTCATGGTCTACGGCCTCGTGGCCCTCGGTTACTTCCTGCTCTGCTACCCCTTGTCCCTCAGTGCGCGCTATCTGGAAAGGAGACTGCATGCCTCTGCTTAGAATTTCCGCCCTGCATAAGTATTACGGCGACCACCATGTGCTCAAAGGCATCGACCTGAGCGTCGAGGAAGGCCAGGTGGTGGCGATCATCGGCCGCAGCGGCTCGGGCAAATCGACGTTGCTGCGCACGCTGAACGGTCTGGAGTCGATCAACGACGGCGTGATCGAGGTCGACGGCGAATACCTCGACGCCGCCCGCGCCGATTTGCGCAGCCTGCGGCAGAAGGTCGGGATGGTGTTCCAGCAGTTCAACCTGTTCCCGCACCTGACCGTGGGCGAGAACGTGATGCTCGCACCCCAGGTAGTGCAAAAAGTGCCCAAGGCCAGAGCGGCGGAGTTGGCACGGGAGATGCTGGAACGGGTCGGGCTCGGGGAGAAGTTTGATGCCTTCCCGGATCGGCTGTCCGGCGGGCAGCAGCAACGGGTGGCGATTGCCCGGGCGCTGGCGATGTCGCCGAAGGTGTTGCTGTGTGACGAGATCACCTCGGCGCTGGACCCGGAATTGGTCAATGAGGTGCTGAGCGTGGTTCGGCAACTGGCCAAAGAAGGCATGACGCTGATCATGGTCACCCATGAAATGCGTTTTGCCCGGGAGGTTGGGGATAAGTTGGTGTTCATGCATATGGGGAAGGTGCATGAGGTGGGGGATCCGAAGATTCTGTTCGCGAATCCGCAGACGGCGGAGTTGGCGAATTTCATCGGGACGGTTGAGGCGGCCGTCTGAAACCTTTGTGGCGAGGGAGCTTGCTCCCGTTCGGCTGCGCAGCAGTCGTAGAACCTGCCAACCGGTTTTTCCTGAAGCACCGCGCTGTCTGGTTTTGGGGCCGCTGCGCAGCCCAGCGGGAGCAAGCTCCCTCGCCACAGGGCTGCTCAGGATCAAGGCTTTGAACACTGCGCGTTGGCGTCAGCGTTTGATCGTGGCACGATGTCTGGGTTATCGACCGAGACCCCCTGACCATGCCGCAATCCCAAGCCAAGAATCTGTCCCTGATCGCCGCAATCGACCTGGGCTCCAACAGCTTTCACATGGTCGTGGCCAAGGCCCAGAACGGCGAAATCCGTATTCTCGAGCGTCTCGGGGAGAAGGTTCAGCTGGCCGCCGGCATCGACGAAGAGCGCAAGCTCAGCGAAGAATCCATGCAGCGCGGGCTCGATTGCCTCAAGCGCTTTGCCCAACTGATCAACGGTATGCCCCCGGGCGCCGTGCGGATCGTCGGCACCAACGCCCTGCGTGAAGCCCGTAACCGCAACGAATTCATCCACCGCGCCGAAGAAATTCTCGGCCACCCGGTGGAAGTCATCTCCGGCCGTGAAGAGGCGCGCCTGATCTATCTGGGCGTGTCCCACACCCTCGCCGACACGCCGGGCAAGCGCCTGGTGGCCGACATCGGCGGCGGCAGTACCGAATTCATCATCGGCCAGCGCTTTGAACCGCTGCTGCGTGAAAGCCTGCAAATGGGCTGCGTCAGCTACACCCAGCGCTATTTCAAGGACGGCAAGATCACCCCGGCCCGCTACGCCCAGGCCTACACGGCGGCGCGGCTGGAAATCATGAGCATCGAACACGCCCTGCACCGCCTGACCTGGGATGAAGCCATCGGCTCTTCGGGCACCATCCGTGCCATCGGCCTGGCGCTGAAGGCCGGTGGTCATGGCACGGGCGAGGTCAACGCCCAAGGCCTGGCGTGGCTCAAGCGCAAGCTGATCAAACTCGGCGACGTCGAGAAAATCGACTTCGAGGGCATCAAGCCTGACCGCCGGGCGATTTTCCCGGCCGGCCTGGCGATTCTCGAAGCGATCTTCGATGCCCTCGAACTCCAGCGCATGGATCACTGTGAAGGCGCCCTGCGCGAAGGCGTGCTCTATGACCTGCTGGGCCGTCATCATCATGAAGACGTCCGTGAACGCACGCTCAGCTCGCTGATGGAGCGTTATCACGTCGATCTGGAACAAGCGGCACGGGTCGAGCGCAAGGCGCTGCATGCCTTCGATCAGGTGGCCGAGGATTGGGAGCTGGATGACGGCGTCTGGCGCGAGTTGCTGGGCTGGGCCGCCAAGGTCCATGAAGTGGGCCTGGACATCGCTCACTATCAGTATCACAAACACGGCTCGTACCTGATCGAGCATTCGGACCTGGCCGGGTTCTCCCGCGAAGATCAACTGATGCTCGCGCTATTGGTGCGTGGTCACCGCCGCAATATTCCCAAGGACAGGTTTGCCGATTTTGGCGATGAAGGCATCAAGCTGATTCGCCTGTGCGTGCTGCTGCGCTTTGCGATCCTGTTCCATCACATCCGCGGCACTCAGGAAATGCCACAAGTGGTGCTGCATGCCAATGGCGACAGCCTGGATGTGTTGTTCCCGGAAAACTGGCTGGACGAAAACCAGCTGACTCAGGCCGACTTCGCCCTGGAGGCGGAATGGCTGACTCGGGTGGGGTTCATTCTGAACGTCCGATAATCCACCGATAAACGCTCGCCGTACACGGTTCTGTAGGAGCACGGCTTGCCGGCGAAGGCGATCTCACTGACGCCTTCGCCAGCAAGCTGTGCTCCTACAGAATTTGCGGTGGAAACAAAAATGGCGATCCGCAGGGATCGCCATTTTTTATGCAGCGTGTGGGTTAACGCACAGCCAGAATCGGACTGCCCAACCGCTCCAGCAACGTGGCCTGCGCACTGCGCGGGTTCTGGTTGCCGGTCGGCGTGTTGCGGATGTAACGACCGTCCGCCTGCAGACTCCAGCTATGGGTGTTGTCGGTCAGGTAGAGCTCCAGCTCTTTCTTGACCCGCATGATCAGCTTCTTGCCTTCCACCGGGAAGCAAGTTTCGACGCGCTTGTCGAGGTTGCGCTCCATCCAGTCGGCACTGGACAGGAACATCTGCTCGTCACCGCCATTGAGGAAGTAGAAGACCCGCGTGTGTTCCAGGAAGCGACCGATGATCGAGCGCACGTGGATGTTGTGCGAAACCCCGGCGATGCCCGGACGCAGGCAGCACATGCCACGCACCACCAGATCGATGCGCACGCCCGACTGGCTGGCCTTGTACAACGCGCGGATGATCTTCGGATCGGTCAGCGAGTTGAACTTGGCGATGATGTGCGCCGGTTTGCCCTCAAGGGCGAACTGAGTCTCGCGGGCAATCATGTCGAGCATGCCCTTCTTCAGCGTGAACGGCGCGTGCAGCAGCTTCTTCATGCGCAATGTTTTACCCATGCCGATCAGCTGGCTGAACAGTTTGCCGACGTCTTCGCACAAGGCGTCGTCCGAGGTCAGCAAGCTGTAGTCGGTGTACAGGCGGGCATTGGCGGCGTGATAGTTACCCGTACCCAAATGCGCGTAACGCACGATCTCGCCGGCCTCGCGACGCAGAATCAGCATCATCTTGGCGTGGGTCTTGAAGCCGACCACACCGTAAATCACCACCGCACCGGCCGCTTGCAGGCGGCTGGCCAGTTGCAGGTTGGACTCTTCGTCGAACCGCGCGCGCAATTCGATCACCGCGGTGACTTCCTTGCCGTTTCGCGCCGCATCAACCAGCGCATCAACGATTTCCGAGTTGGCGCCGGAGCGGTACAGCGTCTGACGGACCGCCAATACGTGCGGATCTTTCGCCGCCTGGCGCAGCAAATCGACGACAGGCGTAAACGACTCGAACGGGTGCAGCAGCAGAATGTCCTGCTTGCTGATCACGCTGAAAATGTTCTCGCTGTTCTGCAGCAGTTTCGGGATCTGCGGCGTGAACGGCAGGTATTGCAGCTCGCGCTGACTGTCGAGGCCGGTGATGCTGAACAGGCGGGTCAGGTTGACCGGACCGTTGACCTGGTACAGCTCGGTCTCGTGCAGGTTGAACTGCTTGAGCAAGTAATCGGACAGTTGTTTCGGGCAGGTGTCGGCCACTTCCAGACGCACCGCGTCACCGTAGCGACGGGAGAACAGTTCGCCGCGCAGGGCGCGGGCCAGGTCTTCGACGTCTTCGGTGTCGACGGCAAGGTCGGCGTTTCGGGTCAGGCGGAACTGGTAGCAGCCCTTGACCTTCATGCCCTGGAACAAGTCATCGGCGTGCGCGTGGATCATCGACGACAGGAATACATAGTTGTCGCCAGGGCCGCCGACTTCTTCCGGCACTTTGATGACTCGCGGCAACAGACGCGGAGCCGGGATGATCGCCAGACCGGAATCGCGACCGAAGGCGTCGATGCCTTCGAGCTCGACGATAAAGTTCAGGCTCTTGTTCACCAGCAACGGGAACGGGTGCGTCGGGTCGAGGCCGATCGGGGTGATGATCGGCGCGATCTCGTCGCGGAAATAACGGCGAACCCAGGTCTTGAGCTTGGTGGTCCAGTAACGGCGACGGATGAAGCGGACCTGATGTTTCTCCAGTTCCGGCAACAGAATGTCGTTGAGGATCGCGTACTGGCGGTCTACGTAACCGTGCACCAGTTCGCTGATCCGGGCCAGGGCCTGGTGCGGTTGCAGACCATCGGCGCCGGCCTGTTCACGGGCGAAGGTGATCTGCTTCTTGAGGCCGGCCACACGAATTTCGAAGAACTCATCCAGGTTGCTGGAGAAAATCAGCAGGAACTTCAGCCGCTCCAGCAACGGGTAGGACTCGTCCAGCGCCTGCTCCAGCACGCGGATATTGAACTGCAGTTGCGAGAGCTCGCGATGAATGTACAGGCTGCTGTCATCCAGGCCTGGAACGACAATCGCTGGCGCCGCCGGCGCGGTTTCGACCACCACCGCGGGTGGAGCAGGCTCCAGCTCCGGCTGGGTTTCGGCGATCTGCTCCACCACAGGTTGAGCCTCTTGTACTGCAACTTCAGTGAGTCCTTCGGTATTCATCGAATGTTCCTGGGAGGGCTATTTTTGCTCTCGTAACAGTTGAGCAGCACGAACGGCAAAGTAAGTCAGGATGCCATCAGCGCCTGCACGTTTAAAAGCGGTCAGGGATTCGAGGATAACCCCTTCGCTCAACCAGCCATTCTGGATCGCCGCCATGTGCATGGCGTATTCACCGCTGACCTGATAGACAAAGGTCGGCACTTTGAATTCTTCCTTGACCCGGTAAAGGATATCCAGGTACGGCATGCCTGGCTTGACCATGACCATGTCCGCGCCTTCTGACAAGTCCGCCGCCACTTCGTGCAGGGCTTCGTTGCTGTTGGCCGGGTCCATCTGATAGGAGGCCTTGTTGGCCTTGCCCAGGTTCAGCGCCGAACCCACCGCATCGCGGAACGGGCCGTAATACGCGCTGGCGTACTTCGCCGAATAGGCCATGATCCGCACGTTGACGTGATCGGCCAGTTCAAGGGCTTCGCGGATCGCCTGGATGCGACCGTCCATCATGTCCGACGGGGCCACCACCTGAGCGCCGGCTTCGGCGTGGGACAGGGCCTGCTTGACCAGTGCATCGACGGTGATGTCGTTCTGTACATAGCCTTCTTCGTCGAGGATACCGTCCTGACCGTGGGTGGTGAACGGGTCCAGTGCAACGTCGGTGATCACGCCCAGTTCAGGGAACTGCGCACGCAGGGCGCGGGTGGCGCGCTGGGCAATGCCTTCGGGGTTCCAGGCTTCGGCGGCGTCCAGCGACTTGAGTTCGGGTGGCGTGACCGGGAACAGCGCCACGGCCGGAATGCCCAGTTCGACCCACTTGGCTGCTTCTTCCAGCAACAGGTCGATGGTCAGGCGTTCAACGCCGGGCATCGAGGCCACCGCTTCACGACGGTTTTCACCGTCCAGCACGAACACCGGCAGGATCAGGTCATCGACAGTCAGGACGTTTTCACGAACCAGTCGACGCGAGAAATCATCACGGCGATTACGACGCAGGCGGGTTGCAGGAAACAAACGGTTGGCAGGGGTAAAGCTCACGGCAGACTCCTGAGCCCGCGCAAACGGGCGAGCGTGACAGTTATAAGCGGCCATTATGACCAACGTATTACAGTTATGTGCACCCCTGTGACAGGTAGCCGCATTCCATTGTCCTTGTAGGAAATGTTCACGTCGAGACACATTTGGACACTTTCATGAATGTGCACGAAGGGTTAGGCTGCGCGTTCATTTCGCCAGCACCCAGACAATGCTCCAACAATTTCTGCATGACTTCGGCTACTTTGCCCTTTTTCTCGGCACGTTCTTCGAAGGCGAAACCATTCTGGTGCTCGCGGGCTTCCTCGCGTTCCGTGGATACATGGACATCAACCTGGTGGTGGTCGTGGCTTTTTTCGGCAGCTATGCCGGCGATCAGCTGTGGTACTTCCTGGGGCGCAAGCACGGCCGCAAGTTGCTGGCGCGCAAACCACGCTGGCAGATGATGGGCGACCGGGCACTGGAACACATCCGCAGGCACCCGGACATCTGGGTGCTGAGCTTCCGTTTTGTCTACGGTTTGCGCACGGTGATGCCGGTGGCGATCGGCCTGTCAGGCTATCCGCCAGGCCGTTACCTGTTGCTCAACGGGATTGGTGCAGCGATCTGGGCGACCGCCCTGGCCGCCGCGGCCTATCACTTCGGCGCGGTGCTCGAAGGCCTGTTGGGCAGCGTCAAGAAGTACGAGCTATGGGTGCTTGGCGCCCTGCTGATACTGGGCGTCGTACTGTGGCTGCGCCGGCGCTTCAAGAATGCCCGTCTGGCGAAGCAGGTCTACGCCGACGAGCAGGCCTTGAAAGCCGAACAGGCCAAGGCCGCCGAGATCAAGACGCCAACCGAGTGAAGCGGTTTCTGCAGCAGTAGAGACCGATTCCGCTGAGCAGGCTGTAACTCAGCAGGCCGACCCAGCCCACCGCGCTGGCCGGCCACAGCCCGACCACCGGTGCGAGCCACACCAGAGGCACATTCGATGCCAGGCGCAGCAGCTCCAGCTTCAACGCCCAAGGGCGATTCTCCAGGGCCACGCCCAGCG
The DNA here is from genome assembly GCF_018502625.1 of Pseudomonas hormoni. Lineage (NCBI taxonomy): Bacteria > Pseudomonadati > Pseudomonadota > Gammaproteobacteria > Pseudomonadales > Pseudomonadaceae > Pseudomonas > Pseudomonas hormoni. The sequence continues at coordinate 5,460,533 of NZ_CP075566.1, forward strand.
TAAACAGTCCCAATGCCACTGCACTCCAGCCGAGCACCAACGCGGCGGTCGGCAGATGCGGCTCGAAGTTCATCAAGTAGCTGCCCAGCGCGATGTAGACGCAGAACTGCAACAGGACGTAAATCTGCTGACGCCCGTCCAGCGGCACTTCGAATTTGCGGAACTGGCTCAGGTCCGGTTTGTTCATCGGGTACTTTTGCGCCACGTCCGCCGGCCGCCAACCGGTGCGCATGAACCAGATCCGCAGCTTGTCCCACACGCTTTCAGCCCGTCGCGCGTCATCCCAGAGCTGCGCGTAAAACTGCACGTTTGCCCACAACGGATTCCAGCTCGCGAGTGGCGTGGTCACGCCGAAAACCACCGGTTCGTTGTCGTCCTCTTCCTGGAACGAGCCAAACAGACGGTCCCAAATAATGAACACCCCGCCGTAGTTGCGATCCATGTAGAGAGCGTTCTGTGCATGGTGGGCCCGATGATTGGACGGCGTGACGAAGAACCACTCGAACCAGCCAAGCTTGGGAATGTGTCGCGTATGCACCCAGAATTGATACAGCAGGTTAAGCGCCGCGACGCTGATGAACACCAGCAGCGGCACGCCGAGGACGGCCATCGGCAGGTAGAAAATCCAGCTCAGCAGAAACCCGGTACTGGTCTGGCGCAACGCCGTGGAGAGGTTGTAGTCCTCGCTCTGGTGATGCACCGAATGCGCCGCCCAGAGGATGTTGCGTTCATGGCCCATGCGATGCAGCCAGTAGTAGCAGAAGTCATAGAGGACGGAGGCAAACACCCAGACCCAGACGCTGTCGGCCGAGAGCTCGAACAGCGCCAGGTGCTTGAGGGCAAATGCGTACGTCACCAGCCCCACACCCTTGGTCAACAGGCCCGTGGTGGTGGACAGCACGCCGGTGCTGATGCTGTTGATCGCGTCGGCCATCCGATAATTGCTCACCCCGCGCCAACGGTCGGCCAGCAGTTCGACGGCAATCAGCACAAAGAAGAACGGCACCGCATACAGAATGAAGTCCATGACGCGCCCTGATCGGAATCTTGAGGACAGATCCTATGTTTAGCCGCGAATTAACCCTATGGCAACGAGTGACAAATTAGTGGACATTTAACGCCATGAATCTGGAGAAAAACCCATGAGCAAAAAAATTGCAGTGATCCTTTCCGGCTGTGGCGTCTACGACGGCGCCGAGATCCACGAAAGTGTGATCACCCTGCTGCGCCTGGACCAGCGTGGCGCTCAGGTGCAGTGCTTTGCCCCCAACATTGCGCAGTTGCAAGTGATCAACCACCTGACCGGCGAAGAGATGCCCGAGTCACGCAATGTGCTGGTGGAATCGGCGCGGATCGCCCGGGGCAACATCAAGGATATCCGTGAGGCCGACGTCGAGGATTTCGACGCGCTGATCGTGCCGGGTGGTTTTGGCGCGGCGAAGAACCTGTCGAACTTCGCGATCGAAGGCGCCGGCTGCACGGTTCAACCGGAAGTCCTGGCGTTGGCTGAAGCGTTTGCCGAAGCGGGTAAACCGGTCGGGCTGATCTGTATCTCCCCGGCGCTGGCCGCGAAGATCTATGGGCCGGGCGTGACCTGCACCATCGGCAACGACGCCGACACTGCCGCTGCGATGAACAAGATGGGCGCGACCCACGCGGACTGCGCAGTAACAGACATCGTCGAAGACAAGGCGCGCAAACTGGTGAGCACTCCAGCTTACATGCTGGCGCAGAGCATCAGCGAAGCGGCCTCCGGCATCAACAAACTCGTGGACCGCGTCCTCGAACTGACCCACGAAAACGACGCCTGAAACGGATGGCTTAGGGCGCTTTTGTGGCGAGGGAGCTTGCTCCCGTCGGCCGGTCCGCGCTCGGGCGCAGCAGTCGTAAAATCGGCTGACACGGTTTTTCTGAAGAACAGTAGTGGATGGTTTTGGGGTTGCTTCGCACCCCAGCGGGAGCAAGCTCCCTCGCCACAGGTGCAGGGTCCGTTCAGGACTTGCGCGTTAGTCGGGTAAGAATCCGGTCCAGCGCATTGGCAAATGCCTGCTTCTCCCGTTCGCCAAACGGCGCCGGGCCGCCGCTCATCTGCCCCTGTTCACGCAAGTCGGTGAACAGGTTGCGCACCGCCAGCCGATCGCCCATGTTCTGTGCGTCGAACTCCTTTCCCCGCGGGTCCAGCGCTGCAACGCCCTTCTTCACCAGCCGGTCGGCCAGTGGCACGTCGCTGCAGATCACCAGCTCACCGGGCACCGCGTGCTCCACCAGATAGTCGTCCGCTGCATCCGGGCCACTGGGCACCACGATCAGCTTCACCAGCGCCAACCCCGGCTTGATCTGCGGCTGCCCCGCCACCAGCACCACTTCGAACTGGCGCTTGAGGGCGAACTTCACCACCAGATCCTTGGCCGCCCGAGGGCAGGCGTCGGCATCGATCCACACACGCATTGTGTTTTCCTCCCTTTGAAAAGCTTCGCGGGCAAGCCTCGCTCCTACAGGTTATACGCGGCCCCAAATAACACGAGAATCCTGTAGGAGCGAGGCTTGCCCGCGAATATGAGCGCAGCGAATGCTTTTAAGAAACCGAAACCCGCCGCTTCTCCGCCATCCAGCTACGCCCATACAACACAATAATCGCAATGATCGCCACCGTCTGAGCACTCAGCGAATACGCATCAGCATGGATGCCCAGCCAGTCGAACTCAAAGAACGGTATCGGGCGCGTGCCGAAAATCCCGGCTTCCTGCAACGCCTTCACGCCGTGACCGGCAAACACCACCGACAGTGCGCACAACAACCCGGCATTGATGCTGAAGAACAGCGACAGCGGCAGTTTCGCCGAGCCCCGCAGGATCACCCACGCCAGCCCCACCAGCAGCACCAGCGCCGTGGCACCGCCAGCCAATACCGCGTTATGCCCCGCTGGCCCGGCCTGCAACCACAAGGTCTCGTAGAACAGAATCACTTCAAACAGCTCGCGATACACCGAGAAGAATGCCAGCGTCGCAAAGCCGAAACGCCCACCGCCGCCCACCAGGCTGCTCTTGATGTAATCCTGCCAGGCCGCTGCGTGGCGACGGTCGTGCATCCACACGCCGAGCCAGAGCACCATGACCGCGGCGAACAACGCCGTCGCGCCTTCCAGCAATTCACGTTGCGAACCGCTGACATCGATCACGTAGGCCGCCAGCGCCCAGGTCGCCAGACCGGCCACCAGCGCCAGGCCCCAACCGACGTTGACGCTGCGCACTGCCGATTGCTGGCCGGTGTTGCGCAGGAACGCGAGGATCGCCGCCAACACCAGGATCGCTTCCAGACCTTCGCGCAGCAGAATCAGCAGACCGGAAATGTAGCTCAGCGACCAGCTCAGGCCGTCACTGCCAAGCAGGCCGGCAGACTCCTTCAACCTGGCTTTGGCTGCATCCAGAAGCTGCTGGACCTGGGCCACCGGCAAACCGTCCTGCAACGACTGACGGTAAGCCATCAAGGATTTTTCAGTGTCTTTGCGCACGTTGGCGTCGACGTTGTCCAGGGAGCTTTCGACCAGTTCGAAACCTTCCAGGTAAGCCGCTACCGACAAGTCATAAGCCTGATCGTGATCGCCGGCGCGATAGGCCGCGAGGCTCTTGTCCAGGGTTGCAGCGGTGTAGTCGAGCAGTTGCGCCGGGCCACGCTTGACCTGCGGCGGTTGCGAACGCTGGGCGCGGTAGGTCGCTGCCGCTTGCGGGCCTTCGGCGGCCAGCACTTCGGCCGGGGTCTGACGGGCGAGGTCAGCGATGTTGTAGGTTTTCTCGGATTTTGCCGCGGCCGGATCGGCGCTGAAACTGGCGATGTAGGTCGCCAGGTCCCAACGCTGACGGTCGTCCAGTTGATCGGCGAAGGCCGGCATGTCGGTGCCTTCCACACCGAGGCCCAACGTGCTGTAGATCGCGTAGAGACTGAGGTGATCCAGGCGCTTTGTATCACGCAGATTGGAAGGCGGCGGTGTCAGGCCGACACCCGCGGGACCATCCCCGGCACCCGCATCGCCATGGCAGACCGAACAATGCTGAGCGTACAGCGGCGCACCCCGGGTCGGGTCCGGCGTAATGATCGGGGCCTGACTGACTTCATAAGCCACTGCCAGCTTCGCGCCCAATTGCCGAGCCTGACGGGCGACGTCCGCGCCGTCCTGATGTGCAGCGATGGCGCTGCGCAGCGTGCTGACGCCCTGCGCCAGTCCTGCCTTTTCCGGCTTGTCCGGCATGGCGGCGATCAAGCCTTGGAGCACCTTGATGGAATCCAGCTGCTGGCGGTATTCGGACTCATTGACGACTTTGCCCGCCTCGACCGATTCCGGGTAATCGGCACCGATGTAATCGAGCAGATGCAGCGCTTGCGGCGCGCCTTCCACGGTGTCGGCCAGCAGGTTGGAACTGCACAAGGCAAACAGCGGCAATACCAGCCAGGCCAGGAAACGGGACGGGGCAGTCATGAATGAATCTCAATTGGAAATACGAAGTAACACATTGTTCACTTCGAATGAGTTTCGCTCAAGCTTTGTTATGTGAAACGCGGCGTGACGCCTCGATTTACGCGCTCACTCAATGATGGCACTTTCTGTAAAAACGCGATTAAAAAGCCATTACGTAGCCACCATCCCTGTTTATAATGCTCCGCCTCCAATTGATCGACATGGCACTCAAGCTCCTCTGTTCATGAGGAATTGGCAGGACGCCCGTCTGCGCCGATAGGTCTCAACAGCCCGACCAGCAAGCGCGGCTGCATACATTCAGGGAAGAAGTACTATGGCCTCCCGCGCCCTAACCTTGATCGCGCTCAGCGCTGTCACTCTGCTCTCCGGCTGTTCGGCATTCCGCAACTACGACTCGGAACTCGCCCAAACCAACCAGCAGCTGGCTTCCGGCAATGTCGACGCTGCGCTGACCCTGCTGGAAAAGAACAACACCGGCGAAGACAAGGACCTGCTGTATTACTTCGAGAAGGGTGAACTGCTGCGCGCCAAGGGCGACCTGTCCGGCAGCCAGAACGCCTGGAGCAGCGCCGATGCGGTGGTCGGCAAATGGGAGGACGCGGTCAAGCTGGATACCGGCAAGTACCTCGCTCAGTTCGGCAGCTTCCTGGTGAACGACAAGGTCCGTCGCTACGAAGGCTACGACTACGAAAAAGTCATGCTGACCACGCAAATGGCCCTGAACCTGCTGGCCGTGAACGACTTCGACGGCGCGCGCACCGCGATCAAGAAAACCCACGAACGTGAAGCGGTGATCGCCGACCTGCGCGACAAGGAATACCTCAAGAGCGAAGAGGAAGCCGAGAAAGAAGGCGTCAAGACCGAATACAAAGACCTGCAGGGTTACCCGGTCGCCAGCCTCGATGCGCCGGAAGTGGTCGGCCTGAAAAACAGCTACCAGAGTGCGTTCAGCCATTACCTGGCCGGTTTCGTCTACGAAGCCCTGGGTGAAAAAGACCTGGCTGCACCGGGTTATCGCAAAGCGGCCGAACTGCGCCCGAACACCCCGCTGCTGGAACAGGCGCTGAAGGACCTGGACAAGAAAAGTGCCAAGGACGAAGACAGCGACATTCTGATCGTCGTGCAAAGCGGCCTGGCACCGGCCCGGGATTCGATCCGCATCCCCCTGCCTCTGCCGATCAGCGGCAATGTGGTGATCACCCCGCTGTCGTTCCCGGTCATCAAGCCTGATACCTCCACCGCCACGCTCGCCCAGATCGGCGTGGACGGTCAGCAGGTCAACCTGACGCAACTCAACAGCATCACCGCCATGTCCCGCCGCGCGCTGCGTGACGACATGCCGGGCATCATCCTGCGCACCACCGTACGTGCGGTGACCCGTGGCGTGGCGCAGAAGCAGATCAACGATACCAACCCGCTTGCAGGCCTGGCGGTCGGTATCACTTCAGCCGTGCTCGAAGGTGCCGATACCCGTACGTGGCGCACCCTGCCGGACAACACCCAAGTGGTGCGCCTGCGCCTGAAGAAAGGCGAGCATCAGGTCACGCTGCCAAGTGCGGTCGGTGGTTCGGTGGTCAAGATCACTGTCGATCAACGCTATCAGGTCATCAGCCTGCGTGCCGTGGGCAGCCAGGTGTTCGCCAGCGGCCTGGCGGCTCACGTCGTCCCGAGCAGCAACCCGACGGCCGTGGCCAGCCTCAAACAACCTTAAGAACGGAGTCTTTACATGCGTTTCAAACTCATCGCTGTCGTCGCCCTGGCCTTGCTGGCCGGTTGCGCCACACCGCCTCCACCGGAGCCAGGCAGCGCCGCCAGCAAAGTCGTGGCCATGGGCAAGCTGAAGAACATTGTGGTGGGCGCCATGCGCGTCGCCCGGGAAAACGGCTTCATGACGGTCAATGCGCAGCTGAGCAACACCAGCTTCAACAACAAGACCTTCTACTACCGCTTTGCCTGGCTCGGCCCTGAAGGCTTCCCGATTGCCGAAGAAGAAACCTGGAAAAGCCAGATGATGTACGGCGAGCAGACCAGTTTCATTCAAGCCATCGCGCCGACCGCCAAAGCCGTGGATTTCCGCCTCGAAATCAAAACGCCTTAACACCCTATTCGTTCAGTTTTAGAGAGCATTCCCATGTTTGCACGTTTTTCGTTCATCGCCGTTATCGCCCTGCTGGCCAGCGGTTGCGCCAATACTTCGCCTGTTCTGGGCAGCAAAAACATCAGCTACGGCGACACCAAGGCCGTGGAAACCGTGACCAACGAGTTCGGCTCCACCGACCTGCAGATGATTGCCGAGTCCATGACCCGCTCCCTGGCACAGTCCGGCATTCTGCAGGGCCGTCCGGTGGTTCAGGTCTACGACGTGAAGAACAAGACCAGCGAATACATCGACACCCGCGAAATCACCACCAGCATCAAGACTCAGCTGATGAAGTCCGGCACCGCCCGCTTCGCCAGCGACAACACCGCGATGCAGAGCCAGGTCGACCAGCTCAAGCTGCAAAACCAGAGCGGCCTGTACAAGAAAGCCACTGTGGCCAAGACCGGTAACATGATCGCCGCCAAATACCGTCTTGAAGGTTCGATCAGCTCGATCGTCAAGCGCAGCAGCGACTACAAGGACGTCTTCTACAAATTCAGCCTGCAATTGATCGACGTTGAAAGCGGTCTGGCCGAGTGGATGGACGAGAAAGAGATCCGCAAGACTACGGAGCGTTAATCAATGCGCGCATGGATTGGCATGATGGCCCTGGCTTGCGCGTTCAGCGCGCAGGCGGCCCCGAAAGTCGCGGTGACGGACCTGGCGTATCAGGAGCGAGTGGAGCAATACATCCACATCGTTTCCGCCAAGAACAATTATCGCGAGGGTTACTACAGCGCCAGCGGTTCTTCGAGCTACAACGAATTCGAAGCCACCACCAGCTACATCGAACAAGCTGAACTGCGCAAATTCACCGGCGACATCAAGGGCGAGATACTGCGCACCGGCATGTTTCAGCTGGTGCAAGGCACGCCGTACACCGCCGCGTCCAAGGGCGACATCTATGACGTGATCAAGCGGATCAAGGCCGGCAACTTCAAGGGTGCCGACTATGTGCTGTTCGGCACCGTGTCGGACATTGATTTCACGCGCGACGTGACCGAACTGGCCAACACCGACAGCCATTCGGCCGTGTTGGGCCTGACCCTGGTGGCGGACTTCAGCCTGATCAACACCCGGACTTATGAAATCACCTCGGCGTTCACGGCGATGGGCGAAGGTCAGGACACCAAACTGGTGAATGGCCGGGACATCAAGGTTTCGCTGAACCGGCCACGGGTGGTTCGTGACGTGTCCAAGGCGCTGGGTGAAGACGTGGCCGCGCAGTTGAGCCAACAGCTTGGCGGCGGCGGTAATGAGCAGCCGGGGCAAGCCCCGTTGCGCAACAACCTGCCACGGGATACGGCGCCGGTGATTTTGCGCTGAATCCCGGTTGTCCCTCTGTGGCGAGGGAGCTTGCTCCCGCTCGAGTGCGTAGCGCTCGCAAATTTTTGGGGCCGCTTCGCAGCCCAGCGCGAGCAAGCTCGCTCGCCACAATGAGGATGCAACAAACAAAAAAGGCGACCCCGAGGGTCGCCTTTTTTGTGGCTGGTCGGTTTACACCGCCGCTTTGCGCAGCGTCGCCATGAACGCCGCCGCACCGATGAACAATCCAGCGAAGGTGCGGTTCATGCGTTTTTGCTGCTTGGGCGTACGCAACAAACGCAGCACCTTCGACGCCAACCCGGTGTAACCGGCCATGACGACCAGATCGACGCAGACCATGGTCACGCCGATGATCAGGTACTGAGTCAGCAGCGGCGCATGCGGATCGATGAACTGCGGCAACACCGCCAGCATGAATACCAATGCCTTGGGGTTGCTCATGTTGACCAGGAAACCCCGAAACACCAGGACCAATGGCTTACCGATCGGGCGAACGGCCGAATCATCGCTCATGTCGCTGGGGAGTGCGCGCCATTGCTTGATGCCGAGGTAAACCAGATAAGCAACACCGAACCATTTGATTGCATAGAACGCCGTGGCGGAAGCCGCGAGAATCGCGCCAACACCGGCGCCGACAATCGCGATCTGCAACGCCAGGCCCAATTGCAGGCCCAGCGCGTTCCAGTACCCGCGCCAGAAGCCGTATTGCAGACCGCTGGACATCGATGCAATAGCACCCGCACCGGGAGTAAAACTAATCAACCAGCAGGCGGCAAAAAACGCCAGCCATGTTTCGAGCTCCATTGCACACCTCGACTCAGAATCGTGACAGATGTCTAAGCTAATGCGGCTTTAGATCCATGACCACCGATTTTTTGTAGGATCTGGTCGTATCGCGACTACTTTTCGAAACCGCTCGAAGGAAATACATCGCTGCCGCGCCAGCGTCGAACCGAGCGCTGAAAGAACAGGCTGTTGGGCACTTGCACCATGGCGCTGCCGGTGCCGAGTTCTTCGGCTTCGATCAGCGTGGTGTAGAGCAGATTGATCGCCACTACCCGACCTTTGACGCCGGGCTTGTCAGTGGTGTCTACCAGTTCGACCACATCGCCGATACGGAATGGCCCGACGGTAAAGATCAGGATCGCGCAGAGCAGATTGGAGAGCACGCTCCACATGGCGAAAAACGCCACCGCAGCCACTGCAACAAAACCTGACAACGCAGTCCAGAGCACCGTCGCCGACACGCCCAGGCGTTCCAGCACGAAAATCAGCGCACTGCCCATGATCAGCCAGCGCAATCCTCCGCGCAGCGGCATCAAGAACTGCGGCGGAAACGGATAGCGCTCGCCCAATCGAGTCAGGCATTTAGCGACGACGCGCTGAGCGATATAACCGGCCAGCAGAATCAGCAGGATTTGCACGACCAGCCAGATCGGCTCGACCCACATGGCCGGCAGCGGCAGCTTGAACGCCTCCATCAGGACAGCGCCTCCAGCTCCGCCTGCATGCTTTCGAGCAGTTCCAGGGCTTCCATCCAGGCTTCTTCCAGCTCGGCCTCACGCACCTTCAGCCTGGCCTGTTCGGCCAGCAGATCGCGCAAATCGTTCTTGCGCGCCGGTTCGTAGATGTCGCTGTCGCCGAGGCTGGTGTCGATCTTCGCCAGTTTCTCGTGCAGCTTGCCCAGCTCGGCTTCGAGCTTGTCAGCCTCGCGCTTGTGCGGCGCCAGTTGCTGACGCAACGCGGCGGCGGCCTGACGCTGGGCCTTCTTGTCCGTCTTGTCCGGATTGACCGGCGTGTTGCTGACCGGGGCATTGCGCTGACGATACTCGACCAGCCAACGGGCGTAGTCTTCCAGGTCGCCGTCAAACTCCTCGACCTTGCCGTCCGCCACCAGATAGAAATTGTCGGTGGTGCTCTTGAGCAAATGACGATCGTGGGAGACCACCAGCACCGCACCACTGAATTCCTGCAGGGCCATGGTCAGCGCGAGGCGCATTTCCAGGTCGAGGTGGTTGGTCGGTTCGTCGAGCAGCAGCAGGTTCGGTCGTTCCCAGGCGATCAACGCCAGGGCCAGGCGAGCCTTCTCACCGCCGGAGAAATTCAGCACAGGCTCATCGATGCGCGCGCCGCGGAAGTCGAAACCGCCGAGGAAGTCGCGCAGGGTCTGCTCGCGCTCGGTCGGCGCCAGGCGCTGCAAGTGCAGCAACGGGCTGGCCTTCGAGTCCAGGGAATCGAGCTGATGCTGGGCGAAGTAACCGACGACGGTGTTCTCGCCACGGGTCAGCCGACCGGACAGCGGCGAAAGTTCACCGGCGAGGTTTTTGATCAGGGTCGATTTACCGGCGCCGTTGGGGCCCAGCAAACCGATGCGCGCGCCGGGCGTCAGTTGCAGTTTGACCTTCTCCAGCACGGCTTTGTCGCCGTAGCCCAGACGGGCGTCGGACAGGTCGATCAACGGGCTGGAAATCTTCGTCGACTCGCGGAAGACGAAGTCGAACGGCGAATCGACGTGAGCGGCAGACAACTCTTCCATCCGCTCCAGCGCCTTGATCCGGCTCTGGGCCTGACGGGCCTTGGTGGCCTGGGCCTTGAAGCGGGCGATGTAGCTTTCCATGTGCGCACGTTGCGCCTGCTGCTTCTCGTAGGCCTGCTGTTGCTGGGCCAGACGTTCGGCACGGGCGCGTTCGAATGCGCTGTAGCCACCGCGATACAGCGTGATCTTGCGCTGATCGACATGGGCCACATGATCGACCACGGCATCGAGGAAATCCCGGTCGTGGGAAATCAGCAACAAGGTGCCGGGGTAGCTTTTGAGCCACTCTTCGAGCCAGATGATGGCGTCGAGGTCCAAGTGGTTGGTCGGTTCGTCGAGCAGCAACAGGTCCGAGGGGCACATCAATGCCTGCGCCAGGTTCAGACGCATCCGCCAGCCACCAGAGAAATCTCCTACCTGGCGATCCATCTGTTCGTTGGTGAACCCGAGGCCGGCCAGCAGCTTGCGGGCGCGGGCATCGGCGGTGTAACCGTCAGCGCTGTCGAGTTCCGAGTGCAGGCGGGCCTGAGCGGCACCGTCATGGGCCGCTTCGGCTGCGGCGAGGTCACGTTGCACCTCGCGCAGACGCAGGTCGCCATCGAGCACGTAGTCGACCGCCAGGCGTTCGAGCGTCTCGATCTCCTGGCGCATGTGGGCGATGCGCCAGTCGGCCGGCAGGAAGCAGTCACCCGAGTCCGGGTGCAGCTCGCCCCGAATCAAGGCGAACAGGCTCGATTTGCCGGCGCCGTTGGCACCGATGAGGCCGGCTTTGTGGCCGGCGTGCAGGGTCAGCTCGGCGTCTTCTAGCAGACGTTGCGGGCCACGCTGTAAAGTCAGGTTCTGAAGTCGAATCATAATGGCGGCGGAGTCTACCAGCTTCGCTCGCAACTGGCGCGAGTAGCACTATGTCCTCTGACCTGTGGAGCTTTTCCCTTGGCACTTACGCCCGTCCCGGCGTTGAAGCCGCGTGCCTGACCTTGCAGTCGGCGGGGGTGAATGTGTGCCTGGTGTTGTGTGGGCTGTGGCTCGGGCAGCGAGGAGTCGCCTGCAACGAGCAACGATTGCAGCAGCTTCACAACGTGGCCGAACCTTGGGACGCGGATGTCGTTCGACCGCTACGCGCCTTGCGCATGCAATGGAAAGTCGTCGCGACTGAAGATGCCGAACTGAATGCGTTACGCGAACAAGTGAAAGCGCTGGAGCTGGAAGCCGAGCGGCATCTGCTGTTGCGACTGGAGCGATCGGCGCAGAGTTGGCCGCAGGATGAGGCGACCGATTTATCGGCCTGGCTGGAGGGTGTGGCGGCGGGCGCCGCCCACCTGGACCGCGACGCGCTGCATCCGCTGCGCGTCGCGGTAACCGGCACTTAGGAAGCGCTGGTTGGGGTGGTTGCTGCGATCGATGCGGCGGCCGGCGTTGGCGCTGGCGTGGCTGTCGAGGTGGCTGCTGCTAAAGCAGACGTTGCTGCCGGAGCCGGGTTGGCTGGCTTGGCAACTGGCGCGGCGGCCGGCTTGGCGGCAACAGGTTTTTTCACCGCTGGCTTGGCCGCCGGTTTTGCAACAGGCTTGGCCGCGACCGGCTTGGCAGCAGGTTTGGCTGCGACAGGTTTTGCAGCGCTGGCGGTGGCCGGCTTGGCAGCAGCGGCAGGTTTCGCCGCAGCAGGTTTTACTGCCGGTTTAGCGGCTGGTTTTGCAGCAGCTTTTACCGCTGGTTTTGCAGCAGTTTTAGCCGCAACAGGTTTGGCAGCCGGCTTGGCAGCTGGTTTCGCCGCAGCGGTTTTGGCAGCTGGTTTGGCTGCAGGTTTAGCGGCCGTTTTTGCAGCTGGTTTGGCAGCTGGTTTGGCAGCGACAGTTTTCGCCACGGCTGGTTTTGCAGCAGCCGTTTTTGCAGTGGCTGGCTTGGCGGCGGCAGGCTTGGCAGCCGTCGTTTTAGTAGCCGGTTTCGCAGCGCTGGCAGCGACGGTTTTTTTCGCTGCTGGTTTTGCTGCTGGCTTGGCGGCGGCTTTCACCGGAGCCTTGGCAGCTGGCTTGGCCGGTGCTTTTGCAGCAGCCGGTTTAGCAGCGGCTTTCCTGGCAGGGGCCGCAGCAGGCTTGGCCGAACGCAGGGACAACGCCTTGCCGACAGCCTCTTGTACACGACCGACGCCCTGGGCCAGTTTCAGGCTTTCTTGAGCATCGCGCTTGAGTTGCAGAATGTAGGCACGGGTGTCGGACTGACGATCCTTGAGGGCATCGAGCACGTCTTCGAGTTGCTTCACTCCGTCCTTCGCCTTGGCTTGTGCCTTGGCCTTGCCGGCCGCCGCAGCGTCCTGCAATTTGGTGCGGGATTTGTGCAATTTCTCCTGCGCTTTTCCGCGCTGTTTTTCCAGTTTGGCGAGCAGTTTTTCAGCATCAGCCAAGGCTTGTGAACAAGCGGTTTCCAAATGCTCGAGCAGGCTGCCCGAGAGTTGTTGGAGTAAGTGCAACGGGGTATTTACAGGCTTCTTGGTGGCCGACATGGTTTACCTCCTGGCTGACGTGGGTGCGGCTCATACTAGACCTCTGCTGCTACCGCCGCTAGGGCATGTTGACAGTATCGAAAGCGCCGCGTTGCAACGGATCGAAAATCTTCCGGGCTTGCGTAAAACAAGTTCACTGTCGCACGCATTCAGACTGGCATAATCTGCCGCATCTCAGGTCGGAGAGTGCCGATGTCGCGCTACCTTTTTTTATCGCTGTGCGTGTTTTTTTCCCTGGCCCAGGCCGCCGAAAAAACCACGGAAAATGAAGCTCACGATCTCGCGTACAGCCTGGGCGCAAGCCTCGGTGAGCGCCTGCGTCAGGAGGTTCCCGATCTGCAACTTCAGGCACTGGTCGAAGGTTTGCAGCAAGCCTATCGAGGCAAGCCCCTGGCCCTTAAAGATGAACAGATCGAACAGATTCTGGCCGAGCATGAAGCGCAGGTTGCCTTGCAACAGAGCGCACCGCAGAGCGAAGTCGCCCTCGAAAAAGAGAAACGTTTTCTCGCGGGGGAAAAAGCCAAGCCCGGTGTTCGTGAACTGGCCGACGGTGTATTGCTCACAGAGCTGGTGCCTGGCACCGGTGCGAAAGCCGGTCCTAATGGCAAGGTCCAGGTCCTGTACATCGGTCGCCTTCCCGACGGCACCGTGTTCGATCAGAACAGCCAGCCGCAGTGGTTCAGTCTCGACAGTGTGATCAGCGGATGGCGCAGCGCCCTGCAAAACATGCCGGTCGGTGCGAAGTGGCGGCTGGTGATTCCATCGGCGCAGGCCTATGGCGCCGATGGTGCCGGCGACTTGATCGAGCCGTTCACGCCACTGGTATTCGAAGTCGAATTGCGCGGGGCCACCGGCTGAACAGCGCAAACGAAAAACGGCGCGCATAAGCGCACCGTTTTTTTGAGGGTGTTGCCGGAAGGGGTTCAGGCTTGAACCGAATCCTCTTCCTTGTGAGCGGTGTGCAGCACTTCGATCAGGCAGTCTTCCAGTTCGAAGCGTTCGTGCAACAGGCCACCCAGTTCCTTGAATTTCTCTGCCACGCACTTGCCTGCATCGCACAGGTCATTGAACGCAAGCAGCTTCTCGGTGATGACGTCGATACGCGGGTAGATCGTCTCGGCCAACTCGAGGCCGCGAGTGTCGCCAAACGCCTTGGCTTCGCCCGTCAGCTGTTCGTAGATCTCGAAGTGCCCGGCAGACACGTAATCGACCAGCACGCCGCAGAATTCCTGCAATGGCTTGCGGTTCTCGCCCAGAGCCTCAGGCTTGGCGCCGAGAGCATCATAGGCCCGAACCAGTTCGTGACGCTCCTGCAACCAGCGATCGATCAGCAGATGCACTCCACCCCAGCGTTCCTGAGCATTCTGACAACTTTCGAGCATGGTGATCTCTCTTCCCTTGTGGGTCATGCTGCCCTACACCTGTCGCACACTTGAAGGTCAAGAATCGGCCAGGCAGAGCGTCATTCGAGCAACATAATTCCAATGACACGTGCGGGCCAGATTATGCCCGCGCGACTGTGGCTTCAAGGTACGCAGGAGATAAAGTTCATACAAGTGTTTAATCGCCCGCCAGCGCGGGGTGCGACGACTCGCCGCTGAGCGGTCGCCGACAGGCGATCCAGACAACGCGCAGCAGCTGCTGAACACTGAGAATTGTCATCGCGACAAAGAACAACAGGCTCCATTCCGGCAGGCTCAGATCGAACAGCGTCCATGAAATCCGTGCACAGTCCGCCGTGCCGTTGAACATCTGCTGCACAACGTTAACCCAGGGGTTGCTCGCGAACAGGTCGGCCAGATCGGGCGAACAAGGGGATAGCTGTTGCAGCGGATCACCTTGCAACAACACCTGGCGCCACGCTGTCACGGTTCCCGCCAGACTGCACAGCAAACCCAGCAGCCAGTACAGGGAAGAACCAAAACGGCCGGGCCCATGCACCGAAGCCATCAGGCAGACACCCGTGAGCAACGCCAGACACATCCGCTGCAGCAGGCACATGCCGCACGGCTGGAGGCCGACCGCATATTCCAGGTAATAGGAAACGCCCAAGGCCAGGGCGCCGGCAACGAAAACCATGAAAAACAAGGAGCGTGAGCAGGCCAACGACATGGCTTTTCCGTACCAGTAGAGACAAGTGGTTACGGTAGAGGAAAGCGCGCCAGCCTTACAAGACAGGTCAGCAGGGACACTTCAACAGAAGTGTAGGGAATTCCCGACAGGGTCGAGAGGATCGGATGTAGTCCTCTGTAGGAATTTGTCACCAACAGACCAGGACTGTAAGAATTAACGTCTTTGTGGCGAGGGAGCTTGCTCCCGTTCGATTGCGCAGCAATCGTAAATCAAGGGGTTGCTTCGCAACCCGGCGGGAGCAAGCTCCCTCGCCACAGGTTTCACCAGCCGTTAACTTTTAGACGGTTGCAGGCACCGGCAACGGCGCCGCCAACAAGCGTTCGTCCAGTAAACCAAGACCTTCCTGGAACAGCTGGTTACTGCGCTCGGTGTCGCCCAGTTGCGCCAGCAATCGTGCCAGCTCCGCGCAGGCTTCCGGGTTACGCTGCACGCGCAGGCTGCTTTCCAGATAGTCCCGGGCCTTGCCCCACAGACTGTTTTGCAAACACAGGCGACCCAGGGTCAGCAACAGGCTCGGGTCGGCCGGATGGTTCTTCAGCCAGCCCTCGGCGGTCTGCAGCTGACGGGCCGGATCACTGCCGCGAACCAGTCCGTAAAGGCGCGCCAGATGGCTGTCGTAGTTGCGCTTGAGCGCCGTTCGCAGCACCTCTTCGGCCTCGACCTGGGCGCCGATTTGCCGAAGCTGCTCGGCATACGCCAACACCAGTTGCGGTTCCTGGCGCTGCGCCGAGGTGAGTTGCTGCCAGGCGCGGTTGAGCGATTGCAATCCGACGGTTCCGTCTTCTTCTTGGCGCGCTGCCAGGGACAGGTTTTCCCCCCAGGCCCGGCGCTCCAGTTCGGCCAGCTCGGCCGGTGGCAGGACCTTGTCCTTGCGCAGCTCCGGCAGCAGGTGGATAACGGCCGACCAGTCACCTCGCTGCTGATGCAAACGCTGCAACTGGCGCAAGGTCTGGACGTTATGAGGGTGACGCTCATGCATGGCCTGCAAGGTCACCAGGGCGCCGTCGGTGTCACCGCGATCGGTCTGCAGTTGGGCGTGGCTCAAGGCAATCGCCAACTCGGCCTGGGGCTGGCGCTCCAGCGCACGCTCCAGCAAGTTGTCGCTTTCCTCGTAGAGGCCTTGCTCGTTCGCGGCGCGAGCAGCGCCGAGGTAGTAAAGCAATGGCTGGCGCTCGGCTTCGGCGGCGCGATGCAAATGACGCTGTGCACTGGCCCAGCGACCTTCGGCCAGGTCCAGCTGACCGTGTTCGATCGCCACTTGCACCCGACGACTGCGATTGCGCCGCGACCAGGGATTGACCACTCCACTGGAGGTCGTGACCAATTCGACCAACGCCTTGATGCCCCAGAACACCAGCCACAACACCGCCACCAGGGCCAGGGTCGCCCACAGGCTCGACTCGAAACGGAAGCTCCTGTAAGCGATCAGCACGTAGCCGGAATGCTCGGCAATCGCCAACCCTAAAGCGGCGGCAGCGGCGATGACCAGAAACACGATCACATAGAGACGCTTCATGGCGTCGCCTCCTGCGCAGTGTCCGTGGCAGGTTTGGCCATGGGTTTGATCGAGTCCTCGGCGTTGACATTACGTCGCTCGAGATAACCCTGAACCGCGCTCAGCGTGCCGGTCAGATCCGGCGTGACGACAGTGACCGGCTGCTTGCTCAGTTCGCCAACCTGCTCGAGCATCACTTTGCTCTGCGGGTTGTCCGGGTTGAAGTTGCCTTTGAGCACGTCCCGCGCCTCGGCCAGCGCCTGGGTGTAAACCGCGGCCTGACCATTGAGTGCCGCCCACTGCGCCTGCTCCAGCGCCAGGCTCAGGGCCAGACGCACCTGGCTCAGGCTCTGCCCTGCCAGCAGTGGACGCACATTTTTATCGGCGTTGAAATCGATGCGGATGTAACGCGAGATCTGATCCCACCACTGCGCCCAACGACTGGCGCCGTCACCATCGGCGGTCAGGCCCAGCAGGGATTCGCCACGGTCCTTGTACTCGGGTGCCAGCTCGGTGAGGTTGATCACCTGATCGCGCAGCGCACCCAGTCGCAGGAAAAGGCCGGTGCGATCCGGCTGTTCCGTGCTACGCAAGGCGACCAGGGTTTTCGCCACTTGTTCGCGTGCGGCAAAGGAGCCCGGGTCGTTCTGCTCACGAAGAATTTCGTCGGCGCCCTGCACCAGGGCCTGAGCGCTGCTGATGTCCTGCAACGCCGAAAGCCGCAGGCTGGCCAGACGCAACAAGTGCTCGGCCTCGGCCAGACGCCAGTCCTTGCGGCTTGCGCCGAGGACAGTTTCCAGACGTTGATTCAAACGCTGCTGATCGCCTTGCAGTTGAATCACCAGACGGCTGCGAGCGTCCAGTTCTTCGGCTGCAGGCATTTGCTCAAGCCGCGCACTCAAGCGCTGTTCGTTCAGCTTCAGACTTTGCGCCTGATCGTTCAACGCCTGCACCTGGCTCAACTGCTGCTGCGTATTGGCTTGCAGGTGACGCACCTGCCAGACGCCCCAACCGCCCACCGCTACACCGGCGGCGCCCAACAGCAACGCGACTATCGCCAGCCCGTTGCCTCGGCGCTGCTCGACAGCAGGTGGCGCAGTTTCAACCGGAGTTTCAACCGGCGCATCAAGCACTGGCTTCACGTCATCTTTAGGCAAGGCTGTTTCGTTCACGTATCCATCCTTTGCATTAGAGAACGGGTTCGGGATGCTCCCGCAACGCCGTCAGCAAAGCCGCGGCACTGGCGCCACGACAATCCACAACTGTTTGGGCCCCGGCGGCACGTGCCAGCTCGGCGACCCTGGGGCTTGGAACAAACAACGGCAACCGCGCCAATTGCGGCCAGGCAGCGCCGGCCAATTGATGCAGGTGCTCAAAACCCTGTCCACTGCTGACCACCAGCCCGTTCAAGCGTTCCGCCTTGATCCGCTCTGGCAGTGTTGCTGGCGGGTACTGCGGCAGGTCGCGGCGGTACACCTCCAGATAGTCGACACTAGCACCAAGCTCGCGCAAACGCTCAGCGAGCAACTCGCGCCCGCCTTCTCCGCGAATGATCAACACCCGTGGATCGGGTCGTGCGACAGCCTCGCGCAACGACGCAAGTTCCAGCAAGGCTTCGCTGTCATCACCCTCGGCCGGGAAACTTACGTTCAACCCGTGATCATCGAGAATCTGCGCAGTCGCGGCGCCCACGCTGAACCACTTCAGGTGCGGTGGCTGCGGCCAATACTGACCGACCAGATCCACCGCGATTCTGGCGGCCGGCTTGCTGACCACGATTACCGCGCAGTACCGATCCAGATGCTGAATCACCTCGCGCATTGTGTCAGAGGCGGGAATCGCTTCAATTTCCAAAAGCGGCAAACTGCTGCTGAAAATCCCCGCTTCGGCCAAAACTTCGCTCAGCGCCGCCGACTCATCCGCGGGACGTGTCAGCAGCAGGCGCCAGCCCGTCACTCGTGACCTGCCTCGCCGTAGACCGCTTTCAGAATGTCATTGGCGCCCTGATTCAGCAGGTCTTCGGCCACTTGCACGCCCAGCGCTTCGGCATCGCTGCGTGGCGCACGGGCCTCGGCGCTGAGCAGCAGGCCTCCGCTCGGATCGCCCACCAGACCGCGCAACCAGATCTGCTCGCCTTCCAGCACGGCGTAACAGGCGATCGGCACTTGGCAGCCGCCATTCAAATGTTTGTTGAGCGCACGTTCGGCAGTGACACGGGTGGCGGTGTCCTGATGGTGCAGAGGTGCCAGCAAGGTATGGATTTCAGTGTCGACGGTGCGGCATTCGATACCGACGGCACCCTGGCCACCGGCCGGCAGACTGTCGTCGACGCTGATGGCCGAGGTGATGCGATCTTCGAAGCCCAGGCGAATCAGGCCGGCAGCCGCGAGAATGATGGCGTCGTATTCACCGGCATCAAGCTTGGCCAGGCGCGTGTTGACATTGCCGCGCAGGAAGCGGATTTCCAGGTCCGGGCGGCGGGTCAACAACTGGGCCTGACGGCGCAGGCTGGAGGTGCCGACGATGCTGCCTTGCGGCAGTTCGTCCAGGCTGGCGTAGGTATTGGAGACGAATGCATCACGCGGGTCTTCTCGCTCGCAGATGCAGAACAGGCCAAGGCCTGCGGGGAAATCCATCGGCACGTCTTTCATCGAATGCACGGCGATGTCGGCTTCGTTCTCCAGCAGCGCGGTTTCCAGTTCCTTGACGAACAGGCCCTTGCCGCCGATTTTCGACAGCGGCGAGTCCAGCAGCTTGTCGCCGCGACTGACCATGGGTACCAGCGTCACGAGCAGACCCGGATGGGCCGCTTCAAGACGGGCTTTGACGTATTCGGCTTGCCACAGGGCGAGAGCACTTTTGCGGGTGGCGATGCGGATTTCGCGAGAGGACATGGATCAATCCGTACTGAATAGATACGGCGGATAATAACAGCTCAGTCAAATCCACTTTGACTTGTATCAGGTATTGCCTGGCCTCCCTGGCCCCGGATGTCCGGCAATCGGGTGAGAAATTCGCCTGCGGATGGCGAATTAAAGCTGTTGCATCATTTTGCGCACACCGGCCACATGACGCCGGCTGACAATCAGGGCATCGCCATTCAGGCCTTTGAGGAACAGCTGAAAGTGTCCCAGAGGTGTGCGCTGCAAGCGCTCGATGCGTTCGCGGGCAACCAGGGCGTTGCGGTGGATGCGCACGAATCGGTCGCCGAATTCATCTTCAAGGGCCTTGAGCGGTTCATCCAGCAGCACTTCGCCGCCTTCATGGCGCAAGGTCACGTATTTATGGTCAGCAATAAAATAGACCACCTGACCCAACGGGATCAGCTCAATACCCTTGCGAGTACGCGCGCTGATATGGCTGCGCGGGCCGCTGCCGGTTTCGGCGGCAGGACGGGTCAAAGCCGCAAGCTGGACGCGATTGGGGCGCTCGGCTTTTTTCAACGCTTCATGCAATTGTTCTGTACGCACAGGTTTCACCAGATAGCCTACGGCGCTGGCCTGTAAGGCTTCCACGGCAAATTCATCGGACCCTGTGCAAAACACCACGGCAGGCGGGGTTTCGCGTTCGCACAATCGGGCAGCCACTTGCAGGCCATCGAGGCCAGGCATGCAGATATCAAGCAACACGATATCCGGCTTGTGGCTGTCGATCAGTGCCAACGCTTCTTCGCCGTTCGTGGCGCTGGGCTCCAGGACGCTGTATCCCTCGAGTTCGCCGACCATTCGGCTCAGGCGCTCGCGGGCAAGGGGTTCGTCATCAACGATCAGGACATTCATATTGCGCTGGATTCCTGCGTGAGTCTCGCACAAGGATAGCGTAGACAAGTGGAGTGACGTCCGTCACCGCGATCCACGCTAAGACTAGCGCGAGGGCCAAAAAGTGCCGCCCGTCCGACCGCTAAATTTTTATTCGCCGGGCAATTGGCGGTTGGCGAGGCATCGCCGTAGGGTTTGCTGATACACAATATGAACACCCCCTCTTCTTATAGTCCGCTGCAGCGCCGAGAATTGCGCTGATCCTACTGTCCAACTGTAGACGGTTGCCGGGACGTTATTACTCAATTGAAAAATATCGTTGCGCAATTCAGGCCTGGCTGGCTTCGAGCATAGGCCGGGGCACGAGAAAAAAAACGTGTCGACCGGTGTCAGCGACAGGATTGGCAACCCTGTTATTATCCGCGACAGCTTTCAACGTCATCTTTCTTCAGCCGATACGAGCGAATTCATGAGCACTGACAAGACCAATCAGTCCTGGGGCGGCCGCTTCAGTGAACCCGTCGACGCCTTCGTCGCCCGCTTCACCGCCTCCGTCACCTTCGACCAGCGCCTGTATCGCCACGACATCATGGGCTCGATCGCCCACGCCACCATGCTGGCCAAGGTCGGCGTGCTGACCGATGCCGAGCGCGACAGCATCACCGATGGCCTGAAGACCATCCAGGGTGAAATCGAGGCCGGCCAGTTCGACTGGCGCATCGACCTCGAAGACGTGCACATGAACATCGAGGCGCGTCTGACCGACCGCATCGGCGTCACCGGTAAGAAGCTGCACACTGGCCGCAGCCGTAACGACCAGGTCGCCACCGACATCCGTCTGTGGCTGCGTGACGAGATCGACCTGATCCTGGCGGAAATCACCCGCCTGCAAAAAGGCTTGCTGGAACAGGCCGAGCGCGAAGCCGGCAGCATCATGCCGGGCTTCACCCACCTGCAAACCGCGCAGCCGGTGACCTTCGGGCACCACATGCTGGCCTGGTTCGAAATGCTCAGCCGCGACTACGAGCGTCTGGTCGACTGCCGCAAGCGCACCAACCGCATGCCTTTGGGCAGCGCTGCGCTGGCGGGCACCACTTACCCGATCGACCGCGAGTACACCGCGCAACTGCTGGGCTTCGACGCCGTGGGCGGCAACTCGCTGGACAACGTGTCCGATCGTGACTTCGCTATCGAGTTCTGCTCGGCCGCGAGCATCGCGATGATGCACTTGTCGCGCTTCTCCGAAGAGCTGGTGCTGTGGACCAGCGCGCAGTTCCAGTTCATCGATCTGCCGGACCGTTTCTGCACCGGCAGCTCGATCATGCCGCAAAAGAAAAACCCGGATGTGCCGGAACTGGTGCGTGGCAAGACCGGCCGCGTCTTCGGCGCGCTGATGGGCCTGCTGACCCTGATGAAAGGCCAGCCACTGGCTTACAACAAGGACAACCAGGAAGACAAAGAGCCGCTGTTCGACGCCGCCGACACACTGCGCGATTCGTTGCGCGCCTTTGCCGACATGATCCCGGCGATCAAACCCAAGCACGCGATGATGCGCGAAGCAGCCCTGCGCGGTTTCTCCACCGCCACCGACCTGGCGGACTATCTGGTGCGCCGTGGCCTGCCATTCCGTGACTGCCACGAAATCGTTGGCCATGCCGTGAAGTACGGCGTGGAAAGTGGCAAGGACCTGGCGGAAATGAGCCTGGAAGAGCTGCGCAAGTTCAGCGACCAGATCGATCAGGACGTGTTTGCCGTGCTGACGCTGGAAGGTTCGGTGAATGCCCGTGACCATATCGGCGGGACTGCGCCGGCACAGGTCAAGAAAGCTGTGGCTCGCGGTCAGGCGTTGCTCGCCAGCCGCTAAAAGCTTCGCGGGCAAGCCTCGCTCCTACAGGTCATGCACCCTCCTGATGAGTGTGCTGATCTGTAGGAGCGAGGCTTGCCCGCGAATGCGATCTTGAATGCGCCACAAAACCTACTTCTTGGACGCGACCATCGCCATGAACGCTGGCATCGCCGCTTCCTTGTCCGCCGCAATCCGCTGCACGTTCGGATTCCGTTCCAGACGTTCCAGCAGCGCCTTGGCCGCCGGCATGTCTGCCAGCAGGTCGATACCAAACAGTTTCTGCCCCACCGCACAAGCCAGCGGCACGCTGTACAGGAAATACAGATCCGCAATACTCAGGCTGTCGCCCGCGACATAAGGGGCAAACTTGCCGTGCCGTCCAAGCGAGGCAAACCCCAGCAGCAACTCGGCCTTGGTCTTGTCCTTGATCGCGTCCGGCAATGGCATGCCGAAAAATGCTTCGCCGTAACAGGCGCGCCCCGGCAGTTCGATGTACAGCTCGATTTCCTTGGCCAGCGCCAGGACCTGCGCCCGCTCGAAGGGGTCGCTCGGCAACAGCGGCGTGCCTTTCTGGCTCTGCTCGATGTATTCGAGAATCACCGCGGTTTCGTTGACGAAACCTTGCTCGACACCCAGCACCGGCACCTTGCCGCGCGGGCTGATGGCCAGCGCTTCAGGACTCTGGCCGGCGTAAAAAGGCACTTCTTCGAATGGCAGTCCTTTCTCCAGCAACGCCAGTTTCACCATGTTGTAGTAGTTGCTGACGGAAAATCCATAAAGCTTGAGCATCACAAAGCCTCCAGGCCGTGCGGGGTTGGCAGTGCCTGCTTTATAGAACGCCAAGGCGTTTCTCGCCAGCAGCATCATGGCGCTGAATGCAGGTAAACTGGCTGCCTTTCCTTGAGGAGCCTGCCATGAGCGAGCCAACCCCCGACAACAACCAGGACGATATCGACGAAGAAGAGTTCGCCGAAAACACCTTGGTCGAAGCCATCGAAAACCAGATCGAAAGCGACAATCCGCCTGCCGCCAAGGCGACCTTCAACAAGTTGACCCTGGTGGGTTACGAACGCGAAGAAATCCTCAACCTGATGGCTCACGTTTTGGCGGTGGAAATCGACGCGATCCTGGAAGAAGACCGCGCGTTCAACACCGAATGGTACGAAGCGGCATTGCGTGCTCTTCCAGAGTTGCCGCCTGAAAAGAAATAGCCCGTCATTGCCGGATGGGGCCTTTGTGGCGAGGGAGCTTGCTCCCGCTCGGCTGCCAAGCAGTCGCAAAGTTTTTGGGGCCGCTGCGCGCCCCAGCGGGAGCAAGCCCCCTCGCCACAGAAAAGCCCCCTCATCAGTCAGTCGCACTCCCCACACAAAATGTCACCCATCAATCCCGCCTTCCCCCAGACCCTGACTACACTGGTACGCACCCCGCTGCCGCACCACCCGCCGGGGAATGCTTCCCGAGGTGAAAAACCCTGTCGCGAGCACTGGACATGCCGCACGAGTGGGATCACCTTAGGGGCGCTGCCGTCCAATTCCTAGAAAGTCTGGAGTCCTTATGTCGCTTACCCCTGAGTTGGTTGCCGAACTGGAAATCCTCGCACTCTTCAACCTGGACAGTTCCCAGGAAGGTTTGAAAATTCATCAGACCGCTGCCCCGAAAGCCATTGCTGCCGCTCAACGCCTGTACGAAAAAGAACTGATCGACCAGCCCGATGGCGGTTATCTGACCAGCCTGGGTCGTGACGCCGCGCAAAATATACAAACCGTCCTGACCATTCTGAGCGTCCAGGAAACCGCCTGAGCATCACCGCATCGCCCACGGAAACCCCGGCTACGGGATTTCCGCGGGCACACTTCGTTGCACGCCGTCGCCCAGCGATAAAAATCTGACGTCAAAAAAACAAAATCCGCTTAAACGTCCCGCGACCGAGGCGCTAAACTGCCCTTCATTCTGAGACCTCCGACGTCCGAGCCCTGCGAGCCGGTTTGAGCTGACATGACCCGCACCCATGAAATCCGCCCTGATCTGGACGAGGGGATCGACCGCAAGGTTCTCAGCCAGCTGCGCGCACGCTTTTTAAAACTCAACGAGGGCCGCATGGCCCGCGCCATGGAAGGGTTGTCGACCCGCCAGCAAGGGGTGTTGACCCTGCTGCCGCTGTTTTTCCACGTCAATCATCCGTTGTTGCCGGGTTACGTTTCGGGCAGCACGCCCGCCGGGCTATCGAACTTCGAGCCAGACGCCAACGCCCTCGCCGAAGCCCAACGCCTGACCCGATCGTTTTCCTATAAGCCGCGCCACGGCAGCAATCCGCCGCGACCGATTCACGGTCTGTTCCTGATGGGCAGCCTCGGCACCCTCGCTCAGGCCGATCAGAGCGACATGGACGTCTGGGTCTGTCACTCGCCGGACTTGAGCGAAAGCGAACTCAACGAGCTGCGTAAAAAGTGCCAGTTGCTTGAAACCTGGGCCGCGAGCCAGGGCGCCGAGGCGCATTTCTTCCTGATCGACCCGGCGCGCTTCGTGCTCGGCGAGCGGGACAATCAACTGAGCTCGGAAGACTGCGGCACCACCCAGCATTATCTGCTGCTGGACGAGTTCTACCGCACCGCAATCTGGCTGGCCGGACGCACGCCGATCTGGTGGCTGGTGCCGGTATACGAAGAGGCCGCCTACGACCGCTACACCCACGCGTTACTGTCCAAACGCTTTATCCGCGCAGACGAAACCCTTGATCTGGGGCATCTGGCGTACATCCCGCCCGGCGAATTCATTGGTGCCGGACTTTGGCAACTGTTCAAGGGCATCGAGTCACCCTACAAGTCGGTGCTCAAGCTGTTGCTGATCGAGGTCTACGCCAGCGAACACCCCAGGGTTCAGTGCCTGAGCCTGCGTTTCAAGCAAGCCGTGTTCGCCAATCGGCTCGACCTCGACGAGTTGGATCCGTACGTCGTGGTCTACCGGCGTATCGAGGAATACCTCACCGCGCGCGGCGAACCGGAGCGTCTGGAGCTGGTGCGCCGTGCGCTGTACCTGAAGGTCAACCGCAAACTCACCGGCAGCAGCAGTCGCACTCAGAGCTGGCAGCGCTCGCTGCTTGAGCGCCTGGCCCACGAATGGCACTGGAATCATCGTCAACTGGCGCTGCTCGACAGCCGCAGTCAGTGGAAAGTCCGCCAGGTCAGCACTGAGCGCCGGGCGTTGGTCAACGAGCTGAATTACAGCTACCGCTTTCTGACCGAATTCGCCCGCAGCGAACAGACCGTCAGCCTGATCAACAAGCGCGATCTCAACGTGTTGGGGCGACGTCTATATGCGGCGTTCGAGCGCAAGGCGGACAAGGTCGAGTTCATCAACCCCGGCATCGCCCCGGACCTGGCCGAAGACACACTGACCCTGGTGCACGCGCCCAACAAGAAAGAATCGGGGCAAACCCAGTGGGGCTTGTATAACGGCAGCCTGACCGCCCACGAGTGGGAGCACTTCGCGCCGATCAAGCGCAGCCGCCAATTGCTGGAACTGCTGACCTGGTGCCATCGCAACGGCGTCATCGACAGCAGCACCCGCCTGGCCTTGCATCCCGGCGAGAGTGACCTTAGCGAGTTCGAACTGTTCAACCTGCTTGGCAGCCTGCAACAGAG
This sequence comes from Pseudomonas hormoni, assembly GCF_018502625.1. Classification (NCBI taxonomy): domain Bacteria; kingdom Pseudomonadati; phylum Pseudomonadota; class Gammaproteobacteria; order Pseudomonadales; family Pseudomonadaceae; genus Pseudomonas; species Pseudomonas hormoni. The sequence goes on from NZ_CP075566.1 coordinate 5,486,379, forward strand.
CATCGCCCTGCCCTTGCCCACCGTCGCCGAAGAACCCTTGTTGCGCGCCAACGTGCCGAGCGAGGTACTGATTCTGGTGAACGTCGGCGTCGATCCGCTCAAGCATCACCGCGACCTGAACATTCTGATGACCACCGAGCGCACCGACTCCCTGAGTTACGCCGGGGTCCGGGAAAACCTGGTGCTGACCCTCGATCAGGTCACGCTCAACAGCTGGAACGAGGTGCTGGTCAATCGCTTTGACGGCCCTCACGCCCTGCTCGACTGCCTGCGCGATTACCTCAACAACCTGCCGAACGGGTCGCGACAGCCCAAATTGCGCGTACGTTGCTTTTGCCACAACCGCGCGCAGTTCATCGCGCAGCGGGTCGAAGAAGTGATCGACACCGCGCAGAACCTGCTGCTGAGCAGACTCAATCACCGCTACCTGATTCAGGTCCAGCAGCATTACCACGTGCTGGAACTGGTGCCGGGGCAGGTCAATCACGTCGCCCTCGCCACCCTGCCGGCGCTGTTCGATTACCTCGGCGAAGAGCTGGCGAGCTATAGCCCGCTGCACCTGGACCCGATGGCGCTGGAAGATCAGGACCTGGCGCTGATTCTGCCCATGGGCCAGCCGGACTGTATTCAGGTGTTCTACCGGATTCACGACGACCAGGCCGATCTGTACGTGATGGATGAATTCAATGCGTTGTGGCAGCAGCGTTTGCCCTATCACGACGAACAAAGCCTGCTGGTGCCGTTGCAACGCTTCCTGCAATCGATCCAGTACCGGCGCGATGCCTCGCTGCCGATGGACGCCGCCCAGCCATTGAGCCTGGACACGCTGTATTACCAGCTGTTGCCGTCCGGTCCCGGACGAGCCCGCCGGGTCGAAACCCGAACCGCGCCGCAAACCCCGGTCAACAAACCGTTCTACGACGTGCAGGCGATCGTCGGCAAAGCCGCACCGGGCGAAGTGCAGGTCACGTTGTATTGCAATCAGCGGGAATTTTCAGAGCTGGAACATGGCGAGCAACTGTTCAGCGTGGTCGCCCGGGAAATCGTCGAACAGCGCCGCGAGACCGAACGCTATCGCTGCTACATCACCGACCTGGACCTCTCGGGCCTGCTCGGTGATGGGCAGAGTTCAAGCAATTTGTATTTGCGCTATAAGGCCGATCTGGAGCGCGCATTGAACGACGCGCTCGAGCTGGTCTGAGGGAAGGTTATTCCGGGAAGTCGCCGCCATGGGCGGGCTGCACTTCAACGGCCAGCAGGGTCAGTTTCAGGGTCTTGCCGCCGGGTGCTGGCCAGTCGATGTGCTGACCAACCTTCAGGCCCAGCAGTGCGCTGCCGACAGGCGCCAGAATGGAGATTTTGCCTTGGTCAGCGTTGGCATCCTTGGGGTACACCAACGTCAGGTGATAGTCCTTGCCGCTGCTTTCTTCACGGCAATGCACACGGGAATTCATGGTCACGACATCGGCGGGCACTTCATCGTGACCGACCAGCGTATCGGCGCGATCCAGTTCGGTTTGCAGCGCGATAACGCCCGGCAGCGTGTCGTCCAGGCTGTCGATCAGGCGTTCCAGACGCTGAACGTCCAGACGAGTAAGAGTGATGGAAGGTGCGGTCATGATAGAGGCAGACTCCTTTCTTCTGCACAGAAAAAGCAAAACCCCGCCAGAAAAAGGCGGGGTTTTCACGAGCCTCGATGGGTTGAGGCGTACCCGGACACTATCACAGCTCAATAAATATACAAGTCGGGCCGCTGAACGCTCTTTTAAGGCGCGCCGAGCAACTTTGTGGCGAGGGAGCTTGCTCCCGCTGGGGCGCGAAGCGGCCCTAAAATCCTGCGGCTGCTTCGCAACCGAGCGGGAGCAAGCTCCCTCGCCACAAAAGCCCTTATGCCAAGGCTTTGCGCTGAACAGCCTGGGCGCAAATCACCCGACGACGATCATCATCCGCCGAGCGCCATTCGCGGATGTCTTCGACGTGGCGAAAACACCCCAGGCAAACCTTCTGTTCATCCAGCCGGCATACGCCGCTGCACGGCGAAGGCACCGCCGGGCTGACATTGCTGTAAAGCGGTTTGGGCGGACGAACGGGTGCAGGCTGGGTCACGATCTCACAGACCTTCGAAATCGAATTCAGCGCCGGCTTGCTGCTTGACGATGCGCTCAAGCATCTCGCCGAGCTGCTCTTCGCTCTTGTCGCACATCCAGCGCTCACTCTCTTCGTCGTAGTCGAAGTGGAAACCGCCGGACACCGCCGCCAGCCACAGCTGACGCAGGGGTTCCTGGCGACTGAAGATCAACTGGCTGCCGTTTTCGAACTTGACGGTGAGCACACCGGCCGAGCTCTCCAGGTCGATATCCAGGTCGCTCTCATCGAAAATATCCTCCAGCGATTGCTGGGTGGCATCGACCAGATCGTGGAAACGGGCTTCGGTCAAACTCATTGCGGCAACCTCAAAAAGTGTCTGTTCACGCTCAAGCGCCGCAAGATACGGCCGAGCCCCGGTGATTGCAAAGGATAACGACCAAGCGCCGATATAGGTACATCAAACGCGATCCCTGTGGGAGCGAGCCTTTGTGGTGAGGGGATTTCTCCCCGTTGGGTTGCGAAGCCCCAGCAGTTCAAGGTTAAACGGGAGTGCTTGCGACTGCTGCGCAGCCGAACGGGGATAAATCCCCTCACCACAGGCTCGCTCCCACAGGGATTGCACCTAACTGGCCAAGCCCCGCCGGACGGGAGCCCGGTCGCATAGGCAAGCTGCCGGGTGGCCGGTATACTCCGGCGCAATTAACGCATTTTCAAGGATTTCGCCATGAAGCGCCTGATCTCTTCCCTTGCCGCGCTCCTCGCGGTTGCCTGTCTTGTGTCGGCCTGCGGTCAAAAAGGCCCGCTGTACCTGCCCGACGAAAACCAGGACCCAGCCGAGCAAGCGCAGTCCTCGCAAAAGCAGCCGTCGAAAGCACACAAGCACGACGTCTACCAATAAGGGAACGCCATGGACGCTTTTAACTACCGTGACGGTGAGCTGTTCGCGGAAGGTGTTGCCCTGTCCGCCATCGCCGAACGCTTTGGCACACCGACCTACGTCTACTCCCGCGCCCACATCGAAGCCCAGTACCTGGCGTACGCCGATGCGTTGGCCGGCATGCCGCACCTGGTCTGCTTCGCGGTCAAGGCCAACTCCAACCTGGGTGTTCTGAATGTCCTGGCGCGTCTGGGCGCCGGTTTTGACATCGTCTCCCGTGGCGAGCTGGAACGCGTTCTGGCCGCCGGCGGCAGCCCCGACAAGATCGTGTTCTCCGGCGTCGGCAAGACCCGTGATGACATGCGCCGTGCTCTGGAAGTCGGCGTTCATTGCTTCAACGTCGAATCCACCGACGAGCTGGAGCGCCTGCAAGTGATCGCCGCCGAGCTGGGCGTTCGCGCACCGATCTCGCTGCGCGTGAACCCGGACGTCGATGCCGGCACGCACCCGTACATTTCCACCGGTCTCAAAGAGAACAAGTTCGGCATCGCCATTGCCGACGCCGAAGACGTGTACGTCCGCGCCGCGCAACTGCCAAACCTGGAAGTGGTCGGCGTCGATTGCCACATCGGATCGCAACTGACCACCCTGCCGCCGTTCATCGACGCCCTCGACCGCCTGCTGGGCCTGGTCGACCGCCTCGGCGATTGCGGCATCTACCTGCGCCACATCGATCTCGGTGGTGGCCTGGGCGTACGTTATCGCGATGAAGAGCCGCCGCTGGCCGCCGACTACATCAAGGCTGTGCGCGAGCGTCTCGACGGTCGTGACCTGGCGCTGGTGTTCGAGCCGGGCCGCTTCATCGTCGCCAACGCTGGCGTGCTGCTGACCCAGGTCGAGTACCTCAAGCACACCGAACACAAAGACTTCGCCATCGTCGACGCGGCCATGAACGACCTGATTCGTCCGGCGCTGTACCAGGCCTGGATGGACGTCACCGCCGTGCGCCCTCGCGCGACCGCCGCTCGTGCCTACGACATCGTCGGGCCGATCTGCGAGACCGGCGATTTCCTGGCCAAGGATCGTGAATTGGCCCTGGAAGAAGGCGACCTTCTGGCCGTGCATTCGGCCGGTGCTTATGGGTTTGTCATGAGTTCCAACTACAACACCCGCGGCCGTGCCGCCGAAGTGTTGGTGGACGGTGATCAGGCAGTTGAAGTGCGTCGCCGTGAGACGGTAGCCGAGTTGTTTGCTGGCGAAAGCCTGCTGCCGGAGTAAAACCATGCTGCTGCGTTTTACCAAGATGCACGGCCTGGGCAATGACTTCATGGTCCTCGACCTGGTCAGCCAGCACGCGCACATCCTGCCCAAGCACGCCAAGCAATGGGGCGACCGGCACACCGGCATCGGTTTCGACCAGTTGTTGATCGTCGAAGCGCCGAGCAACCCGGATGTGGACTTCCGTTATCGGATCTTCAACTCCGACGGCTCCGAAGTGGAACAGTGCGGCAACGGTGCGCGCTGTTTCGCCCGTTTTGTGCTCGACAAGCGCCTGACCGCAAAACGGCAGATTCGCGTCGAAACCAAAAGTGGCATTATCGAGCTGGATATCCGCAGCGACGGCCAGATCAGCGTCGACATGGGCGCACCGCGCCTGGTGCCGGCCGACATCCCGTTCGTTGCCGACAGTCAGGCACTGAGCTACTCGCTCGACGTCGACGGCGCAGCGGTTGAACTGGCCGCCGTGTCGATGGGCAACCCGCATGCGGTGTTGCGCGTCACGGATATCAACAACGCACCGGTGCATGAACTGGGGCCGAAAATCGAACATCACCCGCGCTTCCCTGCACGGGTCAATGTCGGCTTTCTCCAGGTCATCGACCGGAACCGCGCGCAGCTGCGCGTCTGGGAACGTGGCGCCGGGGAAACCCAGGCCTGCGGCACCGGCGCCTGTGCTGCTGCAGTGGCCGCGATCAGCCAGGGGTGGATGGATTCGCCGCTATTGATCGACCTGCCCGGCGGGCGTCTGTCCATTGAATGGGCAGGCCCAGGCCAACCGGTCTTGATGACCGGCCCGGCAGTCCGTGTTTACGAAGGACAAGTACGTCTTTGAGTGAGTCAAACCCATGACCGACAAGCCCCAGGTTCCCGCCCGACAGCCCGACGAATCCCCTTCCGAAAGCCTTGAGGCGGCGGCGATTGCCGCGTACCTGGAGGCTCATCCGGACTTCTTCGTCGAGCACGAAGAATTGCTCCCGGCCATGCGCATTCCGCACCAACGTGGCGACACCATCTCGCTGGTCGAGCGCCAGATGACCATCCTGCGCGACCGCAACATCGAATTGCGTCATCGCCTCTCGCACTTGATGGACGTGGCCCGCGACAACGACCGCCTCTTCGACAAGACCCGCCGCCTGATTCTCGCCTTGATGGACGCCACCAGCCTGGAAGACGTGGTGATCAGCGTCGAAGACAGCCTGCGCCAGGACTTTCAGGTGCCTTTTGTCAGCCTGATCCTGCTGGGTGACAACCCGATGCCGGTCGGCCGCTGGGTGACCCACGCCGATGCGCAAACAGCCATTGGTGGTTTGCTCTCGGAAGAAAAAAGTGTCAGCGGCAGCCTGCGCGAGCATGAACTGGACTTCCTGTTCGGCGAAGAGCAGCGCAAGCAGATCGGCTCGACCGCCGTCGTTGCCATCAGCCATCAAGGCATCCACGGCATACTGGCTATCGCCAGCCGTGATCCGCAGCACTACAAAAGCTCGGTGGGCACGCTGTTCCTGAGTTACATCGCCGAAGTCATGGGCCGCGTGCTGCCACGGGTCAACAGCTCGCTGCGCTCGGTACGCTGATCGTGGAACGGCAACTGGACGCTTACTGCGAACACCTGCGCAGTGAGCGACAGGTGTCGCCCCACACGCTGTACGCCTACCGCCGCGACCTCGACAAGGTGCTGGGCTGGTGCGTCAAACAGAACATCGACAGCTGGGCCGCGCTGGACATCCAGCGCTTGCGCAGTCTGATCGCTCGTTTGCATTCCCAGGGTCAATCGTCCCGCAGTCTTGCGCGGCTGCTCTCGGCCGTGCGCGGGCTCTATCATTATTTGAATCGCGAAGGTCTCTGCGATCACGACCCGGCCAACGGTCTGGCGCCGCCGAAAGGCGAACGACGGCTGCCGAAAACTCTCGACACTGACCGCGCGTTGCAGCTGCTTGAGGGTGCGGTGGAGGATGATTTTCTGGCACGTCGGGATCAGGCGATTCTTGAGCTGTTCTACTCCTCAGGCTTGCGCCTGTCGGAGCTGACAGGGCTCAATCTCGATCAACTGGACCTGGCCGACGGCATGGTCCAGGTGCTCGGCAAAGGCAGCAAGACCCGGTTGTTGCCGGTGGGCAAAAAGGCCCGCGAAGCGCTGGAGTTGTGGTTGCCATTGCGGGCCATGACCAACCCGGCAGATGACGCAGTGTTTGTCAGCCAGCAAGGACGGCGCCTCGGCCCTCGGGCGATTCAGGTGCGGGTCAAGGCTGCTGGCGAACGCGAACTGGGGCAAAACCTGCATCCGCACATGTTGCGGCACTCCTTTGCCAGCCACTTGCTGGAGTCCTCGCAAGACCTGCGCGCGGTGCAAGAACTGCTCGGCCACTCGGACATCAAGACCACCCAGATCTACACCCACCTGGACTTCCAGCACCTGGCGACGGTCTACGACAGCGCCCATCCACGGGCCAAACGCATTAAGGGCGATGATTCATGACCATCCAATTGATCACCTTCGACCTCGACGACACCCTGTGGGACACCGCCCCGGTGATCTTCAGCGCCGAAGCCATACTGCGTGAATGGCTGACCGAACATGCACCGAATCTGGGCGCGGTGCCGGTGGAGCATTTGTGGACGATTCGCGAGCGCATTCTGAGCAGCGAACCGGGCCTCAAACATCGCATCAGCGCATTGCGTCGGCGAGTGCTGTTCCATGCGTTGGAAGAGGCCGGCTATGACCATGGCCAGGCGTCCGACCTGGCTGATCAGAGTTTTGAAGTGTTTCTGCATGCGCGGCATCAGCTCGAAGTATTCCCCGACGTGGAGCCAACGCTGGAGGTTCTGGCCAAACACTACGCGCTGGGCGTGGTCACCAACGGCAACGCCGATGTGCGTCGGTTAGGGCTGGCGGATTACTTCAAGTTTGCGTTGTGCGCCGAGGACATCGGCATCGCCAAACCGGATGCGCGACTGTTTCATGAAGCGTTGCAGCGTGGTGGGGCAACGGCCGAGACGGCGGTGCATATTGGCGATCACCCGGGTGATGACATTGCCGGGGCGCAGCAGGCGGGGTTGCGGGCGATCTGGTTTAACCCGCAAGGCAAATTGTGGGAAGCGCAGAAGGCGCCGGATGCCGAGATTCGCAGCCTGACCGAGTTGCCGGCGTTGCTGGCGCGGTGGAATGCCCATCAACCCTCTTGATAACACGCGGCTCCTACAAGGGTTGCGCCAAGCCTGATCCTTTTGTTCCACCCATAAAAAAGCCCGCAGCGACGGCGGGCTTTTTCAGCAAGCAAGGGCAGACGCTTAGATAGGCCGGCTGCCGTACTTGTTGTCAGGCTTCTTGGGAGGATCGGCGACCACATTGGCCTCCACTTCCTGCACCTTGCCGCCCTTGGCCAGGAACTCTTCCATGGCCCGCGCGAGCGCATCGCGCTCTTTGTTTTTTGCTTCGACGCTCGGCAGCTCATCGACCGATACCGCAGCCTTGGCCTTGCCTTTGGCAGTCGGAACGGGCGCTTCACCGCCGTCGTCTTCAACGACGTCGTCCGTCGCTGCTTCCAGGCCTTCTTCGGTTTCGTCGTCGTCGCCTACTTCGAGGTCGTCGTTTTCCAGATCATCGTCGCTCATGTTCTACCTCATGACTTGCGAAAAGCAGATTAGTTATAGCCCAGCTTCACCGTCTGTCGACAGCCGCCGGAAAAATTCAATAACCACGGGTGACCAGTGGTTCATGCCCCTTCACCATGCACGGTGGCGAGGACTTTACGGGCACCGCCATGATCACGGTGCTCGCCCAGATAAACGCCTTGCCAAGTCCCCAACGCCAGTCGGCCTGCCGAGATCGGCAAACTGAGCTGACAGCCAAGCACGCTGGCCTTGAAATGCGCCGGGAGGTCGTCCAGGCCTTCGTCGTTATGCTCATAGCCGTCTGCTCCTTGTGGGATCAGACGATTGAAAAATCGTTCGAAGTCGCGACGTACCGCCGGATCGGCGTTCTCGTTGATGGTCAACGACGCCGAGGTATGCTGCAGCCACAAATGCAACAGACCGACCCGACACGCCTTGAGTTCAGGCAGGCCGGCGAGTAACTCGTCCGTTACCAGATGAAAGCCCCGGGGCCTCGCCCGCAGGGTAATCAGAGTCTGTTGCCACATACAGTTCTCCGCACGTTCGGGGCGCATTCTAGCGCGCTCTGGGAAAAAACAAAGGCCCTAATATTCCTTCAATCATGTAAGCCATTGGCCGCAGAAAAACGCCCGTCGTAAACGCCACTAAACGTGTACGAAAAAACCTTTCAGCAGTTCCTTCACTGACAAATTCCAGACAAAAAAATGCCCGGCAAGCCGGGCAAATTTTTATGCGCGTGTTTACAAGTTGTAGCCGCGTTCGTTGTGGAGTGCCAGATCGATGCCGACGGCCTCTTCTTCTTCGGTGATACGCAGACCCATGACGGCGTCCAGCACCTTGAGAATGATGTAGGTGACGATCGCGGTGTAGATCACCGTGAAGCCCACGCCTTTGCACTGAATCCAGACTTGTGCGGCGATGTCGGTGACGGTGCCGAAGCCACCCAGCGACGGAGCGGCGAACACACCGGTCAGGATCGCGCCGAGGATACCGCCGATGCCGTGCACACCGAAGGCGTCCAGGGAATCGTCATAGCCGAGTTTGCGTTTCAGCGTGGTCGCGCAGAAGAAGCACACTACGCCCGCTGCCAGACCGATCACCAGAGCGCCCATCGGGCCCACGGTGCCGGCGGCCGGGGTGATTGCAACCAGACCGGCGACCACACCCGAAGCAATACCCAGTGCACTTGGTTTGCCGTGGGTGACCCACTCGGCGAACATCCAGCCGAGTGCGGCGGCGGCGGTTGCGATCTGAGTCACGAGCATTGCCATGCCGGCAGTGCCGTTGGCTGCTGCAGCGGAACCGGCGTTGAAACCGAACCAGCCGACCCACAGCATCGCCGCGCCCATCAGGGTGTAACCGAGGTTGTGCGGTGCCATCGGGGTGGTCGGGAAGCCTTTGCGCTTGCCCAGCACCAGGCAGGCAATCAGGCCTGCCACACCGGCGTTGATGTGCACCACGGTGCCGCCGGCGAAGTCCAGCACGCCCCAGTCCCACAACAGGCCGCCGTTGCCGGACCAGACCATGTGCGCGATCGGTGCATACACCAGAGTGAACCAGATGCCCATGAAGATCAGCATGGCGGAGAATTTCATCCGCTCGGCGAAAGCACCGACGATCAGCGCAGGGGTGATGATGGCGAAGGTCATCTGGAAGGTGATGAACACCGCCTCAGGGAACAGCGCCGCCGGCCCGGTGAGGCTGGCTGGCGTGACACCGGCGAGGAAAGCCTTGCCCATGCCGCCGAAGAACGAATTGAAGTTGACGACGCCTTGTTCCATGCCGGTGGTGTCGAACGCGATGCTGTAGCCATAAATGACCCACAGAATGCTGATCAGACCGGTAATGGCGAAGCACTGCATCATCACGGAAAGAATGTTTTTCGACCGAACCATGCCGCCGTAGAACAGCGCGAGGCCGGGAATGGTCATGAACAGCACGAGGGCTGTCGAGGTCATCATCCAGGCGGTATCGCCGGAATTGAGGACTGGGGCCGCCACTTCGTCTGCCGCCATGGCCAGGCTGGGCATTACGAGGGACAACAGGGCTCCTAGCCCTGCGAATTTACGCAGAGTCATATTGTTTTCTCCTGGGGCGTTGGGTTTGTGGCGGCTTAGATTGCGTCGGTATCGGTTTCGCCGGTACGGATGCGAATCGCCTGTTCCAGATTGACCACGAAGATCTTGCCGTCACCAATCTTGCCGGTGTTGGCCGCCTTGGTTATCGCCTCGATAACCCGGTCCAGATCCTTGTCGTCAATGGCGACATCGATCTTCACCTTGGGCAGGAAATCGACCACGTATTCCGCGCCGCGATACAGCTCGGTGTGACCCTTCTGCCGACCGAAGCCTTTGACTTCAGTAACGGTAATGCCCTGCACGCCGATCTCGGACAACGACTCGCGCACGTCGTCCAACTTGAACGGCTTGATGATGGCAGTGACTAGCTTCATGAAAACTCTCTCCCGAATTGGTGGACTTGCCCCAGGAAAACAAACCCGACTCAAGTCTAAGCGCAGTGCCTGGCTTTGTAACGCATCGTCGGCCTTACCTGCCCGTCCGACGCCAGCTAACCGCTCCGTACGAAACACTTCCCCCGTTCCGCTTGGCGCACTGCATTCGTCACATCGACTGCATCAGTGCATGGGTCACTACCGACTAAGCAGAAAGCTTGCCATCTCGCCAAAAGCCCTTGATATCAAGCGCTTGCCTGCAACGGCGGGTTGCTGCGCTCGATTGCCCGATGCGTAACGCACAACAACAGTGCGATGCCGTCCGTCCGCATGCGCGAAAAGCGTGCATCCCTGCGGTCGGGATTGACTATAGACACTGCGTGATACACTGCCCGCCATTGTTTTAAGGACATTTCCCATGCTCGCGCCCAAAGACTTCCTCGACGCCCTGACCGGCACCGCCTCCCGCCTCTTCAGCGGCGACACCCCACTGCCGAAAAGCGAAATCGAAAGCCAGTTCAAGGCGTTGTTGCAGAGCGGCTTCAGCAAACTGGACCTGGTGAGCCGGGAAGAGTTTGATAGCCAGATGGTTGTGCTCGCACGCACCCGTGCGCGGCTGGAGAGTCTTGAGGCGAAGGTGGCGGAACTGGAAGCGAAGCTGAATCCGCCAACCGAATAACCCTGTGATTTGAAATACAGCCCCCCTGTGGGAGCGAGCCTGCTCGCGATGAACGCCAGAGCGCCGCGGTGATCCAGTAAACACGGGGCTTCGTTAACGACCATCGCGAGCAAGCTCGCTCCTACTAGTGGGCATTAGGTCTCGCTGAAGCTCGCAACATCCAGCCAAAGTTTGGCGCCTCCGCCCCCACGCTAAATCACCACCTTCGAACTACCCTTCAAAAAACCGCAGGAAGCGGTGCTCTTCAGCTCAAGGAATGACCATGTCCCTCTCCATCGTCCACAGCCGCGCCCAAATTGGCGTGGATGCGCCCGCCGTCACCGTCGAAGTCCATCTGGCCAACGGTTTGCCCTCGCTGACAATGGTTGGTTTACCCGAAGCAGCGGTGAAGGAAAGCAAGGACCGGGTGCGCAGTGCGATCATCAATTCGGGGCTGCAATTTCCGGCGCGGCGGATCACGTTGAATCTGGCCCCGGCCGATTTGCCGAAGGATGGTGGGCGGTTTGACTTGGCGATAGCCTTGGGGATTCTCTCCGCCAGCGTGCAGGTACCGACGTTGACGCTGGATGATGTGGAATGCCTGGGAGAGTTGGCGCTGTCGGGCGCGGTGCGTGCCGTGAGGGGTGTGTTGCCGGCAGCGCTGGCCGCCCGCAAAGCCGGACGCTCGCTGATGGTGCCGCGAGCGAATGCGGAGGAGGCATGCCTGGCATCGGGGCTGAAAGTCATCGCCGTGGATCACTTGCTGGAAGCAGTGGCGCATTTCAATGGCCACACGCCGGTTGAGCCCTACGCTTCCAATGGTCTGCTTTACGCCAGCAAACCCTATCCCGACCTGAATGAAGTGCAGGGCCAACTCTCGGCCAAGCGCGCTTTGCTGATTGCAGCGGCCGGGGCTCATAACTTGCTGTTCAGCGGCCCGCCAGGGACCGGAAAAACACTGTTGGCGAGTCGGTTGCCAGGGCTGTTACCGCCATTGGCAGAAAACGAGGCGCTGGAGGTCGCGGCCATTCAATCAGTCACCAGTTGCGTCCCTTTGAGTCACTGGCCGCAACGACCGTTTCGCCAGCCCCATCACTCGGCCTCCGGGCCGGCGCTGGTGGGCGGTGGTTCGAAACCGCAACCCGGCGAGATCACCCTCGCCCACCATGGCGTACTGTTTCTCGACGAACTGCCGGAGTTTGATCGCAAGGTGCTCGAGGTTTTAAGAGAACCGCTGGAGTCCGGGCATATCGTGATTTCCCGGGCAAAGGATCGCGTGCGGTTTCCGGCACGCTTTCAATTGGTGGCCGCGATGAATCCGTGCCCCTGTGGATATCTCGGCGAACCCAGTGGTCGCTGTTCCTGCACGCCTGACATGGTTCAACGCTACCGCAACAAACTCTCCGGGCCACTGCTGGATCGGATCGATCTGCACTTGACGGTCGCCCGTGAGGCCACGGCTTTGAATCCCGCAATCAAACCCGGTGACGACACCATGACCGCTGCCGTTCTGGTTGCCGACGCAAGGGAGCGGCAACACAAACGCCAGGGTTGCGCCAATGCTTTCCTTGATCTGCCGGGCCTGCGCAAGCATTGCAAGTTATCCACACCCGATGAAACCTGGCTGGAAACCGCCTGTGAACGGCTGACCTTGTCGCTGAGATCGGCCCATCGACTGCTCAAGGTCGCGCGGACCCTGGCGGACCTCGAGCAGGTCGAGGGCATTACTCGCGAACATCTGGCCGAGGCGTTGCAGTATCGACCGAGCACCCACTGACCGGCATCATTCCTTGGTCAGATCTACCAACGGTGTTTGCCTCACCTCAGTCTCCCGGCCACCCTGAATTTCGGTTACACGCTTCAATGCGTTATCCACAGCGCTCTTGTCTGCCAGCAAGCTGTAGTTGATCTGGAATTGCCTGTGTTCTTTCGGCGCAATCGTCGGTACTAAACCGAGTGGGCGCTGATATCGACGGTTGTAGGAAAAACTTGTCCCTGGCTCCAGCCCGGTGACATAGCCCTGGCCTTGGGTATCGGTGTTTTTCCACAGGGAAAACACGGGCAGCGTTTGAGTGTTGAAGCCGACCGAAACGCCCAGGTTGCCCGCCTTGTCATGCAGTACTGTCAGCGTATCGCCCTTGGCGTCGGCATACGGCACGACGTTGTACACCGTCTCGTCGTAATCCTTGGTTGGCGCGCGGTAGGTCTGCCAGTCCGGCAGTTCCGCTTTCGCTTTGTCGTTGAACGGCGACACCTGTTTCACCGGCGCGGCGAAGCGGGCGCCCTGCTCGAGAAACGGGGTGCTGAAGTTACTGTGGTACAGCGCCTGGTATTCCTTCGGGTAGTCGCCGTTGTTGGTCAAGGTGTCGTTGAGGCTGAAGCTCACACTGCCTGGTTCGGTGACCAGTTCGGTCGCGACAGAGAAGTCGACTTTCTTGAACGCCTGCTCTTTCAACTCGCCACGCAGGCTGATGGCATACGGCGGTTTTTCATCGATGTGCAGGGTGACTTTGCTGGCCGGGATGTTGGCAGCGCGACCATGCAGGGTCAGCAATTCGCCGTTGTCCATGCCGGGGTGACCGACCCACTCGTAACCGCAGCGGGTGACCAGTTCGTTGAAGCCCTCCAGCCAGCCCAATCCACCACGACCGTTGAGTTCGATGAAGGATGGATTGACCACTTCCTTGACCGGCGAATCCCAGCCCATGCGCACATTACCGACCGAGGCCTGCAGGACGTTCATCCCGCGAGTCGGCACCACTGAGAGTTTCATCGTGCCGTTATCGATGTCGACAATGCTGACGCCCTCCTGCCGACCGCCGTGCAGAGTTCGCAGGGTTACGGAAAAGGGTTTGTCGGTTTTCACCCCGAGCTGCTGGCTGGTGATTTGCCAGTTCTGGGCAGCCTTGTCGGTGTCGAGCAAGACGTAGTCCCAGGCCATCGCATGGGAGGCGGCGGAGAACGCGCTGAGGGCGACGATGAGTTTGAGCGGAGTCATGGCGGGAGCCTTTATTGGAGTTGTGCCATTTTTATAGACTTGCTGAAACGATTCATCAAGCTAAAAAATGAGACAAAGCCAAGAAGACAATTTGGGGATAATTGATCCGCGAATGTGCGGCAAATCGAAAATGGGGTCGATCCATTCGCGAACAGGCTCGCTCCCACATCAGGTCGGAGGTGAACACAGCATTTGTGAACACCTAAGATCAACTGTGGGAGCGAGCCTGCTCGCGATGACTACTTCAGAGACGCCTCAACGGAAGCGGTCAACCTCTTGGCGCAAGTCCGCCGCCAGACTCTCCAGCTCTTTAGCGGTGATTGCCAGGTTCGACACCACTTCCCGCTGCTCACTGTTCGCCAGCGCAATGCTTTGCAGATTGCTGCTAAGCAAGGTCGCCGTGCTGCTCTGCTCCTGAGTCGCCGTGGTGATCGCCGCGAATTGCTGGCCAGCCGAACGACTTTGCTCATCGATCCGCGCCAGCGCCGAAGCGACGTTGGCGTTACGCGACAGGCCTTCCTGCATCAGCACATTGCCTTGTTCCATAGTGCTGATGGCGTTGCCGGTTTCCTGCTGAATGCTTTGAATCATCCCGGAAATCTCGTCGGTGGCCTGGCGAGTACGCGATGCCAGGTTGCGCACCTCGTCAGCCACCACCGCGAAGCCACGCCCCTGCTCACCGGCACGCGCCGCTTCGATGGCCGCGTTGAGCGCCAGCAAGTTGGTTTGCTCGGCAATCGAAGTGATCACCCCGACAATCCCGCCGATTTCCTGAGAGCGTTGACCCAAGGTGTTGATCACCGTGGCGGTGCTGTTCAGTGCACCGGCAATTTGCTCCAGGGACGAGGATGCTTCGTCCATCGATGTACGACCGATCTGGGTTTGTTGTGCGTTTTCCTGAGCCAGACGTTGAGTGCTGCCCATGTTGTCGGCAATGTTCAACGAGGTGGCGCTGAACTCTTCCACGGCACCGGCCATGCTGGTGATTTCGCCCGACTGCTGCTCCATGCCTTCATAAGCACCGCCGGACAATCCGGACAAGGCCTGGGCACGGCTGTTGACCTCCTGCGAGGCCTTGCGGATGTGCTCGACCATCGTCGACAGCGCCTGGCTCATCTGGTTGAAGGCGCGGGCCAGCTGACCGATTTCGTCGCTGCTCGATACGCTCAGGCGCACGCTCAGATCACCGGCGCCCAACGCTTCGGCCTGCCGAACGAGGTCACCCAGCGGTGCGAGCTTACTGCGCAGCAACCAGACAGCGGAGCCCACGGCGATCAACATCGCCAGCAGGCTGCCAATGGCCAATTGAATGCCGACAGCCCAGGTGACAGCACGGATTTCGCTTTTCGGCATGCTCGCCACGACCGACCACGGCCCGCCTTCAAATGGCACGGCAATGCTGTAGAAGTCTTCGGACTTGTCGCTCCAGAACTCACCTTTACCCGGCGTCTTGGCCAGGCTGTTGATCGTCTTGACCGCTTGATCCGGTGCTTGCACACCCGCAATTGGCACCAGCCATTTGTTCTGCTCATCGAGCAAGGCCAAAGAACCGGTCTGCCCGATGCGGAAGCGTGCGAGGTTGGCAAATTGCGCGTTCTGAGCGTCGGTGTAATCGAATCCTACGTACAACACGGCAATGACCTTACCGCTGCTGTCGCGCACGGGGGTGTACTGCGACATGTAGAAGCGTTCGAACAGCAAGGCTCGGCCCACGTAATTTTGCCCCGCCAACAGGCGCGCGTAAGCCGGGTTCGCGTGATCGAGCAATGTGCCGATGGCGCGGCTGCCGTCCTGTTTAGTGACGTTCGTACTGACTCGAATGAACTCATCACCGCTGCGCACGAACACCGTCGCAACGCCCGCGGTCATTTGCTTGAACTCGTCCACTTCCTTGAAGTTGTTGTTCAGCACTTCACTGCCCAGGTGCAGGCCCGGGGTCTGCGTGCCCGCCACGGCCACCGGTTCGTCCGGGTGCACGCTCAGACCCGCGCTGAAGCGCTTCTCGAACAGGCCGGCCAGGCGCTGGGTGCTTTCACGCAACGTGCCGTGAAATGTACTCAACTGGTCGGACAGCAAGCGGGCTTCGCTGGCCAGGTGCTCTTCGCGGGTAGCAAGGTTGGCCGTGTCCAGCGAACGCAAGGCGAACACGGTGCTGCCGCTGATGACAATCGCCAGAATAACGGCGAGCGCAAGTCCAAGCTGTGAGGCAATCCGGGCACGAGGTTGAGACATGACAGCTCCTGGCCAAGTGACCGGATCTTCATTGATCGGCTGCTCAGCAAATTTTCTAATAATGGGAATTGCGTCGAACCTGCACGAAGGTTCCATCTGCAGATTTTCGGCGGCAAACCTGAATACTTGAGTAATCAGCCGGGATATGGCTCAACGCCTCTATCTCGACGGCTCTAACGATTCAGCTCAAGTGCTCGACATCCGGCAGCTTCATTGCAAGGGCTTCGCCTTGGAGAAAATCGCTGAGACGGCGCAAACGATCACCTCCCGGGCGTGTTTTCGGCCAGACGAGGTAATAATGCTCACCGCTGGCGACGGCAGTCGGCCACGGCAAACTCAGACGCCCCTGCGCCACATCCTCGGCCACCATCAACAGATCGCCCATCGACACGCCATAACCCCGAGCGGCAGCAATCATCCCCAGTTCAAGCGTATCGAACACCTGTCCGCCCTTGAGCGACACTTGATCGGTCAGCCCCATGCGCTCCAGCCAGTTGCGCCAGTCACGCCGGTCCGGCGTGGGGTGCAGCAGTTCGGCATTGGCCAGGCGTGCGACATCCCACGGTTGATCCTTCAGAAGATTCGGCGCGCCCACCGGAATCAGCTCTTCGGGGAACAGGAAACTCGCCTCCCAGTCCGGTGGAAAATGCCCATTACTGAGGATCACGGCGCAGTCGAACGGCTCATGGTTGAAGTCCACCGAATCGACGTCCATCCAGGCGCTGGTCAGTTGCACCTCGTTGCCCGGTTGCAGGTGGCGGAAACGGCTGAGCCGCGCCAACAACCAGCGCATGGTCAGGGTGGACGGGGCTTTCATGCGCAGGATGTCATCTTCTGCGCGCAAGGTATTGCAGGCGCGCTCGAGTGCCGTGAAGCCTTCGCGGATGCCGGGCAGGATAAGCCGCGCCGACTCGGTCAGTTGCAGATTGCGCCCGCTGCGGTGAAACAGCCGACAGGCGAAATGCTCTTCGAGCGTACGAATGTGCCGACTGACCGCACTCTGCGTGATCGACAACTCTTCGGCCGCACGGGTAAACGAGCTATGCCGCGCCGCCGCTTCGAATGCACGAAGGGCATACAAGGGAGGAAGACGACGAGACATGCGAAAAGCTCCTATAGCGCAGTTGCGTCAACTTATCAGAATCTCCCCAGGATGAGTTTTAATCATGCCACCCATCCTTTTTATCCCTTTGTGCAAACCCCGCAGAGCGCCGAGAATCGACGCTTTCCTGTTCTCTTTGACCATCGAGCGTGATGACCATGCAGCATCCAGCGCGTATTGAACTCTGGGCCATCCTGCGGCTGGCGGGGCCGTTGATTGCCTCGCAGTTGGCGCACATGCTGATGGTCCTCACCGACACCTTGATGATGGCGCGCCTGAGCCCCGAAGCACTGGCGGGCGGCGGTCTGGGCGCCGCGACCTATTCGTTTGTGTCGATCTTCTGCATCGGCGTCATCGCGGCGGTCGGCACCCTGGTGGCGATCCGTCAGGGCGCGGGCGATATCGTTGGCGCGGCGCGGCTGACCCAGGCGGGTTTGTGGCTGGCGTGGTTGATGGCTTTGGTCGCCGGCTTGCTGCTGTGGAATCTCAAACCGGTCTTGCTGTTGTTTGGCCAGACCGAAACCAACGTCCAGGCGGCCGGACAGTTCCTGCTGATCCTGCCGTTCGCCCTGCCCGGTTACCTGAGCTTCATGGCCCTGCGCGGTTTCACCAGCGCCATCGGCCGGGCGACGCCGGTGATGGTCATCAGCCTTGGCGGTACGGTGGCCAACTTCGTACTCAACTATGCGTTGATCACCGGGATGTTCGGCCTGCCGAAAATGGGTCTGGTGGGCATCGGTCTGGTCACGGCGATTGTGGCCAACCTGATGGCCGTGGCGTTGGCGCTGCACATTCGGCGGCATCCGGCGTACGACGCGTATCCGTTGCGCCAGGGTTTGTCGCGGCCTAACCGGCAGTATCTGAAAGAGTTGTGGCGCCTCGGCCTGCCGATTGGCGGCACCTATGCGGTGGAAGTCGGGCTGTTTGCCTTCGCCGCGTTGTGCATGGGCACCATGGGCAGTACGCAACTGGGTGCGCACCAGATTGCGCTGCAGATCGTCTCGGTGGCGTTCATGATTCCGGCGGGGCTTTCCTATGCGATCACCATGCGCATCGGCCAGCATTACGGCGCCGGGCAGTTGCTGGACGCGCGACTGGCCGGACGGGTCGGGATCGCGTTCGGCGCGGCAGCAATGCTCGGCTTCGCGATGGTCTTCTGGCTGCTACCTAATCAGTTGATCGGCCTGTTCCTGGACCACAACGACCCGGCCTTCCGCCCCGTCATCGAACTGGCTGTGAGCCTGCTGGCGGTGGCGGCGTGGTTCGAGCTGTTCGACGGTACGCAAACCATCGCCATGGGCTGCATTCGCGGGCTGAAGGACGCCAAGACCACGTTCCTGGTCGGGCTGGGTTGCTATTGGCTGATTGGCGCGCCTGCCGCATGGTGGATGGCCTTCCATTTGAACTGGGGACCGACGGGCGTCTGGTGGGGGTTGGCGCTGGGACTGGCGTGCGCGGCGGTGAGCCTGACACTGGCGTTTGAGTGGAAGATGAAGCGGATGATTCGGCGGGAGCCGTCGTCAGGGGCAAGTTTCCAAATCGCTCAGCCAGACTGAGAACCCTTGTGGGTGCGTTTGTGGCGAGGGAGCTTGCTCCCGCTGGGTCGCGAAGCGGCCCCAAACGCTTTGCGACTGCTTCGCAGCCGAGCGGGAGCAAGCTCCCTCGCCACAAAAGCGCCGTGTTTAAACCACGACTTCCAATGCCGGCTGCTGATTGCTGCCAAAGCTCAAATACTCAATCAGCTCCACCAACGGCAACGGCTTGCTGATCAGATACCCTTGCACCTGATCACAGCCAAACCCGCGCAACAGATCCAGCTGCTCCGGCGTTTCCACGCCCTCGGCGACCACTTCAAGGTTGAGGTTGTGCGCCAGATTGATCATCGCGTGGACCAGTTTGCGATTCTCTTCGCGCCCTTCCATCCCGCCGACAAAACTCTTGTCGACCTTCAGCAAGGCAATCGGCAGGCTGTTGAGGTGCACGAACGAAGAGAAACCGGTGCCAAAGTCGTCGAGCGAGAACCGCACACCCAGGCGCCCGAGGGCATCCATGGTCTGCTTCACCAGATCGCTGCGGCGCATGACGGCGGTTTCGGTCAGCTCGAACTCCAACCATTGCGCCTCGACGCCACGCTCGGCAATCAGCCGGCTCAGGGTCGAGAGCAACTGGCTGTCCTGAAACTGCCGGAATGACAGGTTGATCGCCATGTGCAGCGCCGGCAAACCGCGTTCACGCAGTGCCTGCATGTCGCGCAACGCGCGGGAAATCACCCAGTAACCGAGCGGCACGATCAAACCGCTTTGCTCGGCCAGTGGCACAAACTCGCTCGGCGGCAGCAAGCCACGTTCGGCGTGCCGCCAGCGCACCAGGGCTTCGAGGCCGACAATCTGGCCGTCTTCGAGATTCAGGCGTGGCTGGTAATGCAATTCCAGCTCATCGCGACGCAACGCCCGGCGCAGTTCGCTTTCGAGGTCTGCCATGCTGCGGGCATTGCGGTTGATGCGTTCGTTGAAGATGTGAAAGGTGCAGCCTTGAGTGCTCTTGGCCTGCTGCATGGCGATGTGCGCGTGCCACATCAACGGATCGGCGCCGGCCTGGGCGCGGGCATGGGCGATGCCCAGACTGGAACCGATCAACAGGCTTTCGCCGTCGACCCAATAGGGTTCGGCCAGTGCCTCGGTGATTCTTTCGGCCATCCACTCGGCGCGTTGTGGTGCGCGGCGGGTGTCGATCAGCAGCGCGAACTCATCGCTGCCCAGCCGCGCCAGTTGATCGCCCGCCTCGAGCTGGCTTTTCAGGCGTGCGACCACTTGCAGAATCAACCGATCGCCAGCCTGATGGCCGAGGGCGTCGTTGGCGTGACGGAAGTTGTCGAGGTCGAGGTGACCGAGGGCCAGGCCCCGGCCATCGTTTTCCGCCAGCCGCGCGGCCAGCAAAGTCTGGAAGCCCTGACGGTTGGCGATGCCGGTCAGCGGATCTTGCTCGGCCAGGCGCTGCAGGGTGTTCTCCAGCACGCCGCGCTCACGCACATGACGCAGGCAACGGCGCAACATGCCGGGATCGAGATGATCGCGCACCAACCAGTCGCTCACGCCATCGGGCGGCAACAGCGGCTCGTGTTCGAGCAGCAACACCGTCGGCAAACTGCAACGGCCCGGCGCCGGCTGAAGGGCCGGGATCGTCAACAACACCGCGCTGCGGTTGTCATCGAACAGAGTGCTGACCGACTCCCAGCTTGGAGCGCTGATGAGCACGGCCGAGCTCCCCATCGGAGCCAGACACTCGCGCAACAACGCTGCCCACGCTGGCTCTTCGGCCAGTAGCAGCAAACGCAAGGGTTCGACAGGCGTAGACAAGCTAGCTCCCTAGACTCTGCAATGATGTAGGCGGCGGGCATTATGCCGTGCCGATAACCAATGACCAAATGACATCAGTTATCAAACGAGGCTTTTGTATCCGGAATTACGAACATTAGACGCAAACTCACCGCGCATCCTGCGTGAAAGTAACAAAACCGGCAAATATAGATAGCGTGTTGCGTCACAAGTCGGAGAGAGCAGCACAATTCGCTGAGCCTGTTAAAATGCCGGCCCATTTCGTGACTGAATCCTGAATCTACGTATGTCCCGACTCAATCCCCGGCAGCAAGAAGCCGTGAGCTACGTCGGCGGCCCTCTTTTGGTGCTCGCCGGCGCAGGCTCCGGCAAGACCAGCGTGATCACGCGCAAGATTGCGCACTTGATCCAGAACTGTGGCATCCGCGCCCAGTACATCGTCGCCATGACCTTTACCAACAAGGCGGCGCGCGAGATGAAGGAACGGGTCGGCACCCTGCTCAAGGGCGGCGAAGGCCGTGGCCTGACCGTGTGCACCTTCCACAACCTGGGCCTGAATATCATCCGCAAGGAGCACGTGCGGCTGGGCTACAAACCGGGCTTCTCGATTTTCGACGAGACCGACGTCAAAGCCCTGATGACCGACATCATGCAGAAGGAATACGCGGGCGACGACGGCGTCGACGAGATCAAGAACATGATCGGCTCGTGGAAAAACGACCTGATCCTGCCGGCCGAAGCCCTGGAAAACGCACGCAATCCCAAGGAACAGACCGCCGCCATCGTCTACACCCACTACCAGCGCACGCTCAAGGCGTTCAACGCGGTGGACTTCGACGACCTGATCCTGCTGCCGGTGAAACTGTTCCAGGAACACGCCGACATCCTCGAAAAGTGGCAGAACAAAGTCCGCTACCTGCTGGTGGACGAATACCAGGACACCAACGCCAGCCAGTATTTGCTGGTGAAGTTGCTGATCGGCACGCGCAACCAGTTCACCGTGGTGGGCGACGACGACCAATCGATTTACGCCTGGCGCGGCGCCCGCCCGGAAAACCTGATGCTGCTCAAGGACGATTACCCGTCCCTGAAAGTCGTCATGCTGGAGCAGAACTACCGCTCCACCAGCCGCATCCTGCGTTGCGCCAACGTGCTGATCTCAAACAACCCGCACGAATTCGAAAAGCAGCTGTGGAGTGAGATGGGCCACGGCGACGAGATCCGCGTGATCCGCTGCCGCAACGAAGACGCTGAAGCCGAACGCGTGGCCGTGGAACTGCTGACGCTGCACTTGCGCACGGACCGGCCGTACAGCGATTTCGCGATCCTGTATCGCGGTAACTACCAGGCCAAGCTGATCGAGCTGAAGCTGCAACACCACCAGATTCCGTATCGCCTGTCCGGCGGCAACAGCTTCTTCGGACGTCAGGAAGTCAAAGACCTGATGGCCTACTTCCGCCTGATCGTGAACCCGGATGACGACAACGCCTTCCTGCGAGTGATCAACGTCCCACGCCGGGAGATCGGTTCGACCACGCTGGAAAAGCTCGGCAACTACGCCACCGAACGCAAAATCTCGATGTACGCCGCTACCGACGAGATCGGCCTGGGCGAACATCTGGACACGCGTTTCACCGATCGCCTGTCGCGCTTCAAGCGTTTCATGGACAAGGTCCGCGAGCAGTGCGCCGGCGAAGACCCGATCTCGGCGCTGCGCAGCATGGTCATGGACATCGACTACGAGAACTGGCTGCGTACCAACAGCTCCAGCGACAAGGCCGCCGACTACCGCATGGGTAACGTCTGGTTCCTGATCGAAGCATTGAAGAACACCCTGGAGAAAGACGAAGAAGGAGAGATGACCGTCGAGGATGCCATCGGCAAACTCGTCCTGCGCGACATGCTGGAACGTCAGCAGGAAGAGGAAGATGGCGCCGAAGGCGTGCAGATGATGACCTTGCACGCCTCCAAGGGTCTGGAATTTCCTTACGTGTTCATCATGGGCATGGAAGAGGAAATCCTCCCGCACCGCTCCAGCATCGAAGCCGACACCATCGAAGAAGAACGCCGCCTGGCCTACGTCGGGATTACCCGCGCGCGTCAGACACTGGCCTTCACCTTCGCGGCCAAGCGTAAGCAATATGGCGAGATCATCGACTGCGCGCCGAGCCGCTTCCTCGATGAGCTGCCGCCGGACGACCTGGCGTGGGAAGGCACCGACGACACACCCGTTGAAGTCAAAGCCGTTCGCGGCAATACCGCATTGGCGGATATACGGGCGATGTTAAAGCGCTAGAATTGAGCACTTTTTAACCGAACACTTTTGACAAGCTAGGCGCACACGGCGCCAGTAGAGGAACGCTTCATGGAAGCACTGCACCAGAAAATTCGCGAACAAGGCATCGTGCTTTCCGATCAGGTCCTGAAGGTCGACGCCTTTTTGAACCACCAGATCGACCCGGCGCTGATGAAGCTGATCGGCGACGAGTTCGCTGCGCTGTTCAAGGACTCGGGCATCACCAAGATCGTCACCATCGAAGCCTCGGGCATCGCTCCGGCGATCATGACGGGCCTGAATCTGGGCGTGCCGGTGATTTTCGCCCGCAAGCACCAGTCCCTGACCCTGACCGAAAACCTGCTGTCGGCGACCGTTTACTCGTTCACCAAGCAGACCGAAAGCACCGTGGCGATCTCCCCGCGCCACCTGACCAGCAGCGACCGCGTGCTGATCATCGATGACTTTCTGGCCAACGGTAAGGCGTCGCAGGCGCTGATCTCGATCATCAAACAGGCCGGCGCGACCGTGGCGGGCTTGGGGATTGTGATTGAGAAGTCGTTCCAGGGTGGTCGTGCCGAGCTGGATGCGCAGGGTTATCGCGTTGAGTCGTTGGCGCGGGTGCAGTCGCTGAAGGATGGCGTTGTAACCTTCATCGAATAAACCAGCAGCACCGCATTTCCCCTGTGGGAGCCAGCAGGCTGGCTCCCACAGTTGTTTTGTGTTGACTGTTATGGCGCGGTGGCTTTCAGGCCGGCGAGCAGCAATCGCTGAAACAAATCCTCCTTCAACCCTTCCGGGTTGGTCAGCTGCATCCGCTCCAGATGCTCGGGAAACGCCGAAGCCTCCGGCGCATCCAGCGCCGCCTTGCCCAACTCCAGAATCTCCGTGAGCTTGAACTTGCTCTTCAGCCAGTTCAGCGCCCGCAACAGATCCCGCTCCTCGGCAGTGAAATCACACCCCAGCGGATACTCCGGAAACAACTGCGAATGCCGCGCCTGAATCGCCTGCAATCGCTGCGGGCTGTTGTCCGCAAAACGCGGATCAAGACGGAAATTCTTCGGCAATTTGCCCACGCTCTGCGCTTGCTCGATCAACCCCGACTGGAACCGTGAATCGCTGATATTCAACAACGCCTCGATCACCACCGCATCGGTCTTGCCGCGCAAATCGGCGATGCCGTATTCAGTGACGACGATATCGCGCAAATGCCGCGGGATCGTGCAATGGCCGTACTCCCAGACAATGTTGGAACTGACCTCCCCGCCCGCCTCGCGCCAGCTGCGCAGCAGCAAAATCGATCGTGCGCCTTCCAGCGCATGGCCCTGGGCGACGAAGTTGTACTGCCCGCCGACACCGCTGAGCACCCGCCCGTCTTCGAGCTGATCGGCGACGCCAGCACCGAGCAACGTCATGGTGAACACGGTGTTGATAAAGCGCGCATCGAGGCGCTGCAAGCGTTTGAGTTCTTCCTGGCCGTAGAGCTCGTTGATGTAGCTGATGCGGGTCATGTTGAATTCAAGCCGCTTGCCCTGGGGCAGCTCTCGAAGACGTTCGTAAAAACTGCGCGGCCCGAGGAAAAACCCGCCATGCACTGAAATGCCGTCAGTCTGCGCAGCCTCATCCAGCGTGCCAGCATTCGCCTGCTGCTGAGTGGGCACATCCGGGTAGACCTTGCGCCGCACGATCCCGGCGTCGGCCAGCACCAGCAAGCCGTTGACGAACATTTCGCTGCAACCGTACAAGCCTTTGGCGAAGGGGTCGATTCCGCCTTCACGGTCGATCAACTGCGCCCACTGGCTGAGATTCACGTCCGCCAGCAGCGCTTTGTAACCCTCGTTGTCAGCCTGCCGCGCCAGCAACGCCGATGTCAGCGCGTCACCCATGGCACCGATGCCGATCTGCAAGGTGCCGCCATCGCGCACCAGTGTGCTGGCGTGCAGGCCAATGAAGTGGTCCTGGAAACCCACGGGCATGTTCGGGGTGGAGAACAATGTGGTGTTGTCTTTTTCGTCGATCAGCAGGTCGAAGGCGTCGATGCCGACTTCGGCGTCGCCGGGCATGTACGGTAAGTCGTTGTGCACCTGGCCCACGAGCAGGATCGTCTCCCCCGCTGCCCGGCGTTTCTCGATCATCGGGAACAGGTCGAGGGTGATGTCCGGGTTACAGCTCAGGCTGAGGCGATCGGGATGCTCGCTGTGGCTGGCCACCAGTTGCGCAACCAGGTTCAAACCGCCGGCATTGATGTCCCGCGCGGCGTGGCTGTAGTTGCTGCTGACGTAATCCTGCTGGGCGGATGCGCTATGCAGCAGGCTACCAGGCTGCATGAAAAATTGATGAACGTGGATGTTGGGCGGCAGGCTGTCCTTGTGCAGGCCCGCGAGGAAATCCAGTTCCGGATAGTCGCCGAACACCCGTTCGATGAAGGGCTCAAGGAAGCGCTTTTGCAAACCGTCGCCCAAGGAAGGACGGCCCAGGCAAAGCGCGGTGTAGATCGTCAGCTGCCGCTCGGGCAGTTGCGCAATGCGTTGATACAGCGCGTTGACGAAGTGGTTGGGTTTGCCCAGGCCAAGGGGCAGGCCCATGTGGATGTGCGCCGGCAACCGTGCCAACACATCATCGACCGCCTGTTCGATAGAACACAGCTGCACCATCTGATCCTCCCTTACATTCCGTGAGTTGGGGTTGGACCGAGCTTGCCGCGTCTTTGCTGCATTGAACAGTCTCGGGCGGCAAATTGCAGGCACAAAAAAGCCGCTCGAAAGCGGCTTTTTCGCGAAAGATGCAGACGTGTTACAGGCCGGACATCTCTTTGATGGCGCCTTTCAGCTCGTCATCGGAGCAGTCAGCGCAAGTGCCTTTAGGCGGCATCGAGTTGATACCGGTAATGGCTTTGGCCAGGATGCCGTCGAGGCCGCCCTGGTGATCGGCGCGCTCTTTCCAGGCAGCCTTGTCGCCGATTTTCGGCGCACCCAGCAGACCAGTGCCGTGGCAAGCATTGCAATGTTTTGCAATCACGTCTTTAGGTGCCTTGGCACCACCACCGCCAGTAGCGGCAGCGACTTCCATCCCCTTGCACTCTTGACCTGTCACACAGACCTGGCCGACTGGCTCAAGGCGTTTGGCAATATCGTCATTCGTCGCAGCTTGAGCGCTGACAGCCCATAGGGCCAATACGGTTGCTGGTGCAGCCAGCATTTTCATAATTAGGTTCACGCGTTCACCCTCAATGGTGGCTAGTCACGCCTACGGCCACGGTTCGCAGGCGGGCGCAAGTATAGCGGTAAGCCCGTCGCACTGAAACAACCCCAAAGTCGAAGGGGTCTTGTTGCGCGGCGGAAAAACCCTTCGGGTGTCGCTGCCGTGCTGGCAGGACGCCTCTTCTCTTAGAAATTCGCTGGCGTGGCTGCGCTGATTAGTCGCGCCGGCGCATCGAACGGATTACGGAAACGGTGTGGCTTGGTACTTTCAAAGTAGTAGCTATCGCCAGCTTCAAGCACAAAAGTTTCCAGCCCGACCACCAGTTCCAACCGACCTTCCACCAGAATCCCGGTTTCCTCGCCCTCATGGGTGAGCATCTCGTCACCGGTGTCGGCGCCAGGCGGGTAGATTTCATTGAGGAAGGCGATGGCGCGGCTCGGGTGCGCCCGGCCGACCAGCTTCATGGTCACGGCTCCATCGGAAATATCGATCAGCTCGTTGGCCTTGTAGACGATCTGAGTCGGTTTTTCCTGCAGGATCTCTTCGGAAAAGAACTCGACCATGGACATGGGAATCCCGCCCAGAACCTTGCGCAGCGAACTGATCGAGGGACTGACGCTGTTCTTCTCGATCATCGAAATGGTGCTGTTGGTGACGCCCGCGCGCTTGGCGAGTTCACGCTGCGAAAGACCTTTGAGCTTACGGATGGATTGCAGTCGTTCACCGACGTCCAATGCTGGAGCCTCCAGGGATTCAGGTTGTAGAAATATTGAGCGTTATCATGGCGACAGCGTTCAGTATTTACAACACTTTGGCCTGAATCCTGTTCGGCGAGGCGACTTCCGGTGCGGGGTGTCTGGGCTTAAGCCCCGGAATAGAGCAGCGGCACCCGGCGCAGGTTGCAGAAGATCTGGTAAGGAATCGTGTCAGCCGCTTCCGCAACCGTGCTGGCGAGCACATTTTTGCCCCACAACTCGACGGTCGAGCCGAGGCCGGCTTGCGGCACATCGGTCAGATCAACACAAAGCATGTCCATCGACACCCGACCGATCAATTGGCTGCGCTGACCGGCGACCAGCACAGGCGTACCCGTCGGCGCGTGACGCGGATAGCCATCGGCATAACCCATCGCTACCACGCCAACGCGCATTGGCTTCTGGGTGATGAATTTGGCGCCGTAACCGATCGGCTCGCCGGCCGGCAGCTCACGCACGCAAATCACTTTCGATTCCAGTGTCATCACCGGTTGCAGGCGGGATGCCACGGCGTTGGCTTCTTCGAACGGCGTGGCGCCGTATAGCATGATGCCCGGGCGAACCCAGTCGCTTGGAATCTGCGGCCAACCGAGCACCGCCGGCGAGTTGCGCAGGCTGACCTCGGCGGACATGCCCTGGCGCGCCGCTTCAAATACCGCGACCTGCTCGGCGCTGGCCTGGCTGTGCAGCTCATCGGCGCGGGCGAAGTGGCTCATCAGCACGATCTTCGCGACCTTGCCGCTGGCCAGCAGCCGTTGATAGGCCGCCTGGTAATCCTTTGGATGCAGACCGACCCGGTGCATGCCCGAATCGAGCTTCAACCAGACCGTGATCGGCTTGCTCAGCGCGGCTTTCTCGATGGCTTCGAGCTGCCACAGCGAATGCACCACGCACCAGAAATCATGCTCGACGATCAGCGCCAGCTCATCGGCTTCGAAAAAGCCTTCCAGCAACAACACCGGCGCCCGAATGCCCGCGGCGCGCAGCTCCAGCGCTTCTTCGATGCAAGCCACGGCAAACCCGTCCGCCTCGGCTTCCAACGCCTGGGCGCAACGCACCGCGCCATGGCCGTAGGCATCGGCCTTGATCACCGCGAGGGCCTTGGCCCCGGTGAGTTCACGGGCGATCCGGTAGTTGTGACGCAGGGCTTGAAGGTCGATCAGGGCACGGGCTGGACGCATGGCGGCAGGCTTCTAGACAGTCATGGGGATAAAAACCGGCGCTGGCTGACGGCGTTAACCGCCAACAGCACCGGGAGAGGGATCTTTCTGACAGGCTTATGGCAGAGCGGCTACAACCGACAGCTCCACCAGGATTTCCGGTTCGCACAGCTTCGATTCAACCGTCGCACGGGCCGGGGCGACGCCTTTTGGCAGCCATTTGTCCCACACCGCGTTCATGCCTTCGAAGTGCGCATCAATGTCTTTCAGGTAAATCGTCACCGACAGTAGACGGCTCTTGTCGGTCCCCGCCAGATCGAGCAAACGCTCGATGTTGGCAAGGGTTTCACGGGTCTGCTGTTCAATCCCGGCACTCATGTCGTCGCCGACTTGCCCTGCCAGATAGACGGTGCCGCTGTGGGCAACGATCTGGCTCATGCGCTCATTGGTGAGCTGGCGCTGGATTGACATGTTTTGCGGACTCCTGGGTTTTGCTTCCATAACGAGAGATATCGAGGCCTTCGGCGCTGATCTGCGGCGTTTTCTTCGCTATCAGGTCAGCCAGCAAGCGACCGGAACCGCATGCCATGGTCCAGCCGAGCGTGCCGTGACCGGTGTTCAGGAACAGATTCTTGAACGGCGTGGCCCCCACGATTGGCGTGCCATCCGGGGTGGTCGGACGCAGACCGGTCCAGAAACTTGCCTGGGCCAGATCGCCGCCCTGAGGATAGAGGTCGTTGACGATCATCTCCAGGGTTTCGCGCCGACGCGGGTTCAGCGACAGGTCAAAACCGGCGATTTCAGCCATGCCGCCGACACGAATACGGTTGTCGAAACGGGTGATCGCGACCTTGTAGGTCTCGTCGAGGATAGTCGAAGTCGGGGCCATCGCCGGGTTGGTGATCGGCACGGTCAGGGAATAACCCTTGAGCGGGTAAACCGGCGCCTTGATGCCCAGCGGCTTGAGCAGTTGCGGCGAGTAGCTGCCGAGTGCCAAAACATAGCGGTCTGCGGTTTCCAGCTTGCCGTCGATCCACACACCGTTGATGCGGTCACCGGCGTAGTCGAGCTTCTGAATGTCTTGGCCGAAACGGAACTCCACGCCCAGCTTCACGGCCATTTCGGCCAGTCGAACGGTGAACATCTGGCAGTCGCCGGTCTGGTCGTTCGGCAGGCGCAGGGCACCGGCGAGGATGTCGGTGACGCTGGCCAGGGCCGGCTCAACGCGGGCAATGCCTTCGCGGTCGAGCAGTTCGAATGGCACGCCGGACTCTTTGAGCACGGCGATGTCTTTCGCGGCGCCGTCGAGCTGAGCCTGGGTGCGGAACAATTGAGTAGTACCTAGGCTGCGGCCTTCGTAGGCAATGCCGGTTTCGGCGCGCAATTCATCGAGGCAGTCACGGCTGTACTCGGACAGGCGGACCATGCGCTCCTTGTTCACCGCGTAACGGCTGGCGGTGCAGTTGCGCAGCATCTGCGCCATCCACAGGTATTGGTCGATGTCGGCGGTGGCCTTGATCGCCAGCGGTGCGTGGCGTTGCAGCAACCACTTGATGGCCTTGAGCGGCACACCCGGCGCGGCCCACGGCGAGGCATAACCCGGCGATACCTGCCCGGCGTTGGCGAAGCTGGTCTCCATGGCCGCAGCCGGCTGACGGTCCACCACCACCACTTCGAACCCGGCACGCGCCAGATAATAAGCACTGGTGGTACCGATGACGCCGCTACCCAAGACCATAACGCGCATTTTCATATCCCTCATCGCGGCATGCCGCTGACGTTTGTAGTTCAGACCGTAGATGTGGGCAGTTTAAAAAAGTTTAGCCAGTGCTTTTCACTATATAAGCACCTATATTTGGCGACAATTCTCGGCAAAAACGCTTTTCACGGAGGCGCATCCCCTATGCGTACCAACACTCAGACCAAACGTGAGCTGGACAAGATCGATCGCAACATCCTGCGGATCCTGCAAGCGGACGGGCGTATTTCCTTTACGGAGCTTGGGGAAAAGGTCGGGCTATCGACCACACCCTGCACCGAGCGGGTCCGGCGCCTGGAGCGCGAAGGGATCATCATGGGCTACAACGCCCGGCTGAATCCGCAGCACCTCAAGGGTAGTCTGCTGGTGTTCGTCGAGATCAGCCTCGACTACAAATCCGGCGATACTTTCGAAGAGTTCCGACGTGCGGTGCTGAAACTGCCCCATGTGCTGGAGTGTCATTTGGTGTCAGGGGATTTCGACTATCTGGTGAAGGCGCGGATTTCCGAGATGGCCTCGTACCGCAAGCTGCTGGGCGACATTCTGCTCAAGCTACCGCATGTGCGGGAATCCAAGAGTTATATCGTGATGGAAGAGGTGAAGGAGAGTTTGAGTTTACCGATTCCGGATTGAGGGTTTGTGGTGTCTGTTCGGGCCCCATCGCTAGCAGGCTAGCTCCCACAGTTGATTTTCAGCGGACACAAGTTGGGTGTACGACACAGACCCAGTGTGGGAGCTAGCCTGCTAGCGATTACAGGCGACTCGGTCTTCCCTCAGACGAGGACCTGCCGGGTCGACGCCATGTACTCATGAATCTGCTTTTCAACCCGAGGATGAATCAACTCCACCGGCCCCCGCCCATTCGGACAAGGCAGCGTCTTGGTCGTACCAAACAACCGACAAATCAGCGGCCGCTCGTCATACACCGTGCAGCCGTTTGGCCCAAGGTGCACACAGTTGAGCTCATCCATCGCCGCATCCTGCTCGGCGCGGGTCTTGCGCGGCAGGCGGGACATTTCTTCGGGTGATGTGGTCACCGGCCCACAGCAGTCATGGCAGCCGGGCACACACTCGAATGAGGGAATCTGCTGTCGCAGGGTGCGGATTTTCTGACTGTTGCAGCTCATCGAAACGGTGACCCAAAGCGGAATAGAGCGGGATTCTGAAGCAAAAGCGCCGATCCAGACAGCCACAATCGACCAGTGTTGCCCGCGCCGGAAAGTCCGGCTTATGCTCCGTCAAATTTTCCAGACACAAAAATCAGGATGACGCGCATGAATGCCCGCGCCCAGCACATTGCCTCCTATTACGCGGCCAGCAGCCTGCCGCAGCCTGATCATCCGGTGCTTACGGAGGATCTGGTGGCCGATGTGTGCGTGGTCGGCGGCGGGTTTTCCGGGTTGAACACGGCGCTTGAGCTAGCCGAACGTGGCCTCAGTGTGGTGCTGCTCGAGGCGCACAAGATTGGCTGGGGCGCCAGTGGCCGTAATGGCGGGCAGCTGATTCGTGGCGTCGGCCATGGTCTCGATCAGTTCGCCAACGTGATCGGTGCAGACGGTGTGCGTCAGATGAAACTCATGGGCCTGGAAGCGGTGGAAATCGTCCGACAGCGCGTCGAGCGTTTTCAGATCCCTTGCGACCTGACGTGGGGTTACTGCGATCTCGCCAACAAACCCCGCGACCTGGAAGGCTTCGCCGAAGACGCCGAAGAACTGCGCAGCCTCGGATACCGTTACGAAACCCGCTTGCTGCAAGCACACGAAATGCACTCGGTGGTGGGCTCCGACCGCTACGTCGGCGGCCTGATCGACATGGGTTCGGGCCACTTGCACCCACTGAATCTGGCACTGGGCGAAGCCGCCGCTGCGCAGCAATTGGGCGCCAGACTGTTCGAACAATCGGCAGTGACCCGCATCGACTACGGCCCGGAGGTGAAGGTCCATACGGCTCAAGGTTCGGTGCGTGCGAAGACGCTCGTGCTGGGCTGCAATGCCTATCTCAACCAGCTCAATCCGGAACTCAGCGGCAAGGTGTTGCCCGCCGGCAGCTATATCATCGCTACCGAACCTTTAAGCGAAGAACAGGCTCACGCCTTGCTGCCGCAGAACATGGCGGTCTGCGATCAACGGGTGGCGCTGGATTACTACCGGCTCTCGGCGGATCGACGTTTGCTGTTCGGTGGTGCTTGCCACTATTCGGGTCGCGACCCGAAGGACATCGCCGCGTACATGCGGCCGAAGATGCTGGAGGTTTTCCCGCAACTGGGTGGGGTGAAAATCGATTATCAATGGGGTGGGATGATCGGCATCGGCGCCAACCGCCTGCCACAGATCGGCCGGCTCAAGGATCAACCGAATGTGTATTACGCCCAGGCTTATTCAGGTCACGGGGTAAATGCCACGCATCTGGCGGGCAAGTTGCTGGCCGAGGCAATCAGTGGGCAGCAGGGCGGCGGGTTTGATCTGTTTGCCAAGGTGCCGCATATCACCTTCCCCGGCGGGAAGCATTTGCGCTCGCCGTTGTTGGCGTTGGGGATGTTGTGGCATCGGCTTAAAGAGTTGGTCTGATCTGTTTGCTGCGTTCTTATGGCCCTCATCGCGGGCAAGCCCGCTCCCACAGTGGTCGCTGGTGTTCACAAAAATTGAGTTCACTGCAAATACCTGTGGGAGCGGGCTTGCCCGCGATGAGGCCCATGAGAACGCTATAAAACTCAGATCCTCCAGAAAGGCTTAAGCCCCTCCTCCCGCGCCTGCTCAAGACTCAACCCGACATCCTTCAATTGCTCCGGCGTCAGCTCCAGCAACGCCTTGCGCGTGTGCAGACGATGCCAGAACAGACCCCAGCGACTCAGGCAGGACGGTGCATTGCGCATCAGCGCCTCGCGGGCACCGTTTTTTTGCCCTGCCGCCAGTTCCTGACTGCGTAACGTCAGCCGCACATCGCTCAAGCCGTTCATTTAGATTGCTCCTGTTTACTTGGGTAGCCAGAGCTTTCATGATGCGTGGACGGCGAAAAGCATTACAGATTCAACTTTGCAGTATTAACCCCATACAGATTTCGCCTTTTAACCTCTGAATCACAATTTTTTGCCTGATCTGTACTGGTTAACCGAATCACTCACATCGAGACTGCGCCATGACCCTTTACGTCAACCTCGCCGAATTGCTCGGCACGCGTATCGAACAGGGCTTCTATCGCCCCGGTGACCGGCTGCCGTCGGTGCGGGCATTGAGCGTCGAGCACGGCGTCAGCCTGAGTACGGTTCAGCAAGCCTATCGGGTGCTGGAAGACAGCGGCCTGGCGATGCCGAAACCCAAGTCCGGCTACTTCGTTCCGGTCGGTCGTGAACTGCCGGAATTGCCCGCGATCGGTCGCCCGGCCCAGCGCCCGGTGGATATTTCGCAGTGGGACCAAGTGCTGGAACTGATCCGCGCGGTACCGCGCAAGGATGTGGTGCAATTGGGCCGCGGCATGCCGGACATCACCACGCCGACCATGAAACCGTTACTGCGCAACCTCGCCCGCATCAGCCGGCGGCAGGACATGCCCGGTCTGTATTACGACAACATTCACGGCACCCTCGAATTGCGTGAACAGATTGCGCGCCTGATGCTGGATTCCGGATGCCAACTGACAGCCAACGACCTGGTGATCACCACCGGCTGCCACGAAGCGTTGTCCACCAGCATTCGCTCCATCTGTGAGCCGGGTGACATCGTCGCCGTGGATTCGCCGAGCTTTCACGGCGCGATGCAGACGCTCAAGGGCCTGAACATGAAGGCCCTGGAAATCCCCACCGACCCGCTGACCGGGATCAGCCTCGATGCGCTGGAGCTGGCCCTGGAACAATGGCCGATCAAGGCCATACAGTTGACGCCCAACTGCAACAACCCGCTGGGCTACATCATGCCGGAATCGCGCAAACGCGCGTTGTTGACGCTCGCACAGCGTTTCGACGTGGCGATCATCGAGGATGATGTGTATGGCGAACTGGCCTACAACTACCCGCGACCGCGCACGATCAAATCCTTCGACGAAGACGGCCGCGTCCTGCTCTGCAGTTCATTTTCCAAGACGCTCGCGCCAGGTTTGCGCATCGGTTGGGTTGCACCGGGCCGCTATCTGGAGCGGGTGCTGCACATGAAATACATCAGCACCGGTTCCACTGCGCCGCAACCGCAGATTGCCATCGCCGAATTCCTCAAGGCCGGTCACTTCGAACCGCATTTGCGGCGGATGCGCACGCAATACCAGCGCAATCGCGACATGATGATCGATTGGGTCAGCCGTTATTTCCCCGCCGGCACCCGCGCCAGTCGCCCACAAGGCAGTTTCATGCTCTGGGTCGAACTGCCGGATGGTTTCGACACCCTGAAACTGAATCGCGCCTTGCACGACCAAGGCGTACAGATTGCCGTCGGCAGCATCTTTTCTCCCTCGGGCAAGTACCGCAATTGCCTGCGGATGAACTACGCTGCCAAGCCAACACCACAGATCGAAGACGCGGTACGTAAGGTCGGCGTCGCGGCAATCAAACTGCTGGCGGAAAATGACAGCTTCACGGACTGACTTTTAACCGGAATCCAGCGTCCATATGCCGACACCTGCCGCCAATCGGAACGATCCTACGTGAGAGTCAGACAGCCCCTGCTCGCTCTTCTGCTACTCGCCTCGCTCCTGGGCGGTTGTGCCAGTTTCGATGTTCAACGCGAGCCCAGTCAGGCGCTGCCCGCCAGTGATTCGGCATTCGGTCGATCGATCCAGGCCCAGGCCGCGCCCCATGAGGGGAAGTCCGGTTTTCGCCTGCTGTCCAATAGCGGCGAAGCCTTCATGGCCCGCGCCGAGTTGATCCGCAACGCCCAAAGCAGCCTCGACTTGCAGTACTACATCGTCCACGACGGCATCAGCACTCGCATGCTGGTGGACGAACTGCTCAAGGCGGCCGACCGTGGCGTGCGCGTGAGAATCCTGCTCGACGACACCACCAGCGACGGCCTCGACTGGATCATCGCTACCCTCGCGGCGCATCCGCAGATCCAGATCCGCCTGTTCAACCCGCTGCATCTTGGCCGCGCCACAGGCGTGACGCGAACCATGGGCCGGTTGTTGAACCTGTCGCTGCAACACCGGCGCATGCACAACAAATTGTGGCTGGCGGACAACAGCGCGGCCATCGTCGGCGGCCGTAACCTGGGGGACGAATATTTCGATGCCGAGCCCAACCTGAACTTCACCGACATCGACATGCTGGGCGTCGGGCCGGTCGCCGAGCAGCTTGGCCACAGCTTTGACCAGTACTGGAACAGTGCGCTGAGCAAGCCGATCGATGAATTCCTGTCGAGCAAACCGACGCAAAAGGACCTGCAAAATACCCGCACACGCCTGGAAGAATCGCTGGAAGAGACGCGCAAACAGAACCACGCGCTGTATCAACAATTGATGACCTACACCACAAACCCGCGCATGGACATCTGGCGCCGGGAGCTGATCTGGGCCTGGAATCAGGCTTTGTGGGACGCACCGAGCAAGGTCTTGTCAGACGGCGAGCCCGATCCGCAATTGCTGCTGACCACGCAGCTGGCGCCTGAACTCACCGGGGTCAGCAAAGAGCTGATCATGATCTCGGCGTACTTCGTACCGGGGCAGCCGGGCCTGGTTTACCTCACCGGCCGCGCCGATGCCGGGGTCTCCGTCAGCCTGCTGACCAACTCGCTGGAAGCCACCGACGTCCCGGCGGTGCACGGCGGCTACGCACCCTATCGCCGGGCGCTGCTGGAACATGGCGTGAAGTTGTACGAATTACGCCGCCAACCCGGTGAAGGCGGCGGCAGCGGACCGCATATTTTCTACAGCAAGTCCTTCCGCGGCTCCGATTCGAGCCTGCACAGCAAGGCGATGATCTTCGACCAGCAGAAATCCTTCATCGGCTCGTTCAACTTCGACCCGCGCTCGGTGCTGTGGAACACTGAGGTCGGGGTACTGGTGGACAGCCCCGAACTTGCCGCGCATGTGCGCAAAGCGGCCATGGAGGGTATGGCGCCGCCCCTGAGTTATCAGGTGAAACTGGAAAACGATCGGATCGTCTGGGTGACTGAGGACGACGGCAAAATGCACACGCTGACCGAAGAGCCGGGAAGCTGGTGGCGCCAGTTCAATGCGTGGATGAGCACAGCGGTCGGCCTTGAGCGGATGTTGTAGCGGCCGATCCAATGTGGCGAGGGAGCTTGCTCCCGCTGGGCTGCGAAGCGGCCCCCATCAATCACCTCTATTCAAACAGGCAAAAAAACGCGGACTTCGATTTGCGACTGCTGCGCAGCCGATCGGGAGCAAGCTCCCTCGCCACAGGTTTTTTGTGCTCAGGCTGGTTCGGCAACCGTGCCGAATGCCCCCTGGCGCATCAGCAAAATCACCAACCCGAACGCCCCGGCCGCCATCAACAGTGGCAACGCGTGCCCGCTGATCCACTGACTGCCAGCCCCGGCAGCCAACGGTCCGACCAGGCAACCAATACCCCACAGCTGCGCGATATGCGCATTGGCCCGTACCAGCGCATCGTCGCGATATCGTTCGCCGATCAGGATCAACGACAAGGTGAACAAGCCCCCGGCACTGGCGCCAAACAGCACCCACAACGGCCAGATCAGCAACGTGTCGATCAGCAGCGGAATCGCCAGGCTCGAAAGCATCAGCACCACAGCGCAACCGGTGAACAGCGTGCGTCGCGACAAACGATCCGCCAGCGCGCCAATCGGCAGTTGCAGCAACGCGTCGCCGACCACCACAGTGCTGACCATCGCCAAAGCGATTTCCGTGGTGAAGCCCTGACGCAGGCAATACACCGGCAACAACGTCAGGATCATCGCCTCGAACGCCGCGAACAGCGCTACGCCCCAAGCAATCGCCGGCAGACCTCGGCAGAAGCCCCACAAGTCGCTGAAGGTCACGCTGCAGGCTTCACTGGTCGGTGCGCCGCTGCGACCCAACAACAGGAACGGCGCCGCCGTGAGCAGCCCGACGCCGACCCAGAATCCGTAATCGTGGTCAGTCCCCAGAACTCCCAACAGCAGCGGCCCGGCGAGCTGACTTAGCGCATAGCTGCTGCCATACAGCGCCACCAGTCGGCCGCGCCATTGCTCGACCACCAGTTGGTTGATCCAGCTTTCGCCAAGAATGAAGACCAGCGTAAGGATCACGCCAATCATCAATCGCAGCACCAGCCACACCGGATAGCTCGGCAACAGCGCCAGCAACCCAATGGATACCGCCCCGGCCCACAAGCACAGACGCATCAGATTGGCCGTGCCGAGTCGCGCCGCCAGATGACTGGAGATTTTCGCCCCCAGCAAGACACCCATCGCCGGCATCGCGGCCATTACGCCGATGGCAAACGAACCGTAACCCCAGCCTTCCAGACGAAACGACACCAGCGGCATGCTGACGCCCAGGGCCAGGCCGACACTCAAGACAGACGCCAACACGGCGAAATAAGTCGCCCAACGCATATTCCACGCTCCTGTGGATATTTTATGTACAACACAAAACACTGTGGGAGCGAGCCTGCTCGCGATGACGGAGCAACATTCAACATTTTCGTCGACTGTTACACCGCTATCGCGAGCAGGCTCGCTCCCACAAGGAATCTGCGTCGTTCGGGAGGCCTGTTACTCAACAAGCCTCCCGTAACGGCTTACAACTTGATCCAGGTCGCCTTCAGCTCGGTGTATTTGTCGAACGCGTGCAGCGACTTGTCGCGGCCGTTGCCCGATTGCTTGAAGCCACCGAACGGTGCGGTCATGTCGCCGCCATCGTACTGATTCACCCACACGCTACCGGCACGCAGCGCCCGGGCGGTCAGGTGAGCCTTCGAGATGTCCTTGGTCCACACCGCAGCCGCCAAGCCGTACGGAGTGTCGTTGGCAATCGCGACGGCTTCTTCGGCGGTGTCGAAAGCAATGACCGACAGAACCGGACCAAAGATTTCTTCCTGAGCGATTTTCATCGCGTTGCTGACGCCGTCGAAAATCGTTGGCTCAACGTAAGTTCCACCGGTTTCCTGAAGCGTACGCTTGCCGCCGGCTACCAGTTTGGCGCCATCGGCGTGGCCGGATTCGATGTAGGACAGCACGGTGTTCATCTGCTGGGTATCGACCAGTGCGCCGACGTTGGTCGCCGGGTCCAGCGGGTTGCCCGGTTTCCAGGTTTTCAAGGCCTCGATCACCAGCGGCAGGAAGGTGTCCTTGATCGAACGCTCGACCAGCAGACGCGAACCGGCGGTGCAGACTTCGCCCTGGTTGAAGGCGATGGCGCCAGCGGCGGCTTCAGCGGCGGCTTGCAGGTCCGGGGCATCGGCGAACACGATATTCGGGCTCTTGCCGCCGGCTTCGAGCCAGACGCGTTTCATGTTCGATTCGCCGGAGTAGATCAGCAGTTGCTTGGCGATCTTGGTCGAACCGGTGAACACCAGCGTGTCGACATCGTTGTGCAGGGCCAGGGCCTTGCCGACGGTGTGACCGTAGCCCGGCAGCACGTTCAGCACGCCTTTCGGGATGCCGGCTTCAACAGCCAGCGCAGCGATGCGGATGGCGGTCAGCGGGGATTTTTCCGACGGCTTGAGGATCACCGAGTTACCGGTGGACAGCGCCGGGCCGAGTTTCCAGCAGGCCATCATCAACGGGAAGTTCCACGGCACGATGGCGCCAACGACGCCGACCGGCTCGCGGGTCACCAGACCCAGCTGATCGTGCGGGGTCGCGGCCACTTCATCGTAGATTTTGTCGATGGCTTCGCCGCTCCAGCTCAAGGCTTGCGCCGCGCCGGGAACGTCGATGTACAGGGAATCGCTGATCGGCTTGCCCATGTCGAGGGTTTCAAGCAGGGCCAGCTCTTCGGCGTGCTGTTTCAGCAGGCCGGCGAAACGGATCATGGTGGCTTTGCGTTTGGTCGGCGCCAGGCGCGACCAGACGCCGGAATTGAACGTGGTGCGAGCGTTTTCAACAGCGCGCTGGGCATCGGCGGCGTCACAGCTGGCAATCTTGCCCAGCAGACGGCCATCGACCGGACTGATGCACTCGAAGGTCTCGCTGGAGACGGCATCGGTGTATTCGCCATTGATGTAGGCGCGGCCTTCGATCTTCAGATCGCGAGCCCGTTGTTCCCAATCGGCACGAGTCAGGGTGGTCATTCGAGTGTCCTCCTCTTATTGAATACGAGCGCCCCGCGTTCTTCGCGGACGTCCCCAGGAATTCTGCCCGGCCAGCCTGCAATTCGGCCGAAGGCAACCGCCACCCTAAACCAGTGGCCGGGGTTGTTTCAATATATTTGACATAAGGTCGGCAAACGGCCTTGCGGTGTTCATTTTAATAAACATAGACTTTGGGCTTTCCAGCACCTTTCCAGCCACTCGCGCCGCAATCACGGGGGATAACAACAATGAGCATCCAGAATATCGTCGATTTTAGCCAAGCCACTACCGAGCCCGAGCGCTACAGACCGGACCAGGCGAAAGTCCTCAAGGGCGACCCGGAGCAGGTGGTTTACAACCACTACAACAGCCCGTGCGGCCAGTTGAACGCGGGCGTGTGGGAAGGCGCAGTCGGCCAGTGGCATGTGAACTTTACCGAGCATGAATACTGCGAAATCGTTCAGGGCGTTTCGGTGCTGCGCGATAACGATGGCAACAGCAAGACCGTACGGGCGGGCGATCGCTTCGTGATTCCGGCTGGTTTCCGCGGCACGTGGGAAGTGCTGGAAACGTGCCGCAAGATTTATGTGGCGTTTGAACAGAAGGCCTGAAGATTTGTGCTAGCAGGGCCGGCCTCTTCGCGGGCAAGCCTCGCTCCTACGGTGAATCGCGTCCGTCCTGTAGGAGCGAGGCTTGCCCGCGAAGGGGCCCTGACCGGCAACACATAACCAACAGACAACAAAAAAGGCCCGTATCTCGCGATACGGGCCTTTTTCATAAGAGGGAAAAATCAATTACTTGATTTTGCCTTCCTTGTAGATCACGTGCTTGCGAACAACCGGATCAAATTTCTTGATCTCGATTTTGTCCGGAGTAGTACGCTTGTTCTTGTCGGTAGTGTAGAAGTGACCAGTACCGGCGCTCGAAATCAAACGAATCAATTCACGCATGATTAGCTCCCTTAGATCTTGCCGGCTTTGCGGATTTCGGCCAGCACGACAGTGATGCCACGCTTGTCGATGATACGCATGCCTTTGGCAGATACGCGCAGACGCACGAAACGTTTCTCTTCTTCAACCCAGAAGCGGTGATGCTGCAGGTTCGGCAGGAAACGACGACGGGTTTTGTTGTTTGCGTGGGAAATGTTATTCCCAGTCACCGGACCCTTACCGGTAACTTGACATACTCTCGACATGCCTCAGCCCTCTAAAACCACATGCCCAACCCGGCATGGGTTGGCCGCTTAATCTCTCAGTCATTTGGCGCCAGGCGCCGCGTTTCTTTAGAGGTCTTACCGGCTACACCTACAGTGAAGGAACCGGGCCCCTAGAAAAGAGCGCTGCTTTATACCAGAAAGACTGGAGAGCAACAACATTCCGTGTGCGCGGACTTGATAAAAACCCAGTTTTTCTGGCTCCGAGCGCCTTGGATAAAGGCTATCGTCGATAAAGACCGCTCGTCGCAGAAAATCGGCCAACCGGCCAATTCAGGGTTTTCCTCGGCCGGCGTTCACCGAAAACGATCGCACATAGTCCTCTTAAATTGAAAAAGGGGATAGTCATTTGCAAAAGAGCCCACTAGGGTAAGCCTTTTCCAGACTGCACTTGCAGATGGGCCTTCGATCTGTAAAGGAATCCGACCATGCGCCTCGCTGCCCTACCGCTGTTGCTTGCCCCGCTTCTGCTGAGCCCATTGGCCCAGGCCGCCGCCCTGAGCGTCTGCACCGAGGCCAGCCCGGAAGGGTTCGACGTGGTGCAATACAACTCGCTGACCACCACCAACGCCTCGGCCGACGTGTTGATGAACCGTTTGGTGGACTTCGACACGGCCAGCGGAAAAGTGGTCGCCGGGCTCGCGGACAGCTGGGAAGTCACCCCCGACGGCCTGACCTACGTCTTCAAATTGCATCCGCAGGTGAAATTCCACCGCACCGAATATTTCAGCCCGACGCGCGACCTGACCGCCGAAGACGTGAAATTCAGCTTCGACCGCATGCTCGACCCCGCCAACCCGTGGCACAAAGTGGCGCAGAGCGGCTTCCCGCACGCGCAATCGATGCAGTTGCCGGCGCTGATCAAGAAGATCGACGCGCTCGACCCTCTGACTGTACGTTTTACCCTCGACCATCCTGATTCGACCTTCCTCGCGACATTGAGCATGGGTTTCGCGTCGATCTATTCGGCTGAATACGCCGACAAATTGCTCAAGGCCGGTACAACCGAGAAGCTCAACAGCCAGCCAATTGGCACCGGTCCATTTGTCTTCACGCGTTTTCAGAAAGATGCCTCGATTCGCTACAAGGCCAACCCTGACTACTTTGGCGGCAAGCCTTCGGTCGATCCGCTGATCTTCGCCATCACCCCGGACGCCAACGTACGGTTGCAGAAACTGCGTCGCAATGAATGCCAGATTGCCCTGTCACCCAAACCATTGGACGTACAGGCCGCGCTGAAAGAACCGACCTTGAAAGTCGAAAAGACTGACGCCTTCATGACCGCGTTCGTCGGCATCAACAGCCAGCATCCGCCACTGGACAAACCTGAAGTGCGCCAGGCAATCAACCTCGCGTTCGACAAGGCCAACTACATCAAAGCCGTGTTCGAAGACACCGCCGAGCCCGCCAACGGCCCGTACCCACCCAACACCTGGAGCTACAACAAAGGTTTGCCGGGCTACCCGCATGACGTTGAAAAGGCCAAGGCACTGCTGGCCAAGGCTGGACTGAAGGACGGTTTCCAAACCACCATCTGGACCCGCCCTTCCGGCAGTTTGCTCAACCCGAACCCGAGCCTGGGCGCTCAACTGCTTCAGTCCGACCTCGCGGAGGTCGGCATTCAGGCCGAGATTCGCGTGATCGAATGGGGCGAACTGATTCGTCGCGCCAAGGCCGGTGAGCATGACCTGCTGTTCATGGGCTGGGCCGGCGACAACGGCGACCCGGATAACTTCCTCACGCCGCAGTTTTCCTGCCCTGCCGTCAAGTCCGGCACCAACTTCGCCCGTTACTGCAATCAGGACCTGGACAAGCTGATCAGCGCCGGCAAGACCACCGGCGAGCAAGGCGTGCGTACCAAGCTCTACGAACAGGCTCAGGCGCAGATCCAGCAGCAGGCCTTGTGGTTGCCGCTGGCCCACCCGACCGCCTTCGCGTTGACGCGCAAGGAAGTCGAGGGTTATTCGGTCAGCCCGTTTGGTCGCCAGGATTACTCCAAGGTCAACCTCAAGTAACTCTCGGAAACACTGCGGGGATGCTTTTCTGTGGCGAGGGAGCTTGCTCCCGCTGGGCTGCGCAGCGGCCCTGAAGATCTTGTGAGCGCTGCGCACTCAAGCGGGAGCAAGCCCTCGCCACAGAGGCCCGTCCCCAGCCCTACATCCACCCATACTCAGCCATCGACAGCGGGTCGCCATCGCCGATGATGAAATGGTCGAGCACCCGCACATCGATCAGGTCCAGTGCCTCTTGCAGACGCTTGGTCAGTTTTCGGTCGGCCTGACTGGGGTCGGAATTGCCCGACGGATGGTTGTGACAGAGGATCAGCGCTGCGGCGTTGTGGGCCAAAGCACGCTTGACCACTTGCCGCGGATAAACGCTGGTGCAGTCGATGGAACCGCGAAACAGTGATTCAAACGCCAGCACACGATGTTTGGAATCCAGAAACAGGCAGCCAAATACTTCATGAGGCTCGTGACGCAGCATCGACTTGAGGTAGTCACGCACCGCCAACGGATTCTCCAGCACTGAGTTGTGACGCAGGCGCTCGGCCAGGTGCCGTCGGGCCATTTCCAACACCGCCTGCAACTGCGCAAATTTTGCCGGCCCCAACCCTAATTGCCTGCTGAACGTTGGCTGATCTGCCTCCATCAGCGAACGCAAACTGCCAAATTGATTCAACAGATGCCGCGCGAGATCTACCGCGCTTTTGCCGGACACGCCCGTTCTTAGAAAGATCGCCAGCAACTCGGCGTCG
This sequence comes from Pseudomonas hormoni, assembly GCF_018502625.1. Lineage (NCBI taxonomy): Bacteria > Pseudomonadati > Pseudomonadota > Gammaproteobacteria > Pseudomonadales > Pseudomonadaceae > Pseudomonas > Pseudomonas hormoni. The sequence continues at coordinate 5,529,310 of NZ_CP075566.1, forward strand.
GAAAGAATCCCTGCCCCCTGCTCCAACAACTTCTCCCGCGGCCGCTCGGCTGCCGGCCAATCCCGAATACTCATAACACCTCCCTGGTCTGTGGGCGCCGCTGTTCCGTAGCGGTCGCTGTGATATCGTAGCCCATCTTTTTTGCGGGCGATTTCACTCCTGGGGAGGGGGGTTCGCCACGCAGTCATCAACGAAATGAAAGGCAGACCTATGCAGCGGCTGTATCGGAAACGCATCGTTCTGGGCGTCGGCGGCGGCATTGCTGCCTACAAGAGCGCCGACCTGGTTCGCCGTCTGATCGACCAGGGCGCCGAAGTGCGCGTGGTCATGACCCGTGGCGGCAGCGAGTTCATCACCCCGCTGACCATGCAGGCCCTCTCCGGTCACCCGGTTCATCTGGACCTGCTGGACCCGGCGGCCGAAGCCGCGATGGGCCACATCGAGCTGGCCAAGTGGGCCGACATGGTGCTGATCGCCCCCGCCACTGCGGACCTGATCGCCCGTCTGGCCCAAGGCATTGCCGACGACCTGCTGACCACGCTGGTGCTGGCCACCGACGCCGTGGTTGCCGTTGCCCCGGCAATGAACCAGGCCATGTGGCGCGACCCGGCGACCCAGGCCAACCTGCAAACCCTCGAAAGCCGCGGCATCAAAGCCTTTGGCCCAGCCTCCGGCAGCCAGGCCTGTGGTGACGTCGGCCTCGGTCGCATGCTCGAAGCCGTCGAACTCGCCCAGTGCGCGGCGGATTGTTTCAAGCGTCAGGCACTGACCGGCAAACACGTGCTGATCACCGCCGGCCCGACCCAGGAAAACATCGACCCGGTGCGCTACATCACCAACCACAGCTCCGGTAAAATGGGCTTTGCCCTGGCCGAAGCGGCGGTTGAAGCCGGCGCCCGCGTCACCCTGATTACCGGCCCGGTGCACCTGCCGACCCCGGATCGCGTCACGCGCATCGACGTGGTCAGCGCCCGCGACATGCTGGCCGCCTGCGAAGCCGCGATCCCTTGCGACCTGTTTATCGCCTCCGCAGCGGTCGCGGACTACCGTCCGGAAGTTGTCGCCCCACAGAAACTCAAGAAAGACCCTACGAACGGCGACGGCTTGTTGCTACAAATGGTGCGCAATCCAGACATCCTGGCCACCATCGCCACTCGCCCCGACCGTCCGTTCAGTGTCGGTTTCGCCGCCGAAACCGAACACCTGCTCGATTACGCTGCGCGCAAGTTGAAAGACAAGAACCTCGATTTGATCGTCGCCAACGACGTCGCCAACCCGAGCATTGGCTTCAACAGCGAAGAAAACGCCTGCAGCGTGATCGACCGTGAGCTACACGCCACACTTTTCGCCCAGACCAGCAAGAGCAAAATCGCTCGCCAGCTGATCACTTTTATCGCCGAACGTCTGAACCAGGTTTAATTTACATGCACGCTTTGCAAGCCAAGATCCTCGACCCCCGCATCGGCACCGAATTCCCGCTGCCGCAGTACGCCACGCCAGGCTCCGCCGGCCTCGACCTGCGCGCCATGCTGGAAAAAGACACCGTGATCAAGCCGGGTGAAACCGTGCTGATTCCGACCGGCCTGTCCGTTTACATCGGCGATCCAGGTTTGGCCGCGCTGATTCTGCCGCGCTCCGGCCTGGGCCATAAGCACGGCATCGTGCTGGGCAATCTGGTCGGCCTGATCGACTCCGATTATCAGGGTCCGTTGATGGTGTCGTGCTGGAACCGTGGCCAGACCGATTTCAACATGGTGGTGGGCGAGCGCCTGGCCCAATTGGTACTGGTGCCAGTGGTTCAAGCACACTTCGAGATGGTCGAAGAGTTCGTCGAAACCGAGCGCGGTGCGGGCGGTTTCGGGCATTCGGGCAGCCACTGATCCGATAGATGCCCCCTTGTGGGGAGCGAGCTTGCTCGCGCTGGGCTGCGTAGCGGCCCCAGGATTTTGTGAGCGCTACGCACTCAAGCGGGAGCAAGCTCCCTCGCCACAGGTGCTTTGTATGCTCGAAATTGCACAGCCGTCATCTGGAAGGTTTACTACTGGAAATCAAGGCATTGGCCGACCAGATGCTGACTGAAACCGGTGTCATGGCCTTTTCGCACCACGAACTCTCTGTGGAAAACGCCGTCATACCCTTCAGTTCGAACCCGCCGAAGCGTTCTTCGCGTGCAGGTCCAGCCACTTTCGAGATGGAGCATTCCTACAGATGAACACCCCAGCCCAAGTCGCACCCAAGTTCCCCGACAGCATTTTCCGCGCCTACGACATTCGCGGCACCGTCCCGGAATTCCTGAACGCTGAAACCGCTTACTGGCTCGGTCGAGCCATCGGCGCCCAAAGCCTGGCCCAGAGCGAACCGAACGTTTCCGTTGGCCGTGACGGTCGCCTGTCCGGCCCGGAACTGGTCGAACAATTGATCAAAGGCCTGGCCGACGCCGGTTGCCATGTCAGTGACGTGGGCCTGGTGCCAACGCCCGCGCTTTACTACGCCGCCAACGTACTGGCCGGCAAATCGGGCGTGATGCTGACCGGCAGCCACAACCCGTCGAACTACAACGGCTTCAAGATCGTCATCGCCGGCGATACGCTGGCCAACGAACAGATCCAGGCCCTGCACGACCGCCTCAAGACCAACAACCTGAGCAGCGGCAAGGGCAGCATCACCAAGGTCGAAATCCTCGATCGCTACAACACTGAAATCGTCGAGGACATCAAACTCGCTCGTCGCCTCAAAGTCGTGGTCGACTGCGGCAACGGCGCGGCCGGTGTGATCGCCCCGCAACTGATCGAAGCCCTGAACTGCGAAGTCATCCCGCTGTTCTGCGACGTCGACGGCAACTTCCCGAATCATCACCCGGACCCGGGCAAGCCTGAAAACCTTGTCGACTTGATCGCCAAGGTCAAGGAAACCAACGCCGACATCGGCCTGGCCTTCGACGGCGACGGCGACCGCGTTGGCGTGGTGACCAACACCGGCAGCATCGTTTACCCGGACCGCCTGCTGATGCTATTCGCCCGCGACGTGGTGGCGCGCAACCCGGACGCGGAAATCATCTTCGACGTCAAATGCACCCGCCGCCTGACGCCGCTGATCAAGGAATACGGCGGTCGTCCGCTAATGTGGAAGACCGGTCACTCGTTGATCAAAAAGAAAATGAAACAAACCGGCGCCCTGTTGGCCGGCGAAATGAGCGGGCACATCTTCTTCAAGGAGCGTTGGTTCGGTTTTGACGACGGCATTTACAGCGCTGCGCGTCTGCTGGAGATCCTCAGCAAGGAAAAATCCACCGCGGAAGAGCTGTTCGCGACCTTCCCGAACGATATTTCTACGCCGGAAATCAATATCCATGTGACCGAAGAGAGCAAATTCAGCATCATTGATGCATTGCACGACGCGAAGTGGGGCGATGGCGCTGACCTGACCACCATCGACGGCGTGCGAGTCGACTACGCCAAAGGCTGGGGCCTGGTGCGCGCGTCCAACACCACACCGGTGCTGGTCCTGCGCTTCGAGGCCGATGACGAGGCTGAATTGCAGCGCATTAAGGACGTATTCAAAGTCCAGTTGAAGCGTGTTGCACCTGATCTCCAACTACCGTTCTGATTCACCCGGAGCCCTGAATGACCCTCGAACGCGAAGCCGCCGCCAACACCGCCAAGGTCCTGTCCGAAGCGTTGCCTTACATCCGCCGCTATGTCGGCAAGACGCTGGTGATCAAATACGGCGGCAACGCGATGGAAAGCGAGGAGCTGAAAACCGGCTTCGCCCGCGACATCGTGCTGATGAAAGCCGTCGGGATTAACCCGGTGGTGGTTCACGGCGGCGGCCCGCAAATCGGCGACCTGCTCAAGCGTCTGTCGATCGAGAGCCACTTCATCGATGGCATGCGCGTGACTGACGCACAGACCATGGACGTGGTGGAAATGGTCCTCGGCGGCCAGGTGAACAAGGACATCGTCAACCTGATCAACCGTCATGGCGGCAGCGCCATCGGCCTGACCGGTAAAGACGCCGAGCTGATTCGTGCGAAGAAGCTCACCGTGACCCGCCAGACGCCGGAGATGACCCAACCGGAAATCATCGACATCGGCCAGGTGGGCGAAGTGGTCGGGATCAACACCGACCTGCTGAACCTGCTGGTGAAAGGCGATTTCATTCCGGTGATCGCGCCAATTGGCGTCGGTGCCAACGGCGAGTCGTACAACATCAACGCCGACCTGGTAGCCGGTAAAGTGGCCGAAGCGCTGAAAGCTGAAAAGCTGATGCTGCTGACCAACATTGCCGGCCTGATGGACAAGCAGGGCACGGTCCTGACCGGCCTGACTACCCAGCAAGTCGACGACCTGATCGCCGACGGCACCATCTACGGCGGCATGCTGCCGAAGATCCGTTGCGCACTGGAAGCGGTTCAGGGCGGCGTGGGCAGCTCGTTGATCATCGATGGCCGGGTGCCAAATGCGATTCTGCTGGAAATCTTCACCGACACCGGTGTGGGCACCTTGATCAGTAACCGCAAGCGTCACTGATATACCAAAATCAAAAGATCGCAGCCTTCGGCAGCGCCCACGGACGTACGAATATTCCGTAGGAGCTGACGAAGTCTGCGATCTTTTTTATGCGCACCGGAAACGTCCGACCTGACTCAGCGAAACGTCTGACATCCCGCCAGTATTAGTCCGCATAGGATCTTCCCTGTACCTACAGGAGATCTAACCATGCAAAAAGTTTACGCACCGAATGGCAGCGACGTATCCGCAGGCACCTACGAATGCGCCGACTGCGGCTACGAATACTCCAACCAATCGAAAAAATCCTTGCCACCTTGCCCACAGCGCCTGGATTCAGTGCATGTACAAAACGGCTGGAAAATTCTCAGTGGCCAAGGGGATGCGGTAGAAGATCCTTATCCAACCAAATCCGGTAAATGATCACGGGGATCGAGCCATGCAGATTTCCTTCACGATTGACGCCCAGGCATTCGACCTCGAGCAAAAGGAGCCGGTCAAAAAGACACTTAGAATTTCCGATCACGAAATCACCCACGCCCTACAGCGTATCGCCAAGGCAAGCCTGACCGAATACTTGAAAATGCTGGTAGAAGGCGGCATGCCGAGCCGGGCCGATGAAGCGAAACAGGACAGACTTCTGTATCTGATTCAAAGCTACTTCGGGCAAACCCTGCCAACCGAATCGCAGATATCAACGATTTTCCAGCTGACCCAGAGCCAAAGCAAAACCCTGCTGAAGAACACGGTTTCACGCTTTCGCAATCAACTGGACGAGATCCTGCAACACAGCATGAGAGCCGTGGTCGAGTCTGCGGAACATGCGCAAACGGTGTATCTGGTGGTGATCAGTTCGGACGTTATTCGCGATGAGCTGAACATGCTGATCACACAGAACGAGCCGACCTTCAAACCCATCATCAAACGTAAAGGCAGTGCCGGGCAGTTCGAAATCAGCGAAGACTCCCACGCGCTGTTGTGCCAGACACTGGGCCTGAATGCCGTTCAGTGATGTCGTCGCGGTCAGTGGCTTGCTGCTGACCCTGACCACCTTCATGTTCAATCTGGCGTGGCCAAGGCTGCATGAAGCGTTGGAATTGGATGAAAAACAGTCAGGTCCGCAGGCGAGAAAACGCAGCCGGGAACAGGTAATAAATGTTTTCTTCAGCTGTGCATTGCCGCTGACTTGCGTCTTCGTGGCGCTGTTTTACGTCAATCTGCCGGCCGCCGTGCGGATCACACGCGGCAGCACGCTGGATCTGTGGGATTTCGATGTGGATCGCACGCTTTACGTGTTAGTCGTCCTGGCCTTGCTGGTGTTTGCTCTGTTTAACCTGGGATTGACACTCAAACTGATAGGAAAATGGCGAAGACTGCACTGACAAAAAAAGACCCCGCTCAGCCTGGCCGAGCGGGGTCTTTTGTTTGTTTGCGATCCCTGTGGCATCCACCTTTTGTGGCGAGGGAGCTTGCTCCCGCTGGGCTGCGCAGCGGCCCTGAAGATCTTGTGAGCGCTGCGCACTCAAGCGGGAGCAAGCTCCCTCGCCACAAAAGCCCGCTCCCACAAGGGGATTGTGGTTACACGCCGAATTGGGCGCGGTAGGCTTCAACGGCAGGCAGGTGCTGTTTGAGCTGCGGATCGTCCGCCAGGAACTCCAGCACCTGGTTCAGCGAAACAATGCTGATCACCGGAATACCAAAATCACGTTCCACTTCCTGAATCGCTGACAACTCACCATTGCCACGCTCCTGACGGTTGAGGGCGATCAGCACGCCTGCCGCCTTCGCGCCATCCTGGGAAGCGATGATCTGCATCACCTCACGGATGGCGGTGCCGGCAGTGATCACGTCATCGATGATCAGCACTTCGCCGGTCAATGGCGCGCCAACCAGGCTGCCGCCTTCGCCGTGTGCCTTGGCCTCTTTACGGTTGAAGCACCATGGCAAGTCACGGTCGTGATGTTCGGCCAGAGCCACCGCAGTGGTCGCCGCCAACGGAATGCCTTTGTACGCCGGGCCAAACAATACGTCGAACGGGATACCGCTTTCGACGATGGCTGCCGCGTAAAAACGACCCAGTTGCGCAAGTGCCGAACCGGAGTTGAACAGACCGGCATTGAAGAAGTAAGGACTGGTGCGCCCGGACTTCAGGGTGAACTCACCGAAGCGCAAAACGCCGCGATCGATGGCAAAACGAATGAAATCGCGCTGATACGCTTGCATGAAAAAAACCCCAAATACCACGGATTTAGCTAATTAGGTTGACGCCGTGTATCATACACGCACGCGATTTTTGGGGCCATTTATGCGGATCATCAGTGTGAACGTCAATGGTATTCAGGCTGCAGTGGAGCGAGGTTTGCTCAGTTGGCTGCAAGCACAGAATGCCGACGTCATCTGCCTGCAGGACACCCGCGCCTCCGCCTTTGAACTGGACGATCCAGCCTTCCAACTGGATGGCTACTTCCTTTATGCCTGCGAAGCCGAAGTTCCCGCCCAGGGTGGCGTGGCTTTGTATTCGCGGTTGCAACCGAAGGCAGTCATCAGCGGTCTCGGCTTCGAGACGGCCGACCGCTACGGGCGCTACCTGCAAGCCGATTTCGACAAGGTCAGCATCGCGACCTTGCTGCTCCCTTCGGGGCAGAACGGCGATGAAGACTTGAACCAGAAGTTCAAGCTAATGGACGACTTCGCCCGTTATCTGGATAAACAGCGGCGCAAACGTCGCGAGTACATTTACTGTGGCTCGCTGTACGTGGCGCAACAGAAGCTGGACATCAAGAACTGGCGCGACAGCCAGCAATCCCCGGGCTTCCTGGCACCTGAACGTGCCTGGATGGACGAGATTGTCGGCAACATGGGTTATGTCGATGCCCTGCGCGAAGTCAGCCGTGAAGGCGACCAGTACAGCTGGTGGCCGGATAACGAACAGGCGGAAATGCTCAACCTGGGCTGGCGCTTCGATTACCAGATACTGACGCCGGGCCTGCGCCGTTTTGTACGCAGTGCGCGCCTGCCACGTCAGCCACGGTTCTCGCAGCATGCTCCGCTGATCGTGGACTACGACTGGACGCTGACTATCTAGGTTTTCATTGACCGGTTGACGAAAATGCCCGTATCGAAAGATACGGGCATTTTTCTTAGGGGTTATGCCCTCAAGCAGCAGCGAAAAACGGTAGTGCAAGGTACAACTTGATCACGATGACATTAATGATGTCGATGAAGAAAGCACCCACCATTGGAACAACCAGGAACGCTATCTGCGAAGGTCCGTAACGCTGTGTCACCGCTTGCATGTTAGCGATGGCAGTTGGCGTTGCGCCCAGTCCGAAACCGCAGTGCCCTGCCGCCAGAACGGCCGCATCGTAGTTGCTGCCCATCATTCTGAATGTCACGAAAATCGCAAACAGTGCCATGACCAACGCTTGCACAGCCAGGATGATAAAGATCGGCAACGCCAGTGCTGCCAGATCCCACAGTTTGAGCGACATCAGAGCGATCGCCAGAAACAGCGACAGGCTGACATTCCCCAATACGGAAACTTCACGCTCAAATACCTGATACAAGCCAAGCGCTGAAAGCCCGTTCCGTAAAATCACACCCACGAACAAGACGCAAACGAACGTCGGCAGCTCAAATGCAGTTCCTTGGAGCAGACCATTCAGGAGAGAACCCACCAGCAAGCTGACCGCGATCAGAGCGAGTGTCTCGATAAATGAAAATGGCGTGATCGAGCGCTCTTTGTTCGGTTGCTCAAAGCCCTTTGGCAGCCGTGGCTTTTCATGCGCAAGGCCGGGTACCTGGACACGTTTGATGAGCAGGCGAGCGACCGGGCCACCAATCAAGCCGCCCAACACCAGGCCAAACGTCGCAGAGGCCATCGCGAGCTCAGAGGCAGAGGCCAGACCGTATTTCTCTCCGAACACCGTTCCCCACGCAGCGCCTGTACCGTGACCGCCCGCCAAGGTAATCGAGCCTGTCAGCAGGCCCATCAACGGATCGAGTCCCAACGTTTTTGCCAGCGCGATGCCCATGGCATTCTGAACCACCAAAAGCGTGGTGACCGCCAGTAGAAAGATCCCCACTACGCGCCCGCCTTTCTTCAGGCTGGCAAAGTCTGCACTCAAGCCGATGGTGGCAAAAAAAGCCAACATCAAGGGTGTTTGCAGTGAGGTGTCAAAACGGACGTCAATATCGAGCCCCCGCAAAGCCAGGAGAAGCAGAGCAACCACCAGGCCGCCTGCTACAGGCTCAGGGATATTGTAGTTACGTAAAAAACCGATTCGTGTGACCAGTCCGCGCCCCAGTAACAGTACTAAAGAGGCGGCCACAAGTGTTCCATAAAAATCGAGCTGAACCATTGGGATTATTCTTTTATATATATTCAGGGGCGAACTTTTTACCTGGCCACGCCTCTTGAACAGGTTGATCTTCTCAACACCGATTTGCTTTAAATTCAAGGACCTTCAATGGTCTGAATATATCGAAATATTTCTGAAGGAATATTACTTGGGGCAACTTTATCAACCGCGAAGTCTCATTGCCAAGCACATAGGCGGTGCGGCGGCGAAGCAGTTGTGACTAGAAGTGTAAAAGCGATAGTGCGCAGCAATACTTGCGGCATCTGGATATTGCTAATGGCAACGCTTGGGAAGTTAATCCAGATTCAAAAAGCAAATGCCCCGACAAGTCGGGGCATTTGTTTTAACGCGTAGCGAACTGCATTTTCACACAGCTGTCGCGTCCACAAGGGAATCCAGCGCTGATCGTTATTTGATCAAGCGCCAAGTGAACGGATACCGGTACGGCACGCCCTCATTGGCTTTCACGCCAGCAATGATCGTCAGCACCAACGCACCAATCGCGACCAGTCCAAACAGGAAAAACCCGATGATCACCACCATCAGCAAGAAGCAGATGGCGGAGGCAATGGCGACGGTGATCTGAAAGTTCAGCGCCTCCTTGCCCTGCGCATCGACAAACGGGTCCATCTCGCGCTTCATCTGCCAGAGAATCAGCGGGCCGATCAACGTGCCGAACGGAATCCAGATTCCCAGCAAGGCGGACAGGTGACAAAACATCGCCCACTGCCGAACCTCTTTGCTCGGGATGGGAAGCAGCTCTTGCTCGTCACTCATGATGTCCTCCTTGTCTGGAATGGTTCCGGTCAGTCGGCCAGTGCAGCCTTTTGCAGTTCGAAGATTTCGGTCATGCCTTTCTTGGCCAGCTCCAGCATGGCGGTCAGCTCTTCCGGCTGGAACGGCGCGCCTTCGGCGGTGCCCTGGACTTCGATGAAGCCGCCGGTGCTGGTCATCACCACGTTCAGGTCAGTCTCGGCAGCCGAGTCTTCCAGGTAGTCGAGGTCGAGCACAGGCTCGCCCTGGTACATGCCCACCGAAACAGCAGCGATCATTTGCTTGAGTGGGTCGCCACCTTTCAGGCCGCCACGCTTCTTGATCACTTTCAAGGCGTCGACCAGCGCAACCATGGCGCCGGTAATGGATGCGGTGCGGGTGCCGCCGTCAGCCTGGATCACGTCGCAGTCGACGTACAGGGTGACGTCGCCCAGTTTGGACATGTCCAGCGATGCGCGCAGAGATCGACCGATCAGACGCTGGATCTCCAGGGTCCGGCCGCCTTGCTTGCCACGGCTCGCTTCACGCTGGTTACGCTCGCCGGTGGCGCGCGGCAGCATGCCGTATTCAGCCGTCAACCAACCCTGGCCCTGGCCTTTGAGGAAACGCGGCACGCCGTTTTCGACGCTAACGGTGCAGATGACTTTGGTATCACCGAACTCGACCAGTACGGATCCCTCGGCGTGTTTGGTGTAGTTGCGGGTAATGCGGATCGAGCGGAGCTGATCGGCAGCGCGACCACTTGGACGTTTCATAGGGAATACCTGTACGGAGGACGGAAAACTGCCGAGCATTATAGAGCCGCGCGCCCAGCCTGGGCACTTCTAAAAAATCCGCCCGACGATTGAAGGCTCTGGCTAGAGCTTAGAACAGCGCTTAACCGACGGCCTGCAGCCCTTTGTCACACCGTGTGTTTGGGCGCATCCGCCCCACTGCGCTACAATCCTGCGCCTTTGCTGCCTCTTGGCTTTAATTCATATAGATCGGGTCTGCGAAACCTTTGGTAACGCAAGAACCTGCATTGCGAGGTACCTCCATGGTGCACAGCATGACCGCCTTCGCCCGCGTCGAAAAAGCCGGCGCCCAAGGCACCCTGAGCTGGGAACTGCGCTCGGTCAACAGCCGCTACCTGGAACCACACCTGCGTCTGCCAGAGTCGTTTCGCGACCTCGAAGGCGCGGTCCGCGAAGCACTGCGTCAGGGCATCTCCCGGGGCAAGCTCGAATGCACCCTGCGCTTCACCGAAGAAAACACTGACAAACCCCTGCAAGTGGATCGCGAGCGCGCCGCGCAATTGGTTGCAGCCGCCGAGACCATCGCTGGCCTGATCAAGAATCCGGCGGCGCTGAACCCGCTGGAAGTGCTGGCCTGGCCCGGCGTTCTGGTCGGCGACGCCACTGACCCGCAAGCCTTGAATGCCGAAGCACTGGCGCTGTTCAACGAAGGCCTGAAAGAACTCAAGGCCGGTCGCGAGCGCGAAGGCGCGGAGCTGGCGCGCCTGATCAACGATCGCCTGACCTCCATTGAAGAAGACGTGGTGACCCTGCGTGAACTGGTCCCGCAGATGCTCGCCACCCAGCGCCAGAAAGTCCTCGACCGCTTCGCCGACATGAAAGCCGAGATGGACCCGCAGCGGCTGGAGCAGGAAATGGTCATGCTCGCGCAAAAGAGCGACGTCGCCGAAGAACTGGATCGCCTGAGCACTCACATCATCGAAGTTCGCCGGGTGCTCAAATCCGGCGGCGCTGCCGGCCGGCGCCTCGACTTCCTGATGCAGGAGCTCAACCGCGAAGCCAACACACTGGGCTCCAAAGCCTTCGACCCGCGCAGCACCCAGGCGGCGGTCAACCTCAAAGTGTTGATCGAGCAGATGCGCGAACAAGTGCAGAATATTGAGTAAGGCAAACCCGACATGACCCACAGCACCGGCACCCTGTACATCATTTCCGCCCCTTCGGGCGCGGGCAAGAGCAGCCTGGTCAAGGCCCTGACCGACGCTGATCCGGAGATCCGCGTCTCGGTCTCCCACACCACCCGCGCCATGCGCCCCGGTGAAGTGAACGGCGTGAACTATCACTTCGTCTCGCGTGAAGCGTTTGTGAAGATGGGCGAACATGGTGATTTCCTGGAGCGCGCCGAAGTGTTCGGCAATCTCTACGGCACTTCGCAAAGCCATCTGCAACAGACCCTGGACGCAGGCCACGACCTGATCCTGGAAATCGACTGGCAGGGCGCCGAGCAAGTGCGCAAGTTGATGCCGCAAGCCCGCTCGATCTTCATTCTGCCGCCGTCCCTGCAGGCCTTGCACCAGCGCCTGACCAATCGCGGCCAGGACAGCGACGAAATCATTGACGGCCGCATGCGTGAGGCCGTCAGCGAGATGAGCCATTACGTCGACTACGACTACCTGATCATCAACGACGATTTCGCCCATGCATTGCGCGATTTGCAGGCGATTTTCCGCGCCAATCAGCTGCAGCAGAAGCGTCAGCAGCAGCGCAACGGCAAACTTTTGGCTGAATTGCTCGGCTAAACAGCTCTTCCCAAAACCGCTGCAAGGGCTTTACATTGGCACTTGCAGCGCGTTGAAGGGCTTGGTCAAAAAATCAGCGCTTCCCTAATCGCTGGTGATTTTTTAAACTGTTGAGTCCGCTCGCCCAACCGGGCAGCGCGCATATTGCATTCGCTCCGAGGAATACCATGGCCCGCGTAACCGTTGAAGACTGCCTAGAACACGTGGAAAACCGCTTTGAGCTGGTCATGCTCTCTACCAAGCGTGCCCGTCAACTGGCCACCGGTGGCAAAGAGCCCCTGGTTCAGTGGGAAAACGACAAGCCTACCGTTGTAGCCCTGCGTGAAATCGCCGAAGGCCTGATGAGCTACGAGTTCATCGCCAACGCTGAAATCGTCGAAGACGAACCGCTGTTCGCAGCGTTCGAGGACGAGTCCAACGAGGCCGTCTAAGCCTATGCCTGGTCGACGTAGCACGGCGCGGGGTCACAGCGAACGGCAGGAGTTATCATGCCGAGCATAGACGCCCTCGCCGATCGCTTATCGGCCTACCTCGGCAAGGACCAGGTCAATCTGGTCCGCCGAGCGTATTTCTACGCCGAACAAGCCCACGACGGCCAACGCCGCCGCAGCGGTGAGGCGTACGTCACGCATCCTCTTGCCGTGGCGAATATTCTTGCCGACATGCACATGGACCATCAGAGTTTGATGGCCGCGATGCTGCATGACGTGATCGAAGACACCGGTATTGCCAAGGAAGCGCTGCAAGCGCAGTTCGGCGAAACCGTGGCTGAACTGGTCGATGGCGTCAGCAAGCTGACCCAGATGAACTTCGAGACCAAGGCCGAAGCACAAGCCGAAAACTTCCAGAAGATGGCCATGGCCATGGCGCGTGACATTCGCGTGATCCTGGTCAAGCTCGCCGACCGCCTGCACAACATGCGCACGCTGGAAGTGCTGTCCGGCGAAAAACGCCGGCGGATCGCCAAGGAAACCCTGGAAATCTATGCACCCATCGCCAACCGGCTGGGCATGCACGCCATCCGCATAGAATTCGAAGACCTCGGCTTCAAGGCCATGCACCCGATGCGTTCCGCGCGGATCAACCAGGCGGTCAAACGCGCCCGGGGCAACCGCAAGGAAATCGTCAACAAGATCGAAGAATCCCTCAGCCACTGCCTGGCCGTCGACGGCATTCAGGGCGAGGTCAGCGGTCGTCAGAAACACCTCTACGGCATCTACAAGAAAATGCGCGGCAAGCGTCGCGCCTTTAACGAGATCATGGACGTCTATGCGTTCCGGATCATCGTCGACAAGGTCGATACCTGCTACCGCGTGCTCGGCGCTGTGCATAACTTGTACAAACCGTTGCCGGGGCGCTTCAAGGATTACATCGCGATCCCCAAGGCCAACGGCTATCAATCGCTGCACACCACGCTGTTCGGCATGCACGGCGTTCCGATCGAGATCCAGATCCGCACCCGCGAAATGGAAGAGATGGCCAACAACGGCATCGCCGCCCATTGGCTGTACAAATCCAGCGGCGACGAGCAGCCCAAAGGCACTCACGCCCGCGCTCGCCAGTGGGTCAAAGGCGTGCTGGAGATGCAGCAACGCGCCGGCAACTCGCTGGAATTCATCGAGAGCGTGAAGATCGACCTGTTCCCGGACGAGGTCTACGTGTTCACGCCCAAAGGCCGGATCATGGAGCTGCCCAAAGGCTCCACGGCGGTCGACTTCGCTTACGCGGTGCATACCGACGTGGGCAACAGCTGCATTGCCTGTCGGATCAATCGTCGTCTCGCACCGCTGTCCGAACCGCTGCAAAGCGGCTCCACGGTCGAGATCGTCAGCGCCCCCGGCGCTCGGCCGAACCCGGCCTGGCTCAACTTCGTGGTCACCGGCAAGGCGCGGACGCATATCCGCCACGCGCTGAAGCTGCAACGTCGCTCAGAGTCCATCAGCCTGGGCGAACGCCTGCTGAACAAAGTGTTGAATGGCTTCGACAGCTCGCTGGAAAAAGTCGCCGCCGAGCGCGTCAAGGCGATGCTCACCGAGTACCGCCTCGAACTGATCGAAGACCTGCTTGAAGACATCGGCCTGGGCAATCGCATGGCTTACGTGGTCGCCCGTCGCCTGCTCGGCGAAGGCGAACAATTGCCAAGCCCTGAAGGTCCGCTGGCGATTCGCGGCACCGAAGGCCTGGTGCTCAGCTACGCCAAGTGCTGCACGCCGATCCCGGGCGACCCGATTGTCGGTCACCTGTCGGCGGGTAAAGGCATGGTCGTGCACCTGGACAACTGCCGCAACATCAGCGAAATCCGCCACAACCCGGAAAAATGCATTCAGCTTTCGTGGGCCAAGGATGTCACCGGCGAATTCAACGTCGAGCTGCGCGTCGAGCTGGAACATCAGCGCGGCCTGATCGCCCTGCTGGCCAGCAGCGTCAACGCGGCCGACGGCAATATCGAAAAAATCAGCATGGACGAACGCGATGGTCGCATCAGCGTGGTCCAACTGGTGGTCAGCGTGCACGACCGCGTGCACCTGGCCCGCGTGATCAAGAAACTGCGCGCACTGACCGGGGTGATTCGCATCACCCGCATGCGCGCCTAAGCCACCATTACAAGGAGTCATTCATGACCAAGACTGTTATCACCAGCGACAAGGCCCCGGCCGCCATCGGCACTTACTCCCAGGCGATCAAGGCGGGTAACACCGTTTACATGTCGGGTCAGATTCCTCTGGACCCAAAAACCATGGAGCTGGTTGAAGGCTTCGAAGCCCAGACCGTCCAGGTGTTCGAAAACCTGAAAGCCGTGGCCGAAGCGGCTGGCGGTTCGTTCAAGGACATTGTCAAACTGAACATCTTCCTCACCGACCTGAGCCACTTCGCCAAGGTCAACGAGATTATGGGCAAATACTTTGACCAGCCCTACCCTGCCCGCGCCGCCATCGGCGTAGCCGCCCTGCCAAAGGGCTCGCAGGTTGAAATGGATGCCATTCTGGTCATCGAGTAATGCGTCCGGCGCGGCCCCAAGGGCTGCGCCGCTGCCGTATGTATAAAAAGCGTTTTGAAAGGATTCCACCATGCGCATTGCGCTTGCCCTCTCTCTAGTCGCCCTACTCTTGGGCGGATGTGCCAGCAACCCTGCCGACCGTGACATCAGCGGCACCTGGATCAATCAGGTGGCGATCGACGCTGCGTCCAAAGGCGGCCCACTGCGTGAAGCGCTCCAGTCTTATGGCCCGAACCTGGAATGGAACGTCAACACCAAGGCCGGTCAGGCCCGCTATACCAACGGTTTTGAAAATGTCGAAGGCAAGCTGCTGGGCGAAGCGTCCGGCGCCTGGAAAGTCGACTTTTATGGCAGTTCCGCCAGCGAGCTGAAGCGTGACGGCAAGCAACTGAGCCAGGCTGCCAGCGACAATGAGCCAGCACAGGTTTTCGACCGTGCCCAGATTCCCGTACCGGATGGCGCACCGATAGGCGCGAGCTTCGAACGCGCGCTGTATTCGGCCTACATGGGTGGCAACTGGAAAGTCGTCAACGGCCCCGGTGAAGGCAGCACCGTGCAATTCCAGGCCGATGGCCAGGTGACCGGTCTGCCGGGTGCAGATCGCTATGCTTTGTGTCTCGCCGGCGATTGCGCATCGATGAGTGGCGGCGACGACAACATGTGGCTGCAGCTGAACGGCCAGGGGAATACCTGGATCTTTGCGCGCAAGGGCAAGGAGCTGGAGATCCTGCAGGCGGTGAACACCGCACAGGCGGATGAAATGCCTCAGTTCACGCCGGGTCAGCGCAAGTGGTTGCTCGAGAAGCAGTAACCCGGCCCTAAAGGCCAACAGAAATCCAATTGTAGGAGCGAGGCTTGCCCGCGAAGGGGATGTAATAGCCAACATAGATGTTGGAAGTTATGACGCCTTCGCGGGCAAGTCTCGCTCCTACAGTTGTTTCTGGGGTGTATGGGAGTCAGCCGCGACCTTCAAGAATGGCGGCGTAACCTTCGCGATAGCTCGGGTACTTTGGCGTCCAGCCCAAGGCCTTCGCCCGCGCATTACTGCACTGCTTGCTACCCGTGCGCCGCACGCTCGCATCCTCGGCCCATTCGGTCACGCCCAGGTATTCACGCAACCAATCCACCACTTCGGCCAGCGGTGCAGGCGCATTGTCGACACCGATATAGACGTCATCCAGTGTCACGCCGCGCCGATCGGCTTCTAGCAGAAACGCCATCAACCCCGCCGCGTCATCCGCGTGAATGCGATTGCCATACAACGGTGGATCGATCGCCACGCGATATCCGCGACGAACCTGAGTCAGCAGCCATTCACGGCCCGGGCCATAAATGCCGGTCAAACGCACGATGCTCGCCGGGATGCCGCTGCTGAGTGCCACTTGCTCCGCCTCCAGCATCAGTCGACCTGAATAGCCGGCAGCGATGGTCGGCGATGTTTCGTCGACCCACTCGCCGTCCTGCTGGCCATAAACGCTACTGCTGGAAACGAACAGCAAGCGATTGGGCACCTGCCCGTAGTCGCCCAGCCACTCAAGCACATGCTGCAGGCCCTCGACATAGGCGGCGCGGTAACCGGCTTCATCGTGATCGGTGGCGGCCGCGCAATAGACCAGATAGTCCACCGCACCGACCGGCCAGGTTTGCGGGCAGTCTTTGTTGAACAAGTCGCCGGCAACACCAATCACGCCCTTGGGCAGGCGCGAGACGTCACGTCGCAGGCCATGGACCTCCCACCCAGCGGCCAGCAATTGTGTGGCCAGACGACTGCCGACATCACCGCAGCCGGCGATCAAAACAGAAGGCGCGGACATTGAAAAACTCCTATCGGAAAGCCACAGACTAGCGCCAGCAATGGACGAGCGGCTAGCAATGCAGGAAAAAAAGATACTCTATTACTTTTGTTAACAAGAATTACTTGCAATAATGCCCGCCACTTTTGTTCTCGGCCTTCGAGGCCTGGAAGAACATTTACCGTCTTTTTTTCTCAGGTCCGGCCAGCATGACACGCAATCAATTCCCCGCTTCGCCAACCAAACGACCTCGCGCCTGGAGCGCAGTGGCCGCCCTGCTGCTCAGCCTGATGCTGGCGCCAACCGCCGCTTTCGCTGACGCACAAGCGCCCGCCACCCCGGCTGCCGCCGCTGCCCCTGCTCCAGCTGACCACGCCGCCGATCACGCGGCACCCGCTGCCACCGCCCCGGCCCAGGCCGTAGACGCCACCGCCGAAGACGCTCCCGAAGTCCTCGAAGCGGACAACTCCCTGGGCATGGCCCATGACCTGTCGCCGTGGGGCATGTACCAGAACGCCGACATCATCGTGAAAATCGTGATGATCGGCCTGGCCATCGCGTCGATCATCACCTGGACCATCTGGATCGCCAAGGGCTTCGAGCTGATGGGCGCCAAGCGTCGTCTGCGCAACGAAATCGCCCACCTGAAAAAAGCCACCACCCTCAAGGAAGCCAGCGCTTCTGCCACCAAGGCCGGCACCCTCGCCAACCTGCTGGTCCACGATGCGCTGGAAGAAATGCGCTTGTCGGTGAACAGCCGCGAGAAAGAAGGCATCAAGGAGCGCGTGGCTTTCCGTCTTGAGCGCCTGGTTGCCGCCTGCGGTCGCAACATGAGCAGCGGCACCGGCGTACTCGCCACCATCGGTTCCACCGCGCCGTTCGTGGGTCTGTTCGGTACCGTGTGGGGCATCATGAACAGCTTCATCGGCATCGCCAAAACCCAGACCACCAACCTCGCCGTCGTCGCTCCCGGTATCGCCGAAGCCCTGTTGGCCACTGCGCTGGGCCTGGTCGCTGCGATTCCAGCGGTCGTCATCTACAACGTGTTCGCCCGCTCCATCGCCGGTTACAAGGCGCAAGTGTCCGATGCCTCGGCAGAAGTCCTGTTGCTGGTCAGCCGCGACCTCGACCACCAGCCTGAGCGCAGCTCGCAACCGCACATGGTGAAAGTGGGGTAATCGGCCATGGGCCTGCATTTGAAAGAAGGCGCAGACGACGATCTGGCCGAGAACCACGAAATCAACGTCACGCCGTTCATCGACGTGATGCTGGTGCTGTTGATCATCTTCATGGTGGCGGCTCCATTGGCCACCGTGGACATCAAGGTCGACCTGCCCGCCTCCAGCGCCAAACCGGCGCCGCGGCCGGAGAAACCGGTGTTCCTCAGCGTCAAGGCTGACCAGCGCCTGTTCCTCGGCGAAGACGAAGTGAAAGCCGAAGCACTCGGCGCCACTCTGGACGCCAAAACCCGTGGCAAGAAAGACACGACGATCTTCTTCCAGGCCGATAAAGGCGTGGACTACGGCGACCTGATGAGCGTGATGGATAACCTGCGTTCCGCGGGCTACCTGAAGGTGGGCCTGGTCGGACTCGAGACGGCAGTCAAGAAATGATCACGACGCGCCATAAGCTGACGCGTTACAGCGGGAGCCTGGCCGTGGTGCTGGGCGTCCATGCGCTGGCCATTGCGCTGGCGATGAACTGGACCGCACGGCCACCCATCGAGCTGCCGCCGCAGGCGATGATGGTCGAGTTGGCGCCGGTTCCGGCCCCGCCACCGCCGGCACCGCCGAAGGTGATAACGCCACCACAGCCACCCGCCCCGGTGGAAGAACTGCCGATCCCGAAACTGGCCGAAGTGCCGAAGGCAGAAATTACCGTACCGAAACCGGTCAAACCCAAGCCGAAGCCTCAGCCGCCCAAGCCTGTGGAGAAAAAACCGGAGCCGCCGAAGGAAAAACCGTCCGAGGAAAAACCGAGCGACGCGCAACCGACCCAGGCACCGACGGAGAAATCCGCACAACCGGCACCGGGCCCATCACCCGCGCAGCAGGCCGCCAAAGCCAGTTGGCAAGGGACGCTGCTCGCTCACCTGGCCAAGTACAAAAAGTACCCGGCCAGTGCTCGGGCGCGGGGCAAGGAAGGCTTGAACCGTCTGCGCTTCGTGGTGGATGGCCAAGGCAACGTGTTGTCGTTTGAACTGGAGGGCCGCTCCGGCAACGCCGATCTGGATCGCGCTACCCTTGAAATGATCCGTGCGGCTCAACCATTGCCCAAGCCACCGGCGGATATGCTGACCAACGGCTCCATCGAAATCGTTGCACCGTTTGTTTATTCGCTCGAACGCCGTCGCTAAAGAAAACGCAGAACCCTTGTAGGAGCGAAGCTTGCTCGCGAAAGCGGTGGGTCAGTCAACATCAATTCTGACTGACCCACCGCTTTCGCGAGCAAGCTTCACTCCTACAGGTACTGCGGCGGTAATAAGATTTACAAAAGGCCCCCGAAAGGTGCCTTTCGCATATCCGCCAGCGGCAAACCCGCATTGGCCGGTGTCACTCGACACACTCTCTCTGATAACGTGCGTCTATCGATTGCAGCCGGTATGCTTGGCCCGCAACTTCATGGACGCTCGCTATGACTCTTACAGAATTACGCTACATCGTTACCCTCGCCCAAGAGCAGCACTTCGGCCACGCAGCCGAGCGTTGCCACGTCAGTCAGCCGACCCTGTCGGTGGGCGTGAAAAAGCTTGAAGACGAACTCGGTGTGCTGATCTTCGAGCGCAGCAAGAGCGCCGTGCGCCTGACCCCGGTGGGCGAAGGCATCGTCGCCCAGGCACAGAAAGTCCTGGAACAGGCCCAAGGCATCCGCGAACTGGCCCAGGCCGGCAAGAACCAGCTGACCGCCCCGCTGAAAGTCGGCGCCATCTACACCGTCGGCCCGTACCTGTTTCCGCACCTGATCCCGCAACTGCACCGGGTCGCCCCGCAGATGCCGTTGTACATCGAAGAAAACTTCACCCATGTGCTGCGCGACAAACTGCGCAACGGCGAGCTCGACGCGATCATCATCGCCCTGCCGTTCAACGAAGCCGACGTCCTGACCCTGCAGCTCTACGACGAGCCGTTCTACGTCCTGATGCCGGCCCAGCACCCTTGGACGCAAAAAGAATCCATCGACGCCGCCCTGCTCAACGACAAGAGCCTGCTGCTGCTCGGCGAGGGCCACTGCTTCCGCGATCAAGTGCTGGAAGCTTGCCCGACCCTGACCAAAGGCAACGACGGCGCCAAGCACACCACGGTGGAATCCAGCTCGCTGGAAACCATCCGCCACATGGTCGCCTCGGGGCTCGGGATTTCGATCCTGCCGCTCTCGGCCGTGGACAGCCATCATTACGCCCCCGGCGTGATCGAAGTGCGCCCACTGACAGCGCCGGTGCCGTTCCGCACCGTGGCCATCGCCTGGCGTGCGAGTTTCCCGCGTCCGAAGGCGATTGAAATCCTCGCTGACTCCATTCGCCTGTGCTCGGTGGCCAAACCGCCCGCGCCGGTGGTTGCGGCTTAAGTCGCTGTCATGACCGAGTTGTCGCAAGTGTCGGTAACGGCACTCAAGGGTGTCGGCGAGGCCATGGCCGAGAAACTGGCCAAGGTCGGCCTGGAGAATCTTCAGGACGTGCTGTTTCACCTGCCGCTGCGTTATCAGGACCGCACCCGCGTGGTCCCGATCGGTCATTTGCGACCCGGGCAAGACGCCGTAATCGAAGGCACCGTCAGCGGCGCCGACGTGGTCATGGGCCGTCGCCGCAGCCTGGTCGTGCGCTTGCAGGACGGCACCGGCGGGCTCAGCCTGCGCTTCTACCACTTCAGCAACGCCCAGAAAGAAGGCCTCAAACGCGGCACGCGGATTCGCTGCTACGGCGAAGCGCGGCCCGGTGCGTCTGGGCTGGAGATCTACCACCCGGAATACCGCGCCATCACTGGCGACGAACCGCCGCCCGTGGATGAAACCCTGACGCCGGTCTACCCGCTCACCGAAGGCCTGACCCAACAGCGCTTGCGCCAGTTGTGCATGCAAACCCTGACGATGCTCGGCCCGACCAGCCTGCCCGACTGGCTGCCGACCGAACTGGCGCGGGACTATCAACTCGCGCCGCTGGCCGATGCGATCCGCTACCTGCATCACCCGCCGGCCGATGCCGACGTCGACGAACTCGCCCTCGGCCATCACTGGGCGCAGCATCGTCTGGCCTTCGAAGAGCTACTGACCCATCAACTGTCGCAGCAACGACTGCGCGAGAGCATGCGTTCACTGCGTGCGCCGGCGATGCCGAAAGCCACGACGCTTCCGGCCAAGTATCTGGCCAACCTGGGTTTCGCACCGACTGGCGCGCAACAGCGCGTCGGCAACGAGATCGCCTACGACCTCAGTCAGCACGAACCGATGCTGCGGCTGATTCAGGGCGACGTCGGCGCGGGCAAAACCGTGGTCGCCGCCCTCGCCGCGCTTCAGGCTTTGGAAGCGGGTTATCAAGTCGCGTTGATGGCGCCCACCGAGATCCTCGCCGAGCAGCACTTCATCACCTTCAAGCGCTGGCTCGAACCGCTGGGCATTGAAGTCGCGTGGCTGGCCGGCAAGCTCAAAGGCAAGAACCGCGTGGCCGCGCTTGAGCAGATCGCCAGCGGCACACCGATGGTGGTCGGCACTCACGCGCTGTTTCAGGACGAAGTGAAGTTCAAGAACCTCGCGCTGGTGATCATCGACGAACAACACCGCTTCGGCGTGCAACAGCGTTTGGCGTTGCGGCAGAAAGGCGTCGGTGGGCGCATGTGCCCGCATCAATTGATCATGACCGCCACGCCGATTCCTCGAACGCTGGCGATGAGCGCCTACGCCGACCTCGACACCTCGATCCTCGATGAACTGCCGCCCGGCCGGACCCCGGTCAACACGGTGCTGGTCACCGACACCCGGCGCGTAGAAGTCATCGAACGGGTACGCGGCGCCTGCGCCGAAGGGCGTCAGGCCTATTGGGTGTGCACGCTGATCGAAGAATCGGAAGAGCTGACCTGCCAAGCGGCGGAAACGACGTATGAAGACCTCACCGCCGCCCTCGGCGAGTTGAAGGTCGGGCTGATCCACGGCCGCATGAAGCCTGTCGAGAAAGCCGCCGTGATGGCCGAATTCAAGGCCGGCAATCTGCAACTGCTGGTCGCCACCACCGTGATCGAAGTCGGCGTGGACGTCCCGAACGCGAGCCTGATGATCATCGAAAACCCTGAACGCCTCGGCCTCGCGCAGCTGCACCAGTTGCGCGGTCGTGTCGGGCGAGGCAGCGCCGCCAGCCATTGCGTGCTGCTCTACCATCCGCCGCTGTCGCAGATTGGCCGTCAGCGCCTGGGCATCATGCGCGAGACCAACGACGGTTTTGTCATCGCCGAAAAAGACCTCGAACTGCGCGGCCCCGGCGAAATGCTCGGCACGCGCCAGACCGGCCTGCTGCAATTCAAGGTCGCCGACCTGATGCGCGACGCCGATCTTCTGCCCGCCGTGCGCGACGCCGCCCAGGCATTGCTGGAGCGCTGGCCGGATCACGTCAGCCCGCTGCTCGACCGCTGGCTGCGCCATGGGCAGCAATACGGCCAAGTGTGAGCACCGTCGCAGTTTCTGGACGATGCTTTTGACCAAGCTGGTTATACTCCTGCAATTGTTTGAATACGGATACAGACCATGACTGAAGCTGCCCTCGTCCCCGAAACCCCGCACGCTCCGTCTGTTATTCGGCTGCTGCTCGCCAAACTGGGCATCGCCTACGAAGAAGTCCTCGACCACCACGGCCTGAACGCCTCGCGCAAAGTGCAGGCGGTATTGCTCGACGACGCCGTCGGCGCGCTGATGGTGCTGTTCCCGCAGAGCCAGTTGCTCGACCTCAATCGTCTCGCCGAACTGACCGGCCGCCGCCTCGCCGCCGTGTCGACCGAGCGCCTGGAAAAGATGCTCGGCAAACACAGCCTGAGCCTGCTGCCCGGCCTGCCGGCGCTGACCAGCTCGCCGTGCCTGTACGAAGAAAGCCTGCTGCGCGAACCGAAGTTGCTGATCAACTCGGGCGAGCCGGGCGTGTTGCTGGAAATCACCAGCGAAGCCTTCAAGACCATGCTGACCAAGGCCAGCGCCGCCAACTTCGGCGAAAACCTGACCAGCATCCGCCCGAACCTCGACCGCCCCGACGATGACCGCGAGGAAATCACCCAGGCCGTCCAGGCGTTCACCGCGCGACGCATCCAGCAACGCCTGGAAGCCACCATCGAAATTCCGCCGCTGGCCGAGACCGCGCAGAAAATCATCAAACTGCGCGTCGACCCCAACGCCACCATCGATGACATCACCGGCGTCGTCGAAACCGACCCGGCCCTGGCCGCACAAGTGGTGAGCTGGGCGGCATCGCCGTACTACGCGTCGCCGGGCAAGATTCGTTCAGTGGAAGACGCGATCGTGCGGGTGCTGGGTTTTGACCTGGTGATCAACCTCGCGCTGGGCCTGGCCCTGGGCAAAACCCTCAGCCTGCCCAAAGACCACCCGCAACACACCACGCCGTACTGGCAGCAATCGATCTACACCGCCGCCGTCATCGAAGGCCTGACCCGCGCCATGCCCCGCGCCCAGCGCCCGGAAGCCGGCCTGACCTACCTCGCCGGCCTGCTGCACAACTTCGGCTACTTGCTGCTGGCCCACGTGTTCCCACCGCACTTCTCGCTGATCTGCCGCCACCTGGAGGTCAACCCGCACCTGTGCCACAGCTACGTCGAGCAACACCTGCTGGGTATTAGTCGTGAACAGATCGGCTCATGGCTGATGCGCTACTGGGACATGCCGGACGAACTGGCCACTGCGCTGCGGTTCCAGCACGATCCGAGTTATGACGGTGCTTACGCTGAATACCCGAACCTCGTATGCCTGGCCGTACGCCTGCTGCGCAGCCGCGGCATAGGCTCCGGCCCGGATGAAGACATCCCCGACGCCTTGCTGGAACGCGTAGGTTTGACCCGCGACAAAGCCAACGACGTCGTCAGCAAAGTCCTCGAAGCCGAAGTCCTCCTGCGCGAACTCGCGTCGCAATTCACTCAAGCCTAAAAAGCATCGCGGGCAAGCCACACTCCCACAGGGATCACCAAAACCCTGTAGGAGCAAGGCTTGCCCGCGAAGAACCCACCCCGATCCACCTGAATCACCACACCCCACTGTGGCGAGGGAGCTTGCTCCCGCTCGACTGCGCAGCAGTCGCAACCCAGCCAACGCGGTGTGTCAGATACAACCGAAGCCTCAGGCTTTAGGGCCGCTTCGCAACCCAGCGGGAGCAAGCTCCCTCACCACAGGGTTAATCATCAACCTCAAGCCTTGGTTTTAGCCTTCGCCTTCCGCGGCTTCAAATACTTGGTCAACCCCTGAAACCAGATCACCAGCGCCGGGTTGCCCTTGATCTGAATCGACTTGTCCTGAATCCCCGTCATAAACGCCAACTGCTTGTTCTTCGCCTGCATCGTGGCAAAGCCATACGCCGCATCTTTAAACGCAATCGCAAACGCCGGCTCGGCATACACGCCCGACTTGCTGGTAATGCGCTGATCCTTCACAAAGAAATGCCGCGCCACTTTCCCGTCCAGGGTCTGTAGCTGGAACACCAATTCCTTGTCACCCAACTGCTGCTGAAATGCAGGATTAGTCCGACTGGCCTTACCCATCAACAAACCCAGCATCCACAGAAGAAAACGAAATTTCATGCGTGCAGCCTCAAGAGAAAAATGAACGGCCGGCGCAGTGTAGCGGCTTCGAGCAGGAACGCCACTATTGTGCAGTGTTAGAAGAAGATGCCGTAGTTTTTGACGCTGATGACTACCAAGTCATTGACGAAACGTTGTTGTTTAAACGCTGTGCTCTTTGGATCTTTCTAGGCTCGGGTCTATCGGACATTTCCTTCAATACGCGGCGCTGTTCATGAACTAGGCATCTCTAATCTTCATCGATAACCTTTGCTCGTTGCCGCAAAATTGGCGACCGGATGTGCAAGTCCGAAACCGGAGAAAAATTTCATTAACTCCAAGGATTTACACCAATGACCAATCCGACGCCCAATACTCCCGAATACGAAGCCACATCCCCCTACGAATCCTTCGATTCCAAAAAACTCCACGAAGCCGCCGAACGCGCCCTCGACCATCACCTCGGCACACCGCCGGATAAAAAATCCAAACGTCGCAACGGCGACCTCTTCAGCGTCTGTCCCGACATCAATACTGAAACCCTCCTCGCCAACGCCTCGGAAGATCTCTTGTCCATCAGCGCCATCGCCGCCGACCTCGCCGACGGTGTGGAAGGCTCCCGCCGCTCCGTAGCCCTGGCGCTCAGCCGCATGGCCGACGGAGTGCATTTGCTGGTTGAACGAGCGCTGGATCATTTGGATGAACCGGAAATGGCAGCGATTTTCGCCAAGCAACAAAGCCGAGTCGGCTGACCTGTAAGAGCCGGCTTGCTGGCGATGACGGCGAATCAATCGATGTAAAAAAGGGGACTTGGCGTCCCCTTTCTCGATGATCCCTGATTTACCACTGGCAGCCTGTCTCGGGCGGCGAGTCCATATTGCTATCGTGCTCGAATGTGTATTTTTTTCCGGATTTGTAGTTCGCCCAAAAATGAATCCGCCTCTATCTCTTAGAGAACTTACAAAGAAGACTCAATTGAGTAGTGCGTTTAGCTTTTTATAATCTAACCGTTCAAATCTAGCTTCTAGATTTTTTGATGCCACCTCGACATAAACTGGAACAATTAGATCCGCCGCATTAAAAACCGTGAATACCATGTTAGCTCCAAAGCTATGCTCATTCATATCTCGCCTTACTATAGTAGTCGGCAATGTCGAAACCAAATCATCTGGAGTTTTGTAAATTCGCAATATTTTTATATCTTTAATATTAGCCTCTTCTACCGTCGCCGGAGTTATCGGATCCTCCATTAGCGACGAAGTTTTCACTAACCTCGCACTATCCTTCCAGACACTTGAGAAATCATAAATCAGCTGTTCATAGTTCGCCACCAACTTCTTATCCAAACCACAAACCGCTTTGTTTATAAGCAAACCATTTTGGTTGCTACGAATATTGGCGTATATACAATCAACAACCAATCCCTCACCACCTCTTTTAACCGTGACATATGCTTCGAACGGCGTACTAGTTGCCAAGTTCTCATAATGCAAGACTTTTCGCCCATCAAAATCCACCAAATCCCTGGTAATTTCACCCTTGTTCCCTATTACTCCTCTTGCCAGAAAACTTCCACCCGACCAACTAACCTTTAACCCTTGCGTCCTCTTATCCACCTCATATAGATCATCAGAAAAACTCTTATCAAGTTCAGCTGCGTAGGTATTCACAGCGCCACACAACGTAAGTATGAATATTAGAGCACTCATTTTCATGATTAATTCTTCTCCGGCGCTATAGATGTTGCTTTCAATATCTCTTCAAATTTCTCAGCATACCCCGCGATCAACTCTTTATCGTCGACCCCGTTTATCACCATTCGCGCACCAATGTAATCCTTACCACTATTAGATATATATGTTCCTATCTTTGCACCACTGAATATACCTTCTTTCATCCCCCAAATCATTATAGGTATGGAGTTTTTAAACTCGGCTGCGGCCTCAGGATTAGAAACAAAATCGATACCAAAATACTCAGTTGCCTTCCGGTAATTCTTCTTCCACGTCAAGTGAACTAATCCTCGGCCACGATATTTGTATCCGTCCCCTTCGACCGTGTTCTCGTAACTTATAGCATTATCTCTACTGGCAGCACTGCTTGCTAAAACTGGGTCGTATTTATTGAAGTAGCTCACTGGACCGATCTCCGGAGCCGAGCTAAAAAACTCTCCTATCTGAAAATTGTATGCTTCGTGTCGCGCAGTAGCAAACATATAAGCAAGTTCATACCTTGTTAAAACAAGCTTCTTTTTGTCAACATATGAGTTTATCTGCACAATAATTTCCATGAGGTTCTGTTTAGACTTTGCCGAAAACGCCGGCGCACCAACTTGGAATGTTGAATGCCTCTCACTATACATGGCGACAAATCGATCAGCATCGATATAGGCAGATTGACTCAGAAAATTACGAAGCATTTCTATTGGATGGAAATGCCAAATCACGTTTGAGCCTAAGTGTGCCTTTTCCTGAACCTCACCCCAAAATATATATGCGTCTATTCTATCTTTTTCATGCTTCAATAATTTCGGAGTATCTTCTAATAACTTATCAAGTCTCGCCCACTTCGGAGACTTTGCCTCTTCTTTCCACTCAGTAGGATGACGAGCAATAAGCTTCGACCATTGATCTCTGGTATCGGTATTCTTCAATGCATCAGCGAGTTCACTTGGATCAACGTCACCATTGCCGTTTTTATCGATTTTTTTGAAGAGGTCCTTAAAAAAATCTGGCATGTCTTCTGGATCAAGAAAGCCATCGGCATTGGCGTTGGACTCTTCAACTACATGGAAGCCCAACTTCGTCCAATCATGCTGAGTAATGATTACAGCGTCCGATTTTTTGATCAGCCCAGAAATCGGTAGGTCCTCCCCAACAACGCAGACTTCGTACCAATCTTCGGTGCCCTCCCTGATGATCAGAGCTTTGCCCAAATCAATCGCATGCTCCTTCTTGAGTGGGTCGGTGGTACCACTGGCAGGCGCTTTGTTCTTGAGCTTGGTTCCGATCGGGAGATGTAGGTATTGCTTACCTATCTTCAATCCGGCGAGGTTATCGAGGAAATCTTTGATATCGGCTTCGGGGGTGAATATCTCAATGTGAACTTGGAATTTACTTTCTGTCACGCCCGACTCATCGAGGAGGTTTTCAGTTTTACCGAAATACCCAATCGGATCGCCAGCCTTGATGCCGATGCTTGTTGATACAACATCAAAATCTGTAGGAGTTACCGTTTCCCACTGCACATACTGACTTTCCGGATCGCTTTCGATAATCGCCCAGAAATTTGACGGTACGCTCCCAGTGCCTTGCCATATGCTAGCTTCCACCGGTGTACATGGGGCCATTCGCCGCAGTTTGTTGTCGAGGACCAGATTCACGACATCCTTGCTATCGAACGCAATGGTGCTGTTGACAGTGATCTCTCGATTTTCTTCTATACGGGCACCTGCCGGTTGCCCGCTTGTAGGATTCGCTGGTGCGGCATACATCGCCAAGCGTTGGCACGTTTTAGCCTTTACCTTTCCTTGCCAATACTTTGGCTTGGCACGTTCTGGTACATCGTCCTTGCGCCAGATACGTTGAGGTTTGGAGTTTTGGTAAGGTGCACCATCCTTCAAATAGGCGAACCATACTTCTTTCCCTACTCCACGAACTTTGTGTGATCCGTTCTTCACGCTGCCGGAAAGAATTTTTCCTTTGGCATACGTGACATTTTCAACGCCTCTCTGCTCCAGCACTTCAAGCTTGGTGCCCGTGGACAATTTCCCAGGCGACTGAACGCTACTTGATTCGGGAAACTCGTCATATGCCTTGAAGTCATTTACCGTCATGGTCACTTTGGGTATTGGTGTTTCTTCCTCGGACAATGGATAGCGCATATAGGGCAGCAAATGCATATACAAGCTGTAGAAGTTCAGCTTGTTTTGCTTACCCTTGTTCGGCCCTTCCTCCGGGTTGGGTGCCGATTTGTACTCGTGACGCACCAGGCAAAACGAGTTGGAATACTTCAGCTTTTTCTCGTTGTCACCGAAGGTGGATTCCAGATAATCCTCATTAAGACGATAAGCAACGACTTCGCCATCGGCCATGCAACGTATCGGCTCATTCAGTACGCATTGTGGGGCACTTGCATCGCTGATGTGGATGCCTCCATGCCAAAATTTGTTGCTCCCCAGCAGGTAATGGCCTGACTTTTCACCCTCAAGTGCTTTGTAGACTTCCCCAGCATCAGTGAACTGTTTTCCGTCAGCCTTTCTAAAAGGATATTGGAAATTCATTAACGGCGATGCCGCTGGAGCGGGTGCAGGTGCAGGTGCAGGTGCAGGTGCAGGTGCAGGTGCAGGTGCAGGTGCAGGTGTCGGAGCTGGATTCCCCCCCGTCCTTGTCGACTCTTTAACTCTCAAAAACTTTGTAGGAACTGGCCAATACCAGGCTTTCCCCAAAGCACCGAATGGTGCAGTGGCTGGACCAGAACTTTGTGCCCCAAAGAACTTGCCAAACTCAGAGTCTAATGTACTGTCATAAAACTCGACAATCCCCGTATGATTTAACGTCTTGTTTTCATGATTGGAAGTTGCGTTAATCCAGAGGACGATATCTCCACGCTTTACATTAGCAGGACTAATTATATCATAGTACTGAAGTGCAGCCCCACTATTTAGACCCGCTGTATTCTGGTAAGGAACTTCGTAGCCGGCACCTTTAAGCAACAAGTTAACCATATGAGAACAGTCGACAACTTTTTTACCATTCTCTACGGCAAAGCCGTCTCCGCCCTCCTTATATCTATAATTAGCGCTGGTATAGTTGCTCGATAAGTCAAGTGGCTCGGTCATTTCTGCTTCCTGCAATAATCAATAGCAAAAACTGGCTTTAACAACTCCAGCTGGCTGCTTATTCAAACGTTCCAAATGTGCAATAGACGCTTTACTGCCGTGTTTGGCAGCAAATTGGTAGCAAGCAACTGCCCTGGACATGTCCTTTGTAACCAACTCTCCAGTTTCAAAGGCTCTACCGAGTGCATTTGTCGCAAAGGCACTTCCCATACGGGCAGCTTGCGTCAGCGCTTCTTCAGCCTGTGCTGGATGCTGGCAAGGGCCGTCAGAGGAAATGTTGTTACCAACGCAATAAAATAACGAAAGACTCATTGCACCCTCCGGCAAGGTGGTTGCTGCTGCCTTAAATAGCTGCTCAACCTTCTCGTTTTTTAACTGCGGCGCCATACCGGAAAGACTCAAACTTGCAGCATTCAAACTGGCTTGAGGATCGCCGGAAGCTGCAGCGCATAGATAGTTTTCCAGAGAAGCTTCAAACAACTCCCCCGTGAGTCGGTACTGCTCCAGCCCCCCCAAACCTCTAAAGGCTTCCGCACGTTGAAAGCAAAAGCTCTCTGCCTCGCTCATGTGAGGATTGCTCACCACTACGAGATGTTTCTCACTAATCGACCAATCCTCAACTCCCTCCAAGACCCAACACGCCTGCCGAGAAAAATTGAAGATCTTGATGTTGCTGCTACCCGCCCGCTTATCCACAACATTGAAGTGACTGTCGTCAATCGCTTCGACTTCGACACCTTCTGTCTTGTCTGTGGCTACGGGCGCCATTAGCGGAAACGCCAAATTGGAGCTGTTGACTCCCATCGTTTGCGGCTCAAAAACCCCATGTTCTCCCACCGGTTTCAAAACCAGCGATTTCACCGTCATCGCAGTCAAACGCTGCTGGTTTTCAGCATTCGCAGAGAACGCCGGAAGGAACTGGGCAAAATCCTCAGACGGACACTCATCCGCATAAACGCTGCTATGAAACAGGCTCAGCAGCAACGCGGTGAAAACCGCTACAGCGAAGCCATTGCTCTTCTTCAAAACACCATTCATGTCGATCACTCAGAAAACACAAAAAAAGCCTTCGGTTTAACCTTCTCAGGCGGCGCATTCCCCAACGCCTGATCCATCAAACTCCCCGCCTTATCCTTATCCGCAGCCCCCGGCAGCACCGGCGGCTTAATCCCAATTCCAGTCCCCGAGCCCGCCGCCCCACCTGCATTAATCTTCACAATCGGCCCAACAACCGTCACACCACCGCCATCCAGCTTGATAAAGCTGCCGCCACCCAAAATGGTCAGCTCCGAACCCGCCTCGATAACAATCTTCGCCCCAGCCTTCAGATGAATCTCTTTCCCAACACTGGTCAGCTGCGCAGTCCCCAACTTCACATGCTGGTTCTGCCCAACCGTCAGGTGATCGTCCACCCGCGTTTCAACCTTGCGATCAGCGATCGTGGTGCGATGCTCTTCAGCCTTGAGCTCGGTGTAGGTGTTCTTCACCACCGTGTCGTGCCGTTCATTCCCGACGCGAATCTTCTGGTCGTGCTCGATGTTTTCATCCCAGTCGCGCTGGGCATGGATGAAGATCTGCTCCGCGCCTTTCTTGTCTTCAATGCGCAGTTCGTTGTACCCGCCGCCGCCCGGTGAGCTAAGGGTTTTGAATACGCTGCGGGTTTTGTTCGCCGGCAAATCGTACGGAACCTGGTTTTCCTTGTGGTACAGGCAACCGGTTACCAACGGCTGATCGGGGTCGCCTTCGAGGAAGGTGACGAGGACTTCCATGCCGATGCGCGGGATGACGATGGCGCCGTAGCGGTCGCCGGCCCAGCTTGAGGAGACGCGCATCCAGCAGCTGGTTTTGTCGTCGGCCTGGCCTTCGCGGTCCCAGTGGAATTGCACTTTGATGCGGCCGTATTGGTCGCAGTGGATTTCTTCGCCGGCGGGGCCGGTCACTTTGGCGGTCTGGCTGCCGAGTACGCGGGGCTTTGGATGTTCCAGCGCCGGGCGGTAGAACACGGCCCATGGGGTGGCGAGGAAGCGGTTGCGGTAGCCCTGGTGGAAGTCGTCTTTGTTGTCGGTGGTGTCGCTGGTGACCGACTCTTCGAGGACTTGCGGCTGTTTGCCTTCGTGGACGATTTCGGTGAGCAGCCAGAGGTCGTTCCACTCGGTGCGCGGGTGGTCGGACATTTCCAGGAAGTGGCCGCTGATCAGGCGTGTCTGGTCGCCGTGGCCTTCGGCTTGCTGGTAGTCGGCGCGGTGGCGTTCGAGGGCGCGCTGGCTGAGGAATTTGCCGCGTGCGCGGTCGAGGAAGCGGCCGGGGTAGTCGTAGTCTTCGAGGTCGGGTTCGTCGCTCTGAACATCCGGCTTGTAGGCCGCTTCGAGTTGAAGTCGTGGTTTTTCGAAATCGTAGTCGCGGCGCGTGGTTCGGCTGGTGCGGGTTTCCAGGCGCAGCTTGAAGCCTTTGATCACCGGTTCGTCGGCGACCATGCCGCTGCCTTGCACATAGGCGGTGGGTTGGCCGAGTTTCGGGAACACGGTCTGGTCATCACCGAACACCAGCAGGTGAGCTTTTGCGCTGTGCTGGAAGTGGTAGTGAATGCCTTCCTCCTCGCACAGGCGCTGGACGAAGTGCAGGTCGGTTTCGTCGTACTGCACGCAGTAGTCGCGGTCCGGGCACGGCTGGCTGAGCTGGAAGTTGTAGGCGTTGCCTTTGATGCCGTGCTCTTCGAGGATCAGCGCGATGATTTTCGGTGCGGACATCTGCTGGTAGATGCGCTGGTTGGTGCGGTGATGCAGGTATTGCAGGTGCGGCACCAGGGAGATTTTGTAGCGGGTCAGGCGCTTGCCGGCATCACCTTGGGCGACGCGGTAGATCTGGCCGTGAATGCCACTGCCTTGTGGATCGAACGCCAGGAACGCCTGCTTGTGCAGGAGTTTTTCCAGGTCCAGATCGGGGTTTTCGCTGACCAGTTCAATGTCGAAGCGATACGGCTGGCTGATGCCTTCGGTGCCGGTGAACGACAGCACTTGCAGGTCGCCCACGTAGTCTTCGACAGTCAGGCTGAAGTGGGTTTCGTTAGCTGAGTTGAACATTGCTTGCTCCCTGTTCGGTAGTCATCCGTTACGCCCGAAGTCGCAGACGTTGCAGCAAAGACGAAGTGGCGCCCATGGCGTCACGCAATTGGGCGGCAGTGATCGTTCGATCGGCCGCGTCGAATGCCAGCGCCGTTCGCAGGGCTGGCCAGCAGTGTTTCGGTAGATTCCGGGGTGCGTGCAGTTCGCGGTCGAGGTGCGCGTCGCGGGCCTCGGTCGAAGGCAAGCGGCGGAACGGGTGTTTGCCGCCCGCCAGTTCGTAGAGCACGCAGGCCACGCCATAGACGTCGGCGCTGGCTGACAGCGGCTGGCCTTCGAGCACTTCCGGTGCTGCGTAGCCCGGGGTCCAGGCGTTGAAGCGGTCGCGGCTCAGGTGTGGCAGGCCGGGCAGGACGCCCTCTTCCGCTTGGCCGAGGCCGAAGTCGAACAGGCGCACGCCCTCTTCGCTGAGCATCACGTTGCTCGGCTTCATGTCGCCGTGCAGCACGCCGCGAGCGTGGGCGTAGGCCAGCGCGTCGAGCAGCGGCAGCGCGATGTCGCGCAGTTCTTTCCACGGCAGGCCAAGTGGCCGCTCGCAGAGCAGTTTGTCCAGGGTCAGCCCACGCATGAGTTCCATGGTGATGAAGGCGCGCTGGCAATCGGTGTCCACTTCAAAGGTGTGCGGTCGCAACACGTTGTTGTGGCGCAGTCGTCGGGTCAGTGCGAACTCGCTGTAGAGCAAGGCGCTGGCGTCCGGCGATTCGGCAAATTCTTCGCTGAGGATTTTCAGCGCGATGTAAGGGTCGGGATCGCCGAACTGTTCGCTCAGCAAGTCCCGTGCGCGGTAGACCGCGCCCATGCCGCCGGCACCGAGCAGGCGTTCGATGCGGTAACGGCCTGCAAGAACGTCCGGCATCTCACCGACGCTGGCCTTGGTCGGCGCCAGCGCGGGTTCTGCCTTGTGCGGCTTTCCGTTCAGAGACGGGGCGAACGCAAAGTAAGTCAGGTTACTGTCTTGCTCTTCGCTCACCAGCAGGTCGTCGAGCGGCGGCATGGGTTGATTCATTGGCGGATCACCACGGCAGTCAGGTTGTCCCGGGCCGAGCCACGTAGCGCGCCGTCGAACAAGCGCTCCAGCGCGACATGCGGCGCGGTCAGGCTCAGGGCATTGCCCAAGGCATCAGTGCTCAGCCCGTTGTACAAACCATCGCTGCACAACAGAAACGCATCCCCGGGGTAGACCTCGAGTTCGAGCACGTCCAGCGTCAACTGCTCGGCCGCCCCGACCGCACGGGTCAAGGCGTGGGCGGAAGGATGCGCACGGGCGTCTTCGAGGCTCATTTGTTGCTCGTCGATGAGTTGCTGTTGCAGCGAATGGTCCTTGGACAGCTGATACAAACGCTGGCCGCGCCACAGGTAGCAACGGCTGTCGCCGGCCCAGATGCAGGCCGCGCGATTGCCGTCCACCAGCAGCGCCACCACGGTGCTGCCCATGATGCTGTCGTGGCGCCCGGCGGTGACGGTCAACTCCTGGCCCAAGCGGCGGTTGAGCCAGTGCAGACACTGGCGAATGCCTTTGAGTCGTTCGTCGAAGTCATCCTGCACCGGCAATTCCGCCAGGCTGGCGACGATCAACTGGCTGGCAACGTCGCCACCCTGATGACCGCCCATGCCGTCCGCGACCACCCACAACCCCTGCTGTGGGCAGTCGAGAAAAGCATCTTCGTTGCGCGCCCGAACCTTGCCGGCATCGGTACGCGCAGCGCTGCGCCAGGGACTGGCAACCAGCATCAGAGCTGCACCGGCATACGGAAGGTACGCAGCACGCCCATGTCGAACGGGTTCGGCGTGCGCTGGCTCGACAGCAAGTAGTTGGCGCGCAGGCCACCCACATCGGCTTTCAATACCAGCACATCACGACCGCTCAGGTACTCGGTCTGCATCAGGTCGAACAGGCGGAACAGCGACCACGGGCCGGTGTTCTTCTCGATGCCGATCGGGCGGCCGGCCATTTTGTCGAGGACCAGGCTGGTGCGACCGTCTTCAGCATCGGTCGGCCATTTGAACGACACCGGCACGATCGGGCCGTGGCGGTATTCGATGGTCTTGTCGCCGAACTTGAACTCGGAACGGCTGACCGCCGGGTCGAGGGTGTACGGCTCCAGTTTGAACTGCACTTGCGGCTCGGCCGGGTTGATCGAGAAGAAGCTTTGGCGAATCACTTGTGCCGCGGCCATCTGATCGAGGTAGAGCTTGGAGATCGGCATGCTGTGACCGTCGATGCTGCGCAGACGGTAGTTACCCGGATCTCCACTCACGAAAGGACGCATGTAGGTATCGAAGAAACGATCGGCGATGCCCTGCGCCTTGAAGAACTCGCGGAAGTCGCTGATCGCCACGTCGCTGGTGCTGTGGGCGCTGAACGGGTAACGCTTGTTGATCGCCTTGCCGTAGAAGCTGTACAGCTCGCTCTGATAACGCTGGTTCAGGTACTGGTAGGAATCGTTGAGCACCAGACGCCAGGTGTCTTCGGCCAGCACGTTGAACCACACGCTGACCGGACGCGGCAGACGGTTCGACGCATTGCGCAGGTTGCTCAGCGCATCACGCTGGCCGCTCATGCGGGTCTTGGCCATTTCGAACGCAGCCTGCTCTGGCGCACTGGCACGCGCGAGGCTCGCCAGTTGCATTTGCAGGTCGTTGAGCGCGTTCAGTGCCGGGGTCAAATCAGCAGCCGGGCCGTTGTTGTCATCCAGCAAACGGTGCAGCGGTTCGAAGCGGCGTTGCAGGGATTTCTTCGCGGTGTCCGGCAGGTTTTTGGTCGCGGCCATGTCCGAGGCTTTGTCCGCGGCGGCAGACGCCAGTTTGCCCAGCTTGCCCAACTTGCCTTTCTGCTCGCCCAGTGCGGCAGCGGCATCAGTCGCTTGATCGACGGCCTCGGCTTCCGCCGGGAAACGGGTGTTGTCGCGCACTTCCACCAGCAGTTGCAGCACCGGCGAGTTGGCCGAGGTCAGGCCCGCCAGTTGCTCGGCGCCCTCACTGAAATCGCTGATCGCGGGCAGTGCAACCTGGCCCACGGCTTCGCTCCAGAAGTTGGCGTAGTCGCGGAAGTACAGTTGCTCCAGTTCGACCATCAGGCGACGCAAGTCCATGCCGCTGATGCCCGAGCCTTCGCCCAGCACCCAGTTGTCACGCAGGATGTCGGTGACCAGTGCGGAGCCCTGAACCGAGAAATACTGCTGATAACCCTGTTGGGTGTAGAACCCCGGAATCACGTATTCGGTGCCGACAAACAGCGCACCCTGTGGGCCCAGGTGTTGGCTCAAACGGTATTCCGGCAGGTTGCGGGCCTGCTCGCGCAGCATCCGGTAAACCACGTTGGCCAGCGACTCGCTGCGCAAGACCTGACGCGCCTGCGCCACCAGTTGATCGTTCAGCGGGTAGATAAACGGCTGCTTCAGCAAGCGCTCGAAGTGGGTGTTCAGACCATTCTGCACCGCGGTGTTGCCGGCGTAACGCTGGGACCATTCGGTGGCGACCCAATCCTTGAGCCATGGGCCGTCGCGACGGTCTTCCATGTTCAGCATCAGGTACGCACGCAGGCTGTTGAGCAGGCGTTCGCGGTCCTTCATGTTGGCGCGGATCTGCCCTTCCAGCAGGGTCGCGACCTTCGGCAGCAGCTGCGTTTCGAGCTCGCGTTCGTAAGCTGCCTTGACCACCGGATTGACGTCTTCACCCTGATACAGGCCGCCGCGCTCGTGGTACGACACGTCACCCTTTTTCGGGAAAACCTGAGTCGCCGCGTAGCTGGTGTCGAGGGGCTTCAGTACCGCCATGGAATCATCACGCGCGGTCAGCGCCGAGCGTTGTTGCGTCCAGGTTTGCGCCAGGTTGCGCAGGTTTTCCAGGCGCTCGTAGTTTGCCGAGAAACCGCCCGCCCACAGCAGACCGAACAGACCCAACGCCGCCAATGCACCGACGTACAACGCACGCTGCCCCCAATGAATGCGGCTGCGTTCGCGCTTGTCCAGGCCGGCCAGATCGGCCTCGGGGAAGATCACCCGGCTGAGCAAGTGATGAATGAACCGCGAGCGGCCACTGCGCAGGGTTGGCAACACGCCGGAACTGATGCCCAGATTGGCGCCGATGCTGGCAGTGGTCTGGTCCATCTCTTGGGTCAGGTGCGGTGCGCTGGTCAGGTAGAAACCGCGCAACTGACTGACACGCTGGTAACGGTTGCCGGTGAACGCCATGTCGACGAACAGGCACAGCCGCTCGCCGATCTGCCCCAGTTGATGCGGGAAATCGAGGATGCGGCCACGGCGCTGGGTGTCGCGCTCCTGATGCATGCGCATGATCACCTGGCTGTTCAGGCGACGCAGCAGCTCCTCGAACTCGGCGCGCAGGACGGTGACGTCGGTGCCGCTCTGCTCTTTGCGGAAGCTGGTGCCGAGCACCTGATCGCTTTCTTCGCGGGTCAGCTGATCGAAGAACTCGTCGAAACCGAGCAACTGGTCAGCCTTGCTCAGCACCAGATAAATCGGCACATCAACGTGCAGTTTCTGATGCACGTCTTGCAGGCGCGCACGCACCTGGCGAGCCAAGGTGTCCAGATCCTGCTCGGTATCGCCCAGCAGCATTTCCACCGGAATGGTCACCAGCACACCGTTCAACGGACGATTGCGGCGACGCTTGCGCAGCAGGTCGAGCAAGGTGCTCCAGGCACTGCCGTCGACTTCGGCATCCGGCTGGGTCAGGTAGCGCCCGGCGGTGTCGATCAGCACACCATGATCGGCGAAATACCAGTCGCAATGACGGGTGCCGAGGGTGTCGCGGGTCAGTTTGCGGTCGATCTTGTTGATCGGAAACTCAAGGCCCGAGAAGTCCAGCAGGCTGGTCTTGCCGCTGCCCTGCGGGCCGATCAGCAAGTACCACGGCAAATCACTGCGCCAGCGTTCGCTGCGGCCGCGATACAGGCTCGACGTTTTCAGGGTTTTCAGAGCGTCCTTGAAACGCTCCTTCAACTCTTTCTGCTCTTCGTCGATCTGCTCTTCACGGCGGATACGGTCCTGACCGTCTTCAGTGTCTTCGACGGCCTTTTTACGCACACCGGCGCGCCAGCTGACGAAGACCATGGTCAGGCCCCAGATCAGGAACAGCACACTGATGGTCAGCAGGCGGGAGGTCGAACCTTCCCAGAACTTGTAGTCATTGACCGCCAGCAGCGGCCCGACGAACCACACCAGCAGCGCGACGAACAGCACCAGCAGCAAGGTCCAGACCCAGGTCTGGCGCACGAACGCGCCGACTTTCTTGAAAAACTTTTTCATCACACGTCCCTGTTTACGGCTGCGACTGCGGCTGGACCGCGGCGGAATCCAGCGGCTGATAAGGTTGCAGAACGGTGTCGCGTTGCTCGCCCAAAACCCAGGCGAAACCCGAATACATCACCACCAGGCAGACCACGGTGAACAACACCACCATCCACGCCGGCACGATGCGCACCAGGCTGCGGCGCTGATCGTTCAAGCCTTCCCAATGCGGCGACAGCTCGCGCGGCACGTCGCCGCGCAGCTGACGAATCTGGCGATACAAGGCGTCGCGGATGCCTTCGAGTTCGAGCATGCCGCGCGCCTGCACGCGGTACTTGCCTTCGAAACCGAGGGACAGGCACAGGTACATCAGCTCCAGCATCGGCAGGTGCTTGACCGGGTTTTTCGACAGGCGATCCAGCAACTGGAAGAACTTCTCGCCACCGAAGGTTTCGTTGTGGAAGCTGCTGAGCAGACTCATCTGCGACCACTCGCTTTCGTTGCCCCACGGCGTGGTCACGACGGCTTCGTCGACCACGGTGCAGAGCACGTAACGGGCGGCCATCACCTGGCTGCTTTCGGCGCCGTTGTGCAGTGCGCGCACTTCAAACAGTTTCAGCCCGGCGGTCAGGCGCTCGTTGAGCGCGTACATGTCTTCGCGGGTGTCGCTGTGCTTGAGGCGCACCACTTCCGACAACAGGTCGGAACCGGCGGCCACCAGCGAATTGAGGCTGATGTTGAACGACTCCGCCGGACGCAGGCGCGCGGCGTAGATCATTCGTTCTTCGAGCTGTTCGAAACGCGGCGGTGCAGCGAAGTCAGTCAGCGGACTTTGCGCCGGGCCGTGGCCCTGGCGGTCGAGCAAGACGGTTTTATCGT
Organism: Pseudomonas hormoni; assembly: GCF_018502625.1. NCBI lineage: Bacteria > Pseudomonadati > Pseudomonadota > Gammaproteobacteria > Pseudomonadales > Pseudomonadaceae > Pseudomonas > Pseudomonas hormoni. The sequence continues at coordinate 5,568,121 of NZ_CP075566.1, forward strand.
CCTGATGGTGTTCCATGTCCTTGATCATGTCGGTCAGTTCCTGATGGCCCAGAATTTCAGTTCAAGCTCGGCAAATTCGCCGGACACGTGGAACGCGAAGCCGCCGGAGCGCTCGAGTTGCGCCAGGTCTTCGGAACTGAGTTCGAGGATGAAATAGGTTTTGTTGGAGTGGAACGCGATCTGCCGCGGGGCCACCGGCAACGGTTTGACCTTGATGCCTGGCAGATGCAGGTTGACCAGTTGGCGGATGCGCTCCACCGGGCCGACCTTGAGGTGCGCCGGCAAGCGGTGGCGCAGTTCTTCGGAGTCGCAGTTGGCACTGGCCGCGAGCACGAACGACGCCGAGCCCAGCAGTTTGTGGTCGTGCAACGGCGACACGATGATCCCGTACTGACGCGCTTGCAGGACCAGTTCGATGGCGTGCTGTTCGAGCACCATCGACAGCACCTGACGAATCGCTTCCATCAGTTTGCGGAAGCTCGCGCCCTGATCGCTGTGCTGGTAACGGCTGTCCAGGCGCGGGCGTTTGCTGTCGCTGGAGAAGGTCGCCAGATCGCCGAGCATGGTCAGCAGCGTGCGGTACAACTCTTCCGGGTGAACCTGCTCCAGGCCGAGGTAGTGACGCAGCAACAGTTCGGTGCGGTTGATCAGTTGCAGCATCATGAAGTCGCCGACTTCCGCGCCGCCAACCTTGCCGTTGGAGCGAATGCGCTCGGCGATGGTGTCGCCCCGGTGACCGAGCATGCTGATCACTTCTTTCAGGCACGACAGCAGGTAGCTGGAGGAATGCGCCTGAATGTAGGTCGGCACGAAATCCGGATCGAGGCTGATCACGCCGTCGGGCGTGGTATCGAGCACGTCGCAGATCTTCAGCTTCACGTAGGCCTGATCGCTCTGCTGCTCGCCGAGCAACAATTTGAAGTCCGGACGACCACAGCTGACCTGGCTAGCGGAATCGTCGCCGGCGTTGGAGTCGGCCACTTCGGCTTCGTACGCGGTATAACGCGCCAGCACGTCGGATTGCTCCGGGCGGCGGGACTCGATGTGGTTACCGGTCACCAGTGGCAGCGCCAGATAAATCGGCGTGTTGCCGGTGTTTGGCGGCACGTCCAGCGCCAGCGGCTCGGTGTTGCCGCCGAGTTCGAACAGGCTGCCGTCCGGCAGAATCCCCGAGGCCTGGCTGATCACCAGTTTGCCCATGTTGAGGAACTGCAAATCGATGTCGAGATTCAGGAAACCCCAGGTGTAACTGCCCAGCAACTGGGTGCGGGTCTTCATCTGGTGATCGTAGTAACGATCGTTGTGCTGGAAGTGCTGCGGACGCAGCAGCATGCCTTCCTGCCAAATGACTTTATGGGAATTCATGATCAGTCATCCGCCTTGGCGAGCGTTTCGTTGCTGTTGCGAATACCGGCCTGATCAAGGGTCAAATCAGCCTCGGTGACTTCCACCGGCGTGACTTGCACCGTGTAGCGCCATTTGGTTTCCGGCAGGTCGCGATAGGCCGCGAGGATCCCGACGTAACGGCTACCCTCTTCCACGCTGAGCTTGAGTTCGATGGTTTCACCCGGGCGCAGTTCGAGTTCTTCGCTGGCCACCAGGTCCGGGGCCAGGGATTCCTTGGCGCGCTCGTACAGGCTGAAGAAGTCGGCGTTCTCGAAGGTCACCGGGTGCTTGAGCTCGAACAGACGCACGACGATCGGCGACGGACGCCCGTTGAGGTCCGGGTTCAGCTGATCGCTGCCGGTGAGCTTCAGGTTGACTTTGGTCACTTTGGAATACGGCGACAGCGACGAACAGCCGGCCAGCAGCACCACGGCCATGAGCGCCGTCAGCGTCTTGAAAAAAGCGGTCGAGCAGCGAGACATGCGCATCATCCTTGGTGGTCGGTGTGAAGGGTGGAAATCAGGCGGATCTGTTCTTCGTACGCCTGAGCGAAGTCGCGGGCCAGCAGGCGCTCGCTCCAGTCATCGTCCTGACGCAGGGCCTGGTGATAACGACCGTAGGCTCTCCAGCGGCTGCCGGACGTGGCCAGCAGCGGCTTGTTGTCGCGTTCGAAACGCAGGGTCAATTGCTGTGGCGAGAAGTGCTCCAGCGTGCCGCGAACGGCGGCGCGGCTGGCGGTCAACAGCGCCACCTGATGCGCCTGCAAGTCGCGGAAGGCTCGAGAGATCGACTGCTCCGCCGGCAACTGGCCCGGCTTGTTCGGCTGCAACAGAATGCCCAGCGCTTCACCGGCATCGACGGCGAACTTCAGCGGGTTTTTGTGGGTGCCTTGCACGGTGGTCTGGGCCAGACGCAGTTCGTTTTTCAGTTCGCTGCGGGTGCGCAGGCTCTGCTGCAAACCGCCGACGCTTTGCTTGAGCAGGCGTGCAGCGTTCAGCGCCAGGGCTTCGCGGGCGTCGTGGTCGAGGCCTTTGAGGTCCACGCCCAAGGCGGCACCGAAGTGCTCCCAGAAACCTTCGCTTTGACGCTCACGCGCTTTCGGCACCGGGGCTGGCGCAGGTTCGGCCGGGGCGTCGATCAGCTCCGGCACCATCAGGCTTTCCATGTCAATGCGCGCATAGTCGGCGCGCTGACGGGTGTCCTCGATAGTGGTGCTCGGGGAGATCAGTTCGTCGATTTCCGAGTACACGCGCTCTTGCTGATCAAGGGCGTTCAGCGGATCGAGGTCGAGGAACGCGTCGTCCGGAATGATGCTGCCTGCGGCTTGCGGGCGACCGACTTCCACGTCGAAAGTCGCCGGGTCGCGCACCAGCCGCGCGCGGATCTCGAAATCACCCAGCACGTAGGTGCTGCCATGCTCGATGCGCATCGGTTCGCCCTTGCGCAGGCGTGCGCCGCTTTCGCCATCCTGGACACCGTTGCTGCTGGTGTCGGTCAGGAAGAACGTGCCTTCGCGAAAGCTGATGTCCACATGGTGATTGGACAGATGACGTTTGCGGTCGGGGATGATCCAGTCGCAATCCTCGCCCCGGCCAATCACGCCACCGGCCTGCTTGAAGGTCTTCTGGCACAGCTCCGTTGGCACGAACTGCTTGGTGTTGAGCATTTCGAAAACCAGTTCCATGGTGATACTCCTTGCGGTCACTTGCCGCGATTGACCGCCTGCGGATCACCCAATGGGCGATAGGTGTTGTCGTTGAATTTGTAATTGCCGCTGCAGCCGCCGAGGCCGCATAGAACGACGAGGGTCAGCAGGACGGCTTGCCAGTGACGAACAGACATCAGAGGGTCTCCAGGGGTAGACAAAGCACAAAGCGCCGGCCTGGTTGGGCGGCGCTGTCAGAAGCGAATGAGGTTGATTGGATGGCTCTAATCCAGGGTTGAGAGCAGATCCTCTGTGGCGAGGGAGCTTGCTCCCGCTCGGCTGCGAAGCAGTCGTGAATCAGCAGATGCGGTTTGACTGATGCACCGCGGCGCATGGTTTTTGGGCTGCTGCGCAGCCCAGCGGGAGCAAGCTCCCTCGCCACAGGGAATTCGCTGGCCACAGGGGGTATTCCAACCAAGGTGATTGGGTGGCAGAAATCGAGATCAGCCATCGAAATCACCCAAATTGATATTCAGGCGCCCGAGGCGGTACAGCAGCGTGCGGCGTGGCAGGCCGAGTTCGCGGGCGGCGAGGGTCTGGTTGCCGTCGTTTTTGCGCAGGCAGTCGAGCAGCAGGCTGCGTTCGACCTGCTCCAGGCGTTCGCGCAGGTTCAGGCTGTTGTCTTCCGGCATGGCTTCCATGCGCAGGGAGAAATGCTCGGCCAGCAACTCGCCGCCCTCGCACAGCAACACCGCACGCTCGACCAGGCCTTTGAGTTCGCGCACGTTGCCGGGGAAGGCATAACCGGACAGGTGATCCAGCGCCGCATCGGACCAACGCACCGCGTCGCGCTGCAAAAACGAGCACGCCTTGTCGGCGAAATGCCGGGCCAGATCGAGGATGTCGCCTTCGCGCTGACGCAGGGCCGGCAACTCGATCGGGAATTGCGCGAGGCGGTAATACAAGTCCTCGCGGAATTTGCCTTCACTCACCAGCACCGACAAATCCCGGTGCGTCGCGGCGATGATGCGTACATCGATCTTGTGGGTGTCGTTGGAACCCAGCGGGCGGATCTCGCCTTCCTGCAACACGCGCAATAACTTGGCTTGCAGCGACAACGGCATGTCGCCGATTTCATCGAGCAACAAGGTGCCGCCATTGGCCGCGTCGAACAGCCCGGCGCGATCGCGATCAGCACCGGTGAACGCGCCTTTGCGGTAGCCGAACAGCTCGCTTTCCAGCAGGTTCTCGGGGAACGCCGCGCAGTTCTGCACGATGAAGGCCTGGGACCGGCGCGGGCCACAGTCGTGAATGGCGCGGGCGACCACTTCCTTGCCGGTGCCGGTTTCGCCGCGCAGCAGCACGGTGTAAGGGCTGTGCAGGACTTTGCTGATCAGCGAATAGGTTTCGCGCATCGCCTTGCTCTTGCCGATCAGGCCGTAACCACTGGCACTCGGGACGCTGACCTTCATCGGCCGTGCATCACCGGCCGGCTGGCGCAGACGGTGCAGCAAATGCAGTTGGCCAAGTACAAACGAACCCAGTTGACCGAGGGAATCGGCGAAACCTTGCAGGTCGATGTGTCGGCGACTGGCGCACAGCAACAAGCCTTCGACAGCCTTCTGCTGATTGACCAGCGGCACGCACAGCAGCGACTGCCAGGGCGTGGCCTGCGGTGGCAGGAAACTGGTTTCGTGCAGGCTGCCGCTCAGTTCGCCGAGGCTCACCACACGGTTCTGGCACAGGGCGAATTGCAGCAGTTGCTCACCGTTGTAATCCGCCGGCAGGCTCGCCGATTCACGCGGTTGCAGAATGCCGTTGAGGCACTCGGCGTTCATCCCCAGACAGGTGTGGGTCGCGTCCAGCAGATACAGCTGCGTCAACTCGCACCCGCTGAGCTCCGCCACACCGCGCACGAAGTCACCCAGCAGCGCAGCGCCGTCCGCCGCGCGCGACAGGCTGGCGAACTGCGCCAGCAAGGCTTCGGCATACACCAGCGGCTGCGGCACTTGAGTGAACATCACACCCACCTCAGGCGAACTCGCAGGTCACGCTGGCACCGCCGTCGAGCGTCGCGTGGACACGCTTGAGGCTTTCCCCGGTGGCCATCGCATCGAGCAAGCGGTCAGCCACCAGCGGCAGCACGTGCAGGTCAAGCAAGTGGTCGATCAGACGCGCACCGCTGTCGCTTTGGGTGCAGCGTTCGGCCAGGTGATCGACGAGGTCTTGCGAGTAGCTGAAATCCAGCTGACGACGGTTCAGGCGCTCGCCCAGACGACCGAGTTTGATTTCGATCAGCTCGCGCAGCACCGGACCGCCAACCGGGTAGTAAGGCACCACACGCATGCGCGCCAGCAGCGCCGGCTTGAAGTGTTTGCTCAGCACCGGGCGAATGGTTTCTTCGAGCACTTCAGCAGTCGGCCGCGCGCCGTTTTCGCAGAGTTCGCTGATGCGGTCGCTGCCCAGGTTCGAGGTCATCAGGATCAGCGTGTTGCGGAAGTCGATCTCGCGTCCTTCGCCGTCGTTGGCCACGCCTTTGTCGAAGATTTGGTAGAACAGATTGAGCACATCCGGGTCGGCCTTCTCGACTTCATCGAGCAGCACGACCGAGTACGGCTTTTGACGCACGGCTTCGGTGAGCATGCCGCCCTCGCCGTAACCGACGTAACCCGGCGGCGCACCGATCAGGCGCGAGACGGTGTGCTTCTCCTGGAACTCGGACATGTTGATGGTGGTGATGAAACGATCGCCGCCGTACAGCAAGTCTGCGAGGGCCAGCGCGGTTTCGGTCTTGCCGACGCCGCTCGGGCCGACCAGCAGGAACACGCCGACCGGTGCATCCGGTTTATTCAGGCCGGCAGCGGTGGCGCGCATCGAGCGGTCCAGTGCGTGAACGGCTTGTTCCTGACCACGGATGCGAGTGCGCAGGTCGGTGGCGAAACTGGCGACCTTGGCGTTGTGTTCGCGGGCCAGTTGCGCCAATGGCACGCCGGTCCAGGCGCTGATCACTTCGGCGACCAGGCGCGGGCAGACTTCGAAGCTCACCAGGCGTTCTTTGACCTGCAGCTCGGTCAGGGCTTTGTGAGTTTCGTTGAGCGCGGCTTCCAGGGTCTCGACGCTTTGCGCTTCGTCCACCGCCAGCGTTTCGATCACGGTGCCTTCGGCGTCTTCTTCAACCGTAACGATTGGCTCTACGGCTGCCGCTTCGCGGGCCTTGGCCAGTAGCTGACGCAGATCCAGCAAGCGCTCGGCCAGTTCTTTCTGCTCGGTCCACAGCGTTTCGAGGGCGACCATTTCATCTTCGGCAGCGGCCAGACGATCTTCCAGAGCGTCCAGCGCTTCGTGATCGATCAGCAAACCAGCTTCAGCATCACGACGCAACGCCTGGCGCTGACGGCCCCCTTCAGCTAGTTCGCCACGCAGGCGCTCAAGGCTTTCCGGCGCGGCGGCGAGGCTGATGCGTACGCGGGCGCACGCAGTGTCGAGCACGTCGACGGCTTTGTCCGGCAACTGACGACCCGCGAGGTAACGGGCGGACAATTCGGCCGCCGCCACCACTGCGTCATCGCGCAGGTAGATGCCGTGGCTCTTCTCGTAAACCTGAGCCAGGCCACGGAGGATCGTCACCGCTTCGCTGACGGTCGGTTCGTGCAGTTGCACCGGTTGGAAACGACGGGCCAGCGCCGGGTCTTTTTCGAAGTACTTCTTGTACTCCGCCCAGGTGGTAGCGGCGATGGTGCGCAACTCGCCACGGGCCAAGGCTGGTTTGAGCAGGTTGGCCGCATCGGAACCGCCGGCGTTGCCACCCGCGCCGATCAGCGTGTGAGCTTCGTCGATGAACAGGATGATCGGTTTCGGCGACGCTTTGACTTCGTCGATCACGCCTTTGAGGCGACGTTCGAACTCACCTTTGACGCTGGCGCCGGCCTGCAACAGGCCCATGTCCAGCGACAGCAGCTCCACGCCTTTCAACACTTGCGGCACTTCACCAGCCGCAATGCGCGACGCCAGGCCTTCGACGATCGCGGTTTTACCGACGCCGGCTTCACCGACCACAATCGGATTGTTCTTGCGGCGACGGGCGAGGATGTCGACCATCTGCCGGATCGCGCCGTCGCGGCACAGCACTGGGTCGAGTTTGCCGTCGCGGGCCTGTTGCGTCAGGTTGTGGGTGAAGCGCTCCAGCAGCGACTCCCCCGGCACGGCCGGTTTGCCGGTGGCCGGTTGCTCTTTCTGCGACAAGGCAAATTCTTTCAGGCGCTCGATGTTCAGCTTGGCCAGCAACGACTGATAGCGGCTGCCCGCGTAGCGCATCGGGTTGCGCAGCAGCGCGAGGATCAACGCGGCTTGCTCGACCTGGCTCTGGCCCAGTTCAAGGTTGGCCACCAGCAACGCATCCTGCAGCCACTGCACCAGTTCCGGGGCAAACACCGGATTGCGCGAGGCGCTGTGCTCGACCCGCGATTGCAACGCGGCGCTCAGCTCGCCGGCATCCACTTCGGCGTCTTGCAGCGCGCGTGCGAGCAGGCCTTGCGGGCGCTCCAGCAGGCCCAGCAGCAAGTCTTCGACGAGGATCTTGCTGCCGCCACGGGCGACGCAGCGTTCGGCAGAACTTTCCAGATCACGGCGGGTTTCGGCGTCCAGCGCCTGGATAAGTTGTTGCAGGTCTACGTTGATCATTGGTCATCTGTCCTTAATGAATTTTGCTGCCCAGGGTCACCACGCCGTCCGCTTTTTCGCGGCCGAGCCAACTGGTCCATCCCAGGCGACAGGCGTTCTGCTCACCGATGCGCAGTTCGCGGATTTCTTCCTGGCGCAACACCAGGCGAATGTCGTAATCGAGCGGGTCACGCAGGGTGAACCGCACCAGCGCGCACAGCGGCTGGTAGCCGAAACCGATCGGCAGGAATTCGTGAAAGCGTTGCCAGTCGAGCTCGCGGATGTGAATACGGAATTTGCCGCTGCGGTCGCGAACGTGTTCGCCCAGCACTAGGTCTTCGCCGAGCAGGCTGTTGGCACGGCCCAGGCGATTGCGCTGTTCGTCGAGGATCTCGACGCGGCGCTCGATGCACTGCTCGATGGTCAGTTCGGCGTGCTTGAAGTAGTAACGCAGCACCGCTTCGATCAGCGCCGCCGAATGCGCCCGCAAGCTAAGCAAACCGAGGTACGGCAGCAGGCGTTTCCAGTTCAGTTCCTGGGCCCTGCGGATCTCTTCGCCGCCGAGGCCGATCAGCGCAAACAACTGCGACGAAAACGGGTCGAGGGCGCCACTTTCGAAACTGGCGCGGTAGCGGTACTTGCGCCAGATCGGCAGCATCAGCCGCTGCAAACGATGGTGAAACAGGTCGAGGAAGTGGCGGGTCGGGTTGCCGTCTTCGCTGTCGCCCAGCGCCTGCTCGCCGTAGAACGCCGGCAGCGGCGAACCGGAGCCGACCAGGCCGATCAGGTTGAAACGCAGGCGCGCGCGCATCTGCCCGTGCTCGTGGAAAAACTCCACGCGATCGACGTCGCTGCCGGGGAAACCCAGGCTCGGGTTGGCCTGGAATTCCAGCTGGTCGTACAGGTCGTCTTCGCTCAGGTGCGGGTGGGCCTCGCGCAGCCGGTCAACCACCAGCAGCACGGCCTGAAACAGCGAGTACTCGCGTATTCCTCGGGTCAGTCCGCTTAAAGAAGCGGCTGAAGGCCCATACGTGGTGTCCATTGGTACACCTCTCCCTGTGTGCTTTTTACCCGCAGCTCGTGGTACGAATTGAGACTGGCGTAAAGCGCGAAAAACTCGTTGAGAACCGAAGCGAACACGAACAGGTCGCCCTCGCCGATATACCCTTCCGGGTCGATGGTCAGCTCGGTGCGCAACCCGCGAACCGGCAACCCTCGGTGCAGTCGATCGACATGCTGGTGCTTGATCGACTTGAGCCCGCCGAGCAGGCGTTTGCTGACTTTCTCCGCGTGCTGGTCGTAATAGCGCGGCAAGTCGTAGGTTTCGAGAATCACCTTCAACGCATTGACGTCGGCCAGCGACAGATAGTTAAGCGACATGTTGCTGATCAGCTTCCAGAGGAAGTCGCGGTTCAGCGGCGGCGCGAAGCTCGACGTGGCCGGGGTGATGTTGCGGAAACTCAGGAACTCCGGCGTGTCTTCGCAGGCCATCCTGATGTCGCCGAGCTTGAGCTTGCGCGGCAAATTCTGGTTGGTGCACATCAGCTCGATCGACAGGGTTTCGTGAGCTTCAGTGTGGCGAATGCCGAAGCTCAGGTAGGTGTCGAGGCCGTCGTGCAACAGGGACGAACGCTGGCGAATGCTGTAATGCGGACGGCTGTTGGGCACGTCGAAACTCGGGTCGTGCTCGAAGGATTCGAACGGCACGTACTCCTGATAACCGAGGCCGCCGGGCTTCCAGCCGGTCACGGTTTCCACCGAGAACACGCCGCAGTTTTGCAGATCGAATTCGGCCGGCAGCAGCAGGTATTCGTCTTGCTTGCCATCGAGGCGGATCGGCAGTGCGTCGTGCTTGAACAGGTTGACGATGGGCGTGCAGTAGAGCTTCACGTTGTCCAGCGTCGGACGCATGCGCATGATGCCGCTCTTGCGAATATCGAAGCGCAATTCGAGGCCGCGCATTTGCTTGAGCGTGTCTTCCGGCAAGGCTTTCAGCAGGTCCAGACCGTTGATATCAACGAAGAGGAATTTGTCCTGGAAGGCGAAGTATTCCTGCAAGTAACGGTAGCCACGGAAGGTGTTCAGCGGATACGGGATCAACGCTTCTTCTTCGGCAAAACCCACCGGCTGCACGCGGTCGCCGGGCATCTTGAACGCCATCGGCGTGCCGTTGACACCGTTGATGGGCTTGCCGGCGCCGTCCAGCGGGATCAGCTCGATGCCTTCCAGGTTGCGCAGCAGACTCAGGTACAGCATCTGGCTGATGTAGCGCTCACCGGCGAAGTGCAGACGCAGGCGACTCAACTCCAGCTCGCCCAAATGACCATCTGCGCTCATCTCCAGACGCAGGCTGAGCAGCGAACCGTCGCCCTTCACCGAGTAATTCAGCGCGGCCAGATCCAGCGGCAAGACCTCGGTCGGGTAGCAGGTGCGGAAGCGGCAACGCACGTCATCGATCGGCACACTCTCGATCGGCGTGTCGCGCTCGACCCTCAACGCAGGACCCGAACGCTTCAACGGGTCGAACTGCAAAATGCTGAACGCCGGCAGCGGCCGCATGTAGTTGGGCCACAGCAGGTGCATCAGGGAATGGCTGAGTTCCGGCAGTTCGTCATCGAGCTTCTGACGCAGGCGGCCGGTCAGAAACGCAAAACCCTCCAGCAACCGCTCCACGTCCGGATCCCGCCCGGCCTGACCGAGGAAAGGCGCCAACGCCGGGCTACGCTCGGCGAATCGACGACCTAACTGGCGAAGTGCGGTGAGTTCGCTTTGGTAGTAGTGGTTAAAGGACACGGGGTACCTGCCTGGTATTGAATCTCATGAAAAAACTGTCCTGTAGAGCGCGACTGTCAGACCGGCACAGACATAACCGGCAATCAGGAGGAACGGCACCAGCATGGTCCAGCCGTACGCCATGTAAGCCTCAGTACACGGCCAGGCGACCACACACCCCAGGCCATAAACCATCCATGGCACGGCGTAAAAGGGGATGAATTTCAAAGGCGCGAGCCAAACCATCCGAAGCGCTTGTTGCTCGTTTCGGTTCTTGGCGCCCCGGGACATCCACAACGAAAACCCCAACAACCCAGGAACGCCCCACCACAACAAGTAATCCCAATAGATGTGGGATGAATCGAACGTCGAATACTCGCCAATCCACAGGTCATAGGAAGAAATCGCCAGTACCGCCAGCAATGGCCACCACAATGCAGCCATGAAGAAACACAGTTGCGCGCGGCTAAGAATGGGCATCTCGTTCGATACGCCGATCACGGGCAGGCCCCCATCCTCGAAGACACGCGCATCAATTGCGTCATGGCGCGCACCATGTGCGTTTTTTATGCGAGGACTTCTGGCGATCAGGCGCATTCCGGCACCCACCAGTCTTCGTAGCCTTGCGTACCGGGATACAACACTGTCGAGCCGTTGAACTCGGGAGCAACCGCAAAAATTTCAGTCACCCGAAAATCCCATTCGGACGATTCGAGCAGCGCTCCGTCCGTGGTGTACACCCGAAAAAAGTACTCGCTGCTGAACAACCCGAACACTTGTCCGATCAATCCCAGCTTGTGATAGCCGGGCGCGTATGTGACGAGATAGCACTCGCCCGACTCGCTCGAGTGTCGCGCCAAGACCTGCGCCGTTACGCCACCGAAAATTTTCAACCCAAGCACAACGGTGCAAACGCACACGCTGATCAGCGCCGTAATCAGCAGCAGACGCGGCGTTGCTCGACGGTTGTGAACCACCAACGTTTTCACCTCCGTGTGCCTGCGCCAGCGGGTGTAGGCAGTGTCGATGGCGTTGGTCAGCAGGATGGCGCAAACCGTCAAGCCACCCGTAAGTGCGCAATAGGCCAAACCACGGATGGGATACTGCGGCAGCAGATAAAACAGAATCGCCAGCATCATCAAAATCACCAGGCCAAACTGGATGGCCTGGCGCTGGATGAAGACCAGAACCAAATTCAGGAGAACGAAAAAATAGAAAATCAGGTACATCGCCATGCCGATGGCAACACCGCGCGAGGTCAGCCCGCCGACCAGTTGTTTATAGGCGGGAACGGCATAGCCATTCATGACGATATAAATCACACAGACCAGTGCATGCACGGCCAGACCAATGACGCGACGGCTATTCATGTGCAACTCCGGCCCAGGCTTTATCGGCGCTCAGTACCTGGCTTTGCTGAAGGTAAATAACGCCTTCGCCGGCGAAGAACATCACACTGTCGGCAGTCAATGGCTGGCTGTTTTGATCTCCGAACTTCAGCCAACCCTGATCCCACAATGACCCGTCATCATTGCGGACCTGCACGAAATAATAGGGCGGTTCAGATTTGCTGATGTCTACGAACTGGCCACCATCGGCACCACCACGCCATTTCGCATTTGGGTACTCGCTCAAAACGCGAGGCTCATCTTTCGAAAAGTCCATGTAGGAAACGATCACCACCAACACCACGCTGGCGAGCACACCCATTGCCATGAGGAATCGCTGTAACCAGATCATTTCGACACCGTCCGGGCGAACGGCTGGGGACGCAAGAGACGTGTCATCTCGTGACTCTTCCGTAAGAGTTTCGAGAGAGCCATCGGTTAATTGTCAAACGCAGCACAAACGCCAATACGCTCATACTGGTAGTGAGACCACCATAGGCAAATGCTCGCACCGGGTTGTCTGGCAGGAAATAAAACAACACAACACTCAGCATTACTGCTATCACCAGCAACTTCAACATGACCTTTGGCATAAAGAAAACTATAAGGTTGGCAAAAATAAAAAAATAAAATGTCAGCTCTGCGGTGCCACCTATTGCAGGCCCCCTGTCTGTAAAGCCCACATGCGACTTGTAATAAACAACACCAATATCGTGCACATAGAAATACAAGACGCCGACAAGCAGGTAAATAACGGCACCAACGAGAACTTTCAAAATCACGCTTCCCATGTTTTGTATTTCGCCAACAGGCCTGCGTCAATCGACGTCTTGAGCCTTACATTAGAGGCTGGTTTGAACACTGTACTTGCGACTGTCGCACCGCCAATCCCGAATCTTTGACCGCTCATGGCTCTTTTCTCGAGCACCAGTTCAAAGTTCTCAGAAGTCCACAAACAGGCCCTGATGATTATGAAGTTGTCATAGACATTCTTACTGCCATCGTCGCTGCCGCCGAGCGTTCCGTCTGCCCAGTCCAGGCCGGTTTGGCCAGTCTTCCTGATCGCGGAATCAACCTCGTGGGTTTCCTCCCAATACTTTCGGAAGGTATCCACTGCGAATGGAATTTGCCCCAGTCCATCTGTCCAGTAAGGATCCCCTTCAACGAGACAAAGAAGATACTTGGCACCACCTTCAGGTTGTTTTTTCCAATCTCCGGGAAGATTTTTATAGTAAACAAGCGATGGCCTGTCCACGATTGCAAAATCAATAATCGATTGCCATGTATGCTGTCGATAAGCTCCATACACTTCCGACCCTTCTACATTACTTTCGGGGTTTACCCATAAACGCTCGCGATAAAAGCCGGCCAATGGTTCAAACCATTGAATCTTCTCGGCGTATAACTTTTCAGCGCTTAGGATCCGAAAAGGCTTATCACAGATATCTGGTTTTACAGCGAATAGAGGTACGCCATTAGAGCGAGTCACCAACCAAACTTCAGGGAGATTCAAAGTCCCCAGATCCGTATCGTTGCTGGCGGTCGTCTTATCATCAAGCCTCAATGCGGTAGCACCGTCTTCGGTAACAAAGGTATAAGGCACGCCGCCAATTTCAACAATCGTTTCCAAGATATATTACTCCGAAGTCACAAAAATCGAGACGGACTCAGGTTTCTGCCCCGTAGAGAAACAGGCAGACGTTCCAGTTACCGCGGTGCCAAACTTCTCGATTCCACTTTCGGAAACTATTTTGTAATTCAGTCCCTCGACCGTTTTCCCACTGGCAGTTTTAAAGGCAAAAACACGATTGAATATTCCGGGGATAATCACAGGCAACGGCGCCACAAACGGCACCGGCGAATGCGAATTCCCGATAATCACCGTCCCGGACCCGGCCGTAACTTTGTTGCCATGCGTCCCAACGGAATCCACCGTCGCAGCCGCTTTCCCGTTGATCAAAACCGTCGTCGCCAACCCTCCCGACATCGCACCACCACACGCCGAGGCATCGCCTTGGCGGGCGGCCGCGAGGCCGTCGAAGAACACATCGCCGGAACCGGCGGCGATCGGGTTGGTGCCGTGGCCGGGGAGCGGGCAAGCGGTGGGGTCGGTGACGCGTGCTGCGGGTTTGCCGGACATACGAATCTCCTTAGTTGACCTTCACTTGACCGCTGCCATCCAGGCGCGCGGCGAAACTGACCTGACGTTTGAAACCATCAACTTCCAGCAGGCCTTCGATGCTGAAGGACAGGCGAAGCTGATCGTGGTCACGCGGCAGGGAGATGACACGCACGTCGCTCAGGCGTGGCTCGTAGGCTTCGATGAAATTTTCGATGGCCAGACGGGCCTGACTCAGGGAGTCGTGCAGGCTCAGACGCATGTCATTGAGATCGGGTAGCCCGTAGTCGGACAGCGTTTGCACGCTGCCCGCACGGGTGCTGAGCATCTTGGCCAGATGGGCAGCCACGGACGCCATGGCGGAGACCTCGCGGCTCCAGCCGACGCGTTTGTCCGCGTCGCCACCCAGGCGTTCGAAAAGGCTGCCGTATCCAGTCATGAGTTAGGCTCCGCTTACTCTTTGTCCAGCTTGCCAACCAGCGACAGGGTGAAATCGGCACCCATGTACTTGAAGTGCGGGCGCACGTTCAGGCTGACGCGGTACCAGCCAGGCTCGCCTTCGACATCGCTGACGATGATCTGGGCAGCGCGCAGTGGACGACGGCCACGGACTTCGGCGCTCGGGTTTTCCTGGTCGGCCACGTACTGGCGGATCCACTTGTTCAGTTCCAGCTCGAGGTCGGTGCGTTCTTTCCACGAACCGAGTTGCTCGCGCTGCAGCACTTTCAAGTAGTGAGCCAGGCGGTTGACGATCATCATGTACGGCAGTTGGGTGCCGAGCTTGTAGTTCAGCTCTGCCGCCTTGCCTTCTGCGCTGATGCCGAAGAACTTCGGCTTCTGCACCGAGCTCGCGGAGAAGAACGCCGCGTTGTCGGAACCTTTGCGCATGGTCAGGGAGATGAAGCCTTCCTCAGCCAGTTCGTATTCACGACGGTCGCTAACCAGAACCTCGGTAGGAATCTTGGTTTCGATTTCGCCCATGCTTTCGAAGTGGTGCAACGGCAGGTCTTCAACCGCGCCACCGCTTTGCGGGCCGATGATGTTCGGGCACCAGCGGAATTTGGCGAAGCTGTCGGTCAGCTTGGTGCCGAACGCGTAGGCAGTGTTGCCCCACAGGTAGTGCTCGTGGCTGTTGGCGACGGTTTCCTTGTACACGAACGATTTGACCGGGTTTTCTTCCGGGTCGTACGGGTTACGCAGCAGGAAACGCGGCACGGTCAGGCCAACGTAACGGGAGTCTTCCGACTGGCGGAAGCTCTGCCATTTGGCGAATTGCGGGCCTTCGAAGTGATCTTTCAGATCCTTGAGGTCCGGCAGGCCGGTGAAGCTTTCCAGGCCAAAGAATTTCGGGCCCGCCGCGGCAATGAACGGCGCGTGGGACATGCAGGCGACGCTGGACACGTACTGCATCAGTTTCACGTCCGGCGAGCTTGGGGACATGAAGTAGTTGGCGATGATCGCGCCCACAGGCTGACCACCGAACTGGCCGTATTCAGCGGTGTAGATGTGCTTGTACAGGCCAGCCTGCATCACTTCCGGCGAATCTTCGAAATCGTCCAGCAGGTCTTCTTTGGAGACGTTGAGGATTTCGATCTTGATGTTTTCGCGGAAGTTGGTGCGGTCGACCAGCAACTGCAGACCACGCCACGACGATTCCAGGGACTGGAAGTCCGGGTGGTGGAGGATTTCGTCCATCTGACGGCTGAGCTTGGCATCGATCTCGGCGATCATGCGGTCAACCATGGCTTTCTTGACCGGCTCACCATTGTTCTGCGGCTTGAGCAGCTCTTCGATGAAGGCCGACACACCGCGCTTGGCAATGTCGTAGGCTTCGTCGTCCGGGGTCAGGCGGGTTTCGGCGATGATGCTGTCGAGAATGCTGTATTCGCCGCTCTCTTTACTCTTTTGCTGCGCTGCACTTGTGCTCATGTTGGCTTCCTTGGCTGATGGAGGGCTCAGACGTCTTAGAGCGCGGCGTCCTGGGCGGCGGCGTTCAGGCCCAGCTCACCCAGTACGCGACCGCGGGATTCGTCGTCGGCGAGTACGCCTTCGATGGCTTTGCGGAACGCAGGCGCGTTACCCAGCGGGCCTTTGAGGGCCACCAGCGCGTCGCGCAGTTCCATCAGTTTTTTCAGCTCGGGCACTTGCTCGACCAGCGAGGCCGGGTTGAAGTCCTTCATCGAGTTGACGCGCAGTTTCACGGCCAGTTCTTCAGTGTCGCTTTCTTCCTGAAGACGGTTCGGTACGCTCAGTGTCAGCTGCAGCTCTTGCTTGGCCAGCACTTCGTCGAAGGTCATTTTGTCGATGCTGATCGGCTTGCGATCTTCGACTTTGCGTTCGTCCTTGCGGTGGGTGTAGTCACCGATTGCCAGTAGTTTCAACGGCAGTTCGATCTCTTCCTGAGCACCACCGGTGGCAGGTTTGAAGGTGACGTTGATGCGTTCCTTGGGGGCTACCGAGCCTTCTTTGGCCATGGCTTTTCTCCTTGCGGTTGTGGCCCTGGGGCCTATTCGAGTACCACTTCGAGGTCGAGGTGGCACAGCCTGCGATAAATCTCTTCCTTGCGTTCACGTACGGCATGGTTCTGCGGCAACAACTCGCAGCAGCTATGCAGTAAATGCAGCACTTCCAGCGCAAGATCGGGCTCCCAGGCGTTCAGGCCTGAGTCCTGTAATGTTTGGTCGAGGGTTTCGAGTTGGGTCTTGGCCAGTTCGTACTTTTTGGCCATGAAGCACAGCCGCGCGAGGGCGAACTGCCAGAAGAACCTCACGCGTCCGCCGTGGGCACTTTGCAGGCCCTGCTTGAGGATTTGCACGGCGGCCTTGAGGCCGTCCTTGCGCAGAATCGGCAGGACTTCTTCGAGCGCCAGTTCCCAGGCTGGCTGGGTGTCGGCGACTTCGACTTTGCGCGGCGCACTGGCGCTTTGCAGGTGTGGCATGACGTTGGCGCTGATCCAGGCGCGGGTGGCCGGATCGGCAAACGGAGCGCCGTCATGGAAGCGCAATTCGACGATGCCAGGCAGGCGCTGAACCAAAAGCGCGAAGTGGATTTCCACTTCGCGCATTGCCATGTCGGCGTTCAATGCCTGGAGACATTCCCAGACCATTCGCTGGCCATCGAACCAGAACGGCGCCTTCGCCAGGCTCGCCTCCAGTTCCACCAACAGGTCGGCGTATTTACCCTGGTCGTAACGGTCCTGATAGGCCTTGAGCTTGTCGGCGGGCAAGCCACGCAGCACGGTGATCTGTTCAGCGTTGCGTTCGGGGACGGCGTCGATGGGCAGCCACAGCAACGTGCGATTGAGGCGCAAGGCGCGCAGGTCAGTGGCTTTCTGCTTGAGCCACCAGGCGCATAACGGACGGGCGTTTTCCTGCTGGGCGCGCAGGGCCTTGTGGGCTTCTTTTTCGTTATCGATCGGTGCGCCGGGGGTGAACAGCTGCGTGGCGGCCTGTTTGACCTGAGCCACGGCAGCACCGACCACGCCGGGCTCCGGCTGGTTGTCGGCGGCGCGTTGCACCATGTTTTTCAGGCGGCGGGAGATCGGTAGCAGCAACGGCGCGTCATCACCCAAGTGCTCGGTGCACGCGGCATCGAGGCCTTCAAGGTGCTCCACCAGACGGCGGAACATCGGCAACTGCTCTTTGATCGCAATGTTTTCAGTCAGCACCTGCTCAAGACGCGGCACCAGCCAACTGATCGCGGCGGAGCGCGTACGGGCCTTGTTCGGGTGGACTTCGGCCCAGTGGCTTTCGCACAGGTAGTGCAGCAAACCGAGGCCGGCGAGCAGGCCTTGAAAGGATTCGCGCTGATACAGCGCCCAGGTCAACCAGGCGCCGACGCGCAAATCCTTGGATTGGGTGCGCAGCAGATTTTCGCTGCTTTCACGGATTTTCAGCCAGTCGATCTGACCGCTTTCGTGCATGGAAGAGGCTTTGGCCAGCTCGCTTTCCAGTGCTTCATATTCGCTTGAAAAGCGAACATCCTCACCCGCGAAATTCTCTTTGGAAACAGAGGCTTTTGCGAGGTCGAGGTAATGAGCGGAAAGTTTGCTTGAGTAGGACATCCATGGCCTTTAGTTTGGATTACGGTCATACGCCCATTGGAGTTTCAACGGCGAGGGACAGTATCAAAGAGCTGCGATGAGTCTCATCCAATTGAGATCGTGCTCTTACAAAGTGGGCGCATCGTACTCACGATGATGGCCACTAGCAAGCATCTGATTAAACAATAAGACGAAGTGTGTTTATTGTCCGTAGGAGATCTCCCTATATGTAGCAAGGGAATCCCTGAGATCGGTTCAACTGTTTATTGTTCTGCCACCAGGCCGGAAACCCTTGAGATAGAGCCATCCAGCTTCTCGCCCTGAATAAATCCCGTATTCATTGCCCATGCACTCGCTGAGGCGGACGTGAAGCATGCCAAAAATATAAATGGAAGAATGTAGGAGCCTTCTGAAATGTTACCGATCGCAATGAATAAATCGATGAGTGACAACAGCCGATCAAAAAAGTGCCATCAATATGATGGCACCTTATAATTAACGCAAAGTTCCAGAATGGAACTTTCGGTATCACGGAAATTTCATACCCCGCTTCAGGATCCCTCCTACATCAATACTTTGGATGCGTTGTTAGCGTGCCCGGCATTTTGGCGACTTAATTCGGCCACGCACGGTTCGGTCGTCGCGATCTCTTTCTCTCTCAGCTTAAGGACGAGCTAAAAAAGCAAAAGGATAAGCGCATGTTTGCACCGGCTAATGCCGCGCAATTCACCCTTACGATCCCGGGGGTTCGCAACGATTTTAAAGTGCTGGCATTTGAAGGCACTGAAACCATCAGCGCGCTGTACTCAATCAGCGTCGATCTGGTCAGCGAATACCCGGATTTCGATCTGGAGAGCTTGCTCAACCAACCTGCATTTCTCCAATTCGGCTTTAACGGCGAAGGCATTCATGGCCATATCGACGGGGTGTCCGTGGGCGATGCCGGCAAACGCCTGACGCGCTATCGCATGAACCTGGTACCGGTACTGCACGACTTGCAGTTCAGCCATGATCAGCGGATTTTCCAGAACAAAACGGCGCCTCAGATCATCGCTCAGGTACTGAAGGGGCATGGCATCCAGGCCGATGCGGTGACCTTCCACGTCAGAACGAGCCCCGAGCGCCGGCACTGCACTCAATACCGGGAAAGTGATTTCGAGTTCGTCCAGCGGCTGTGCGCCGAGGATGGCATTGCCTGGCATCACCAGCATTCCCGGGAAGGTCACGTGCTGGTCTTCACCGATGACCAGACCGCCTTTCCAAAATTGAGTGAAACGCCTTATCTGCAAGACGCCGGCATGGTGGCGGAGCATCCGGTCGTCAGCCAGTTTTCCATGCGTTACAGCACTCGCCCCAGCAAAGTCACTCGCCGACACTACGACCCGAAGCGCCCGAGCGCGCTGCTGGAAAGTCGCGTCATCGCCGAGTTCAGCCCAGAGCTTGAAGACTATCGTTATCCGCAATTTTTCGAGAGTGAAAAACACGGCAAACAACTCGCTCGGCAAGCACTGGAGCGGCACCGCGCCGACTATCAATTGGCGGAGGGCAAAAGCGATCAGCCGTGCCTGCGCAGCGGCCACTTTTTCAGCCTGACGGATCACCCACGTGAAACGTACAACGATCTATGGCTGTTGCTCAGTGTGACCCACTCCGGAAAACAGCCCCAAGTGCTAGAAGAGTCGGCCCCCAAACCTGGAGATGGTTTTACTCAGGGCTACCGCAATAGTTTCAGCGCAATTCCCTGGGACGTGTTTTATCGGCCACCACTGCCGGCACCACGACCTGCCCTGGTCTGCCAGACCGCGCGCGTCACCGGGCCTGTCGGTGAAGAGATCTACTGCGACGAATACGGTCGCGTCAAAGTGGAATTCCATTGGGACCGCGCTGAGCACAACAGCGAAAAAAGCAGTTGTTGGCTACGGGTGGCGTCCAGTTGGGCGGGGGATCATTTCGGCGCGGTGATCATTCCGCGTATCGGCATGGAAGTCCTCGTCACCTACCTCGAAGGCAATCCTGACGACCCGCTGATCACCGGTTGCCTGATCAACAAGGTCACTCCGGCGCCCTACCCCTTACCCGAGCACAAAACCAGAACCGTGCTGCGTAGCCATAGCTCTCCGCATAACGGCGGCTACAACGAACTGTCGATTGAAGACCGCGCCGGGCAGGAGTTGATCTACCTGCGTGCCCAGCGGGATATGGAGCAGAAGGTCGGGAACGACAGCCGATTGGACGTGGGCAACGAGCGTCGGGAAACCATCAAGGGCGACAGCATTTCGGTGCTCGGCGCTGAAGAACATCGCACGGTTACGGCGGATCGCAAGGTTCACCTGAAGGCCAGTGACTATTTGCAGGTTGCCGGGAGCAGCCACAACCAGATTGGCGAAGCGTTGGTGGTTGAGGCCGGTGAGCACGTTCATATCAAGGCGGGGGCCAATCTGGTACTGGACGCGGGCGCCAGCATTACGTTGAAGGCGGGTGGTCACCATGTCGTGATCGATGCGGGTGGGGTGTTCAGCAGTAGCGAGGTTGAGGTCGGTGGTTCGCCGGTGGTGGGGTTGGCGGCGCATGCGCTGTTGCCGGGGACGGTGGCGGGGTTGTTGGCGGCGGTTGTGCCTGAGCCGCAGGAAGAGGATGAGCTGGAGGAAGAAGAGGAAGAGGTTGAAGAAGAAGGGATTACTTTGCGAATCGGAGTGTTCTTCGATGGCACGGGTAACAACAAAGCCAACAGTGAGACCGTGGCAGCGTGTTATGCGCCGGACGCCAAATTGGAGGAGGCTGCCGAGGAGGTACAGAAGTATTGCGCGGCTTATGGGTATGACGGCAATGGGAGCTCGCCGGACAATAGTTATGGGAATGATGTGAGCAATATTGTCCGGCTTTACAAACTCTATGAAGACCGAGTGGACGAAACGCTTTCGCCAGAAGTAACGAAGACCTCAATCGCCGTTTATGTTGAGGGCATCGGGACCACGAGCGGTGGTGAAGACTCACGCTACTCCCAAGCAACGGGGCGGGGCGAAACAGGGGTAGCTGCCCGGGTTGAGCAGAGTCCGGCGCTTATCATGGAACAGTTACGCCGATTGGATGAAAAGAATCCGGGGGTGAAGATTGATCGGATTGAATTCGATATTTTCGGTTTTAGCCGAGGTGCAGCCGCCGCACGACACTTTGCAAATGAAGTCCTCAAGGGCGAGCAAAACGCTCTTGCGAAATCACTGCCGACTGGCTCTCCGATGTTGTCCAGCAACTTCAACTGGCGCGTCAAAACTGATGTCACCATCAACTTCATTGGCCTGTTCGATACTGTTGCGTCCATCGCCAACCCTTGGGTGCTTGACTTCACTGGTGCCAACAGCAGAAACCCTTTTCTCAATCTCAGACTCCCGGACGACTGTGCCAATAAGGTTGTGCACTTGGTCGCGCGAGACGAAATCCGTGAAAATTTCGCCCTCAACAGCCTCGGTGATACAGACCTGATTTTACCCGGTGTGCACTCAGACCTCGGCGGTGGTTATTTGCCAATAGCCCAAGAAAAGCTGCTGCTGGGTAAACCCTTAACAAGCACCGTGAGCGAGAGCACGGACGCAACTCGCACTGAGGCCTACCTTTGCGCCGAAAAAGAGGCATTCGCTTGGTATGGAAAAGGCGTCATCGAATTCGAAGGGCCTCGTAACAAAGTCAAAGTGGCGTATTGGGAAACACCGCTGCCTTACTCAAAAGGGCCAGCTGGAACCAATGTCGAACAACAGAAGAAGGTTTTTGCAACTGCCGCAATTGAGCGCTCGGTCCGAGGCGAACTGTCGCTTGTGTATTTACGGATCATGCGTGAGCTGGCGGTCAGGCACGATGTGCCATTCAAGCTAATCCCCGATATTCCAACCCTGCGATTACCCGATGAACTGGAGCCTATCCACAAAAAGCTGCAGGCGTATGCCCTTGGCGAAACAACGGTCGAGGGATTAACCCACCAAGAACGAGCATTGCTACGCAGTCGCTACATCCACATCTCCGCTAGCTGGAACGCAGCCAAAGATCTCAATAGCAGCGATATGAGCGTTCTTTTCATCAACCGACCGGCTCGAGACAACAAGCGAGTGGTGCACCCCAATGAATAATTTCTCCTGTCTTTTCGTCAAATGCACCAGCTTACTGTTCGGGCTGCTTTTTACTGGTGACTCGCAGAGCTTCGCCCAAACCGGTAAGGAATTACCTTGGTTCTTGGGTTTTTCAGCACCGGCTTATATGGAAGTCTGGATTGAAACTGCAGACGTGGTGGATATCCAAGAGAGGGTATTCCGAGGTGCAGGAGGGGGTATCGCCTCTGTTCCAAGGCCACCAAACAATCAAGGCATTGCCAGAGGGTGGGCCAGTAGCAACGGCGGAGGGAAAGGGCGCCATGTCACGGGAGCCGATCTACCAAGGTTAATCTACGTGCGTTGGCAATCGCTGGCAGAACCACAAACTTACGAGGCCTATATCGTTATCCCCGAATCCGCTCGGGAAATCATGCGCCGACCTGAAAAAGCCTTCTGCCGGGCTGACGGTAAACGGATCACCGACTACCGCGACGACATTGGCATTGGTCTGGCGCCGGGCGGTATTGCCAAGGTCTGGCTGGGCGGCCCTTGCTTGAAGGCGGTCGAAATTCTTCGGGTTGTGGGCAACGTCAATTCACAAGGTCCCTCTCAGGGAAAAAATGAAGGTCGTTATGCTCTGCCTTTGGAGCCGGAGTCCAAAGCGTACATTGAGAAGTTCGGAATTCCTTATGGCTCTTGGTAACCACTACCTCGAGGCCTCGCCGATCATCAAACCGGCCAAGCCAATCAAGAAATACACCGGCCTGTTGGTTGGATTGCTGTTGGCTTTCAGCTCGCAAAGCTTCGCACAACCGGAAAGGAAATTGCCTTGGTTCCTGGGGTTTTCAGCGCCGGCTTACATGGAGGTATGGATTGAAACTGCAGACGTGGTGGATATAAGGGAGCGGGTATTCCGAGGTGCAGGAGGTGGTATCGCCTCTGTGCCAAAACCTCCAAATAATCGGGGTATTGCCAGAGGTTGGGTCAGCAGTAACGGGAGTGGAAAAGGTCGCCATGTCACGGGTGCCGATCTACCACAATTGATCTACGTGCGCTGGCAGTCGTTGGCAGAACCACAAACCTACGAGGCTTACATCGTCATTCCCGAATCAGCACGGGAGATCATGCGCAAACCCCAAAAGGCCTTTTGCAGGGCTGACGGTAAGTGGATCACCGACTACCGCGACGACATTGGTATTGGTCTGGCTCCGGGCGGTATTGCCAAGGTCTGGTTGGGAGGCCCCTGCTTGAAGTCGGTTGAGATAGGTCGAGTCGAAGGAACCATTAACCCAAGGGGTCCCTATGGAGGAGAATCCGGTGGCAAGTATCGACCCTTGTCCGAAACATCCAAGGTTTACATAGAGAAGTTCGGAATCCCCTATGGAAGCTGGTAAGGAATGCCAACATTTCCGATGGTTAAACACCATTCAACAGCGCTTGTTTAAAACACCTCAAGGTTACGTCCTGCAAGCTACAACACCTTGCGTCGTTGCCTACGGCTACGCCAGAATCCGCCGGCTTGTGCGCCTTGGGGCTGGTCGGTAACTTGGTTCGTGTCACTGCTCATCAGTGATCGGGTTTAGTCGCTCGCTGGTAATTGAAGATGCACGAGCATCCGTCAGACAGGTATTCGTACCTGAGTTTGATGGTGGCTGTGCGTAGGGCACCTTCGGGTGCGCCGGCTTCTTCAATTCCCCGGTCCGACTAACCTGCGTACAGCTGCCACCCCTTCGTTTAGTCGGCGAAGTGGTGTCGGCATCACTCAAGGAATTGAAGATCATGTTCAAGGTAACTCCCAACCCGCCAGACACCGACCCAATCTCCCCATACGAAAGCCCCGACTCAAACAAACTCAACGAAGCCGCCGAACGCGCCCTCGACCATCACTTCCCGCCAACCGAACCCAAACCACCGAAACGCAACGGCCAGCTCTTCGCTGTCTGCCCCGGCATCAACACTGAAGCCCTCCTCGCCAACGCCTCGGAAGACCTGCTGTCCATCAGCGCCATCGCCGCCGACCTTGCCGACGATGTGGACGGCTCACGCCGCTCGGTAGCCCTGGCGCTCAGCCGCATGGCCGACGGCGTGCATTTGTTGGTGGAGCGGGCGCTGGATCATCTGGATGAACCGGAGATGGCGGCGATTTTCGCCAAGCAACAACTCCGCGTCGATTGACCTGTAGGAGCCGGCTTGCTGGCGATGGCGGTGTGTCAGGCGACTTCAATGTTGATTGGTAAGCCGCTATCGCCAGCAATCCGGCTCCTACAAGGGTCATGTGTTGTCTGATCCGTGGGCGACCAGCATGACCTTCGCACCCACAAAAAAATGGGCACCCAACCCAGTTGGCGTGCCCATTTTTTATTCCGCTCCCGCGCTACGCGGGAAGTCGGTCGGTGTTACGGATTAACGCTGTCTTTCAACGATTTGCCTGGCTTGAATGCAACGGTGTTGCTGGCCTTGATTTTCACTGGCTCACCGGTTTGCGGGTTTTTGCCGGTGCGGGCTCCGCGGTGGCGTTGCAGGAAGGTGCCGAAGCCTACCAGCGTCACGCTGTCCTTGCGGTGCAGAGCGCCGGTGATTTCTTCGAGAACGGCGTTGAGTACTCGGTTGGCCTGCTCTTTGGTGAGATCTGCTTTTTCCGCGATGGCGGCGGCGAGTTCTGGTTTACGCATTAGTGAAGCCCCTTTGACGGTTTTTTGTTGTTATGTCCGTGCTGTTCTCGTTGGAACAGCGCCCAAAGCGCCGCAGGTGCTCTACTCTGCGGCAGACGGGAGTGAGAATGGCACGCACGGAAGAGCCGCGCCAGTCTCGGCGCGACGTTTGTAGGGGCAAAAGCGGGGTGATTCCGACAGAACGACCGGTATTTACGCCAGCAGCGGTGGAAGCTCTTTGTTCAGTGCGAGTTTTTCCATCACCGCCGTGCCAGTCAGGGCATAACCGAGCAGTTTTCCGGCCACATCGCGGCATAAAACCTTGAGGTCAGCGCCCTGCCCTTCGACGGTCCAGACACCCTCCAGCCCCCGTGGTGGCGGCGAAACCACCAACGGGCAAACCGGCGTTTTGACGGTGATCGGCATTGCGCCATAGCTCACCGCTGTCGGGTTTCCGGCGAGCGTTTGCGCCAGCGCTCTCGCACAACTCATGAGGGGCATCACGTACAGAAGATTCAGCCCATCGACTTCGGCGCAGTCGCCCAGCGCGTAGATATTGGCGTGCGAGGTTTTCAGGTGACGGTCGACCACCACGCCGCGATTGACCTGGACGCCGGCCGCGGCCGCCAGGTCGATGCGCGGACGCAGACCGATGGCCGACACCACCACGTCGCAAGGGATCACCTGACCGTCCGACAGATGCGCTTCCAATCCATCTTCAACACGCTGCAAGCGGTTGAGCACTGGCCCGAGGTGGAAACGTGCACCCAGACTTTCCAGCCCGGCCTGAACCGCAGCGGCCGCCGCCGGGTGCAACAGGGTCGGCATGACCTGTTCGCACGGTGCAACCAGTTGCACCTCGTAACCGCCAAGGATCAGGTCGTTGGCAAACTCGCAACCAATCAGACCGGCACCGAGCAACAACACCCGACGCTTGCCAGCCGCCGCCGCACGGAAGCGTGCGTAGTCTTCGAGGTCGTTGATCGGGAACACGGCGTCCGCCGCGTCGCCTTCGATGGGCACGCGCACGGTTTCGGCGCCCCAGGCCAGGATCAGGTCACGGTAGATCACCGATTCTTCGCCGATCCACAGGCGCTTGTGGCCAGGGTCGATGCCGCTGATGCGGGTGTGGGTGCGCACTTCGGCTTTCAGTTGCTCGGCCATCGCGCCGGGTTCGGCCATGCTCAGGCCATCAGCGTCTTTGTTTTTGCCGAAGCCCGTGGAGAGCATCGGCTTGGAGTAGGAGCGCCCGTCATCGGCGGTAATCAGCAGCAGCGGGGTTTCGCTATCCAGTTTACGAAACTCCCGGGCCAGGTTGTAGCCAGCGAGCCCGGTGCCGACGATCACGACAGGTGCGTTCATTCCTTACTCCTCTCAAATGTCTTAGTTGATTTCAATCATTTCGAAATCCATCTTGCCAACGCCGCAGTCCGGGCACAGCCAGTCTTCCGGCACGTCTTGCCACTGGGTGCCCGGCGCAATGCCGTCATCCGGCCAGCCGTCGGCTTCGTTATAGATCAGGCCGCAGACCACACATTGCCACTTTTTCATTCAGTTACTTCCTCAGGGTTCAGGCTTATTGCCGGCGCGAACGGTCGATGGTTGCAGCGCTGCCGTCCGGCTCAGGGCGTTTTGTACTGATCGAGCCCGGCAGATGCAAGCCTGTTCGGCGCAATGGCGCGCCGGTTCAATCAAAATCGCCGAGTGACATGGTAAGCTCGCCGCCTCATTTGCTGCCAATAATGACTCACTGTGCCGCACTCAAAACCTCCATTCTGGCTTCCCCAAAGCCAACTCGCGCCTCTCCCCGACGCTTCTACCCTCGACTGGCTGTTCGACGAAGGCTCGCTGACCCGACGGTTGATCCGCTTGTCGAATGACGGTTTCAGCGTCACGCCATTGTTCGAAGGCTGGCAACCGCTGCGCGCGGACGAATGTGCTGCGCTGGATCTGGCCGAAGGCAGCGAAGGCTGGGTGCGCGAGGTGTATCTGCGCGGCCACGGCGAAGCCTGGGTATTCGCCCGCAGCGTGGCGGCACGCAGCGCATTGCAGGGCGATGGTTTGCACATGGACGAGTTGGGCAGTCGCTCGCTGGGCGAATTACTGTTTTGCGATCAGGCGTTTCAGCGTCGCGCCATCGAGGTTTGTCACTATCCTCAGGAATGGCTGCCAGCGGAGTGCCGGGCACCTGAACTATGGGGCCGTCGCTCACGCTTCGACCGTGGCACCTTGAGCGTACTGGTCGCCGAGATTTTCCTGCCGACCTTGTGGCTCGCTACCCGCGCCCATCCGGAGAACTGCTGATGTACCAGAGCCTGCTCAAGTCCCTGAACCGCTTGAACCCTCGGGCCTGGGATTTCATTCAGCTGACGCGCATGGACAAGCCGATCGGCATTTACCTGCTGCTGTGGCCGACGCTGTGGGCGCTGTGGATTGCCGGTAAAGGTTCGCCGTCGCTGGCCAACGTGGTGATTTTTGTCCTTGGTGTGGTGCTGACCCGCGCTGGGGGCTGCGTGATCAATGACTGGGCGGACCGCAAGGTCGATGGCCATGTGAAACGCACCGAGCAACGGCCACTGGTGAGCGGCAGGATCAGTTCCAAAGAGGCCCTGGTGTTTTTTGCGCTGCTGATGGGCGTGAGTTTCCTGCTGGTGTTGTGCACCAACGCGGCGACGGTCTGGCTGTCGTTTGGCGGTTTGGCGCTGGCCTTCAGTTACCCGTTCATGAAGCGTTACACCTATTACCCACAAGTGGTGCTGGGCGCGGCGTTTTCCTGGGGGATGCCGATGGCGTTCACGGCCGAAACCGGTGAACTGCCGGCGGCGGCGTGGTTGCTGTGGATCGCGAATCTGATGTGGACAGTGGCTTACGACACCTATTACGCCATGACTGATCGCGACGACGATTTGAAGATCGGTGTGAAATCCACGGCGATTCTGTTTGGCGAGGCGGACCGGGTGATCATTCTGACCCTGCAAGGGTTGGCACTGGGTTGCCTGTTGCTGGCCGGGTCGAAGTTCGAGCTCGGTGGCTGGTTCCACTTGGGCTTGCTGGCGGCGGCGGGCTGTTTTGCGTGGGAGTTCTGGTACACACGCGGCAAGGACCGGATGCGTTGCTTCAAGGCGTTTTTGCACAACCACTGGGCGGGGTTGGCGATTTTTGTGGGGATTGTGCTGGATTACGCGACCCGCTGAAGAAACATAGCGTCCTGTGGCGAGGGAGCTTGCTCCCGCTCGAGTGCGCGGCACTCGCAGATTTTGGGTGCGCTTCGCGGCCCAGCGGGAGCAAGCTCCCTCGCCACAGACATCGACAACAGTTGCTACATCTTCGGTCCGGAGTTGGTGATCACGTGCCAAACGTCCTTCATTTTGTCACCGGCCTTGTCTCCCGGTTTCGCGTCCTTCTTGAAGTAGTACAGCGGTTTGCCCTTGTAGGCCCACTGCATCGTGCCATCGTCACGCTTGACGATCGTCCAGTCACCTTCAGCCTTGGCACCCGCTTCCGCCTTGAACGGTGGCCAGTACTCTGCACACTCACCCGTGCACACAGACTTGCCACCCGTGTCCTTGTCGAACGTGTAAAGGGTCATGCCCTTGTGGTCCGCCATCACACCTTCTTTCATCATCACAGGCTCAGCCGCGAAGGCCATTGATGGCAACGCCAGGGCTGCGGTCAGCATCAGAGCCTTGAAGGAATGCGAGTATTGCTTCATGGAAACCTTCCTTTTGTGGTTGTCAGGGTTCGGACTTAGAGCTTAGTTCAGGATCATGACAATCGCAGGGCGACTAAAATACTGTCACACGACTGCAATAATTCCGTTATCTAATGCGGCGCAAGACAGTTAAATGACAAGAGGATTAATGGCATGGTTGGCAGGAGCATTCTGATCGTCGACGACGAAGCGCCCATTCGCGAAATGATCGCCGTTGCGTTGGAAATGGCCGGCTATGACTGCCTGGAGGCTGAGAACTCGCAGCAGGCCCACGCCATCATTGTCGACCGCAAACCGGACCTGATCCTGCTCGACTGGATGCTGCCGGGCACCTCCGGCATCGAATTGGCCCGCCGCTTGAAGCGCGATGAGCTGACCGGGGACATCCCGATCATCATGCTCACCGCCAAGGGCGAAGAGGACAACAAGATCCAGGGCCTGGAAGTCGGCGCCGACGACTACATCACCAAACCGTTTTCCCCACGTGAGCTGGTGGCGCGCTTGAAGGCTGTGCTGCGCCGTGCCGGGCCTGCCGATGGCGAGACGCCGATTGAAGTCGGTGGCCTGCTGCTGGACCCGATCAGCCACCGCGTGACCATCGACGGCAAACCCGCCGAGATGGGCCCGACCGAATACCGCTTGCTGCAGTTTTTCATGACCCACCAGGAACGCGCCTACACCCGCGGCCAGTTGCTGGATCAGGTCTGGGGCGGCAACGTCTATGTGGAAGAACGCACCGTGGACGTGCACATTCGTCGTCTGCGCAAAGCCCTCGGTGACGCCTACGAAAATCTGGTACAAACCGTGCGCGGCACCGGTTACCGCTTTTCTACCAAAGCCTGACCCAGCCCTTTCCCGCCCGACAAGCTGACAAGGACGCGCGTTCAAGTGAACCAAAACTGGCATGGCACCCTGATTCGCCACATGCTGCTACTGGTCACCGCCTGCCTGGTGATCGGCCTGATCACCGGCTACTACGGCTGGAGCCTCGCCGCGGGCCTGGGCCTTTACCTGGCCTGGACCCTCAAGCAATTGCTGCGTCTGCATGAATGGCTGCGCCTGCACAAACCCGATGAAGCACCGCCCGATGGCTATGGCCTGTGGGGCGAAGTGTTCGACAGCATTTATCACCTGCAACGCCGCGACCAACGCGTGCGCGGACGCCTGCAAGCGGTGATCGACCGGGTTCAGGAGTCCACCGCCGCGCTGAAAGACGCGGTGATCATGCTCGACACCGACGGCAACCTCGAATGGTGGAACCGCGCGGCGGAAACCCTGCTCGGTCTCAAGACGCCACAGGACAGCGGCCAACCGGTGACCAACCTGGTGCGCCATCCGCGCTTCAAGGAATACTTCGAGCAGGAAAACTACGCCGAACCGCTGGAAATTCCGTCACCAACCAACGACCGTCTGCGCATTCAGCTGTACATCACCCGCTACGGCAACAACGAACATTTGATGCTGGTGCGCGACGTGACGCGCATCCATCAGCTGGAACAGATGCGTAAGGACTTCATCGCCAACGTCTCCCACGAACTGCGCACACCGCTGACGGTGATCTGCGGCTATCTGGAAACCCTGCTCGACAATGTCGAGGACGTGAACCCACGCTGGAGCCGTGCCTTGCAGCAAATGCAGCAACAAGGCGGGCGTATGCAGACGCTGCTCAACGACTTACTGCTGCTGGCCAAACTGGAAGCCACCGATTACCCGTCGGACAACCAGCCCGTGGCCATCGACGGCTTGCTGCAATCGATCAAGGGCGACGCTCAGCAACTGTCCGGGCAGAAAAATCAGCGCATCACTCTCGAGGCCGACCCGACGATTCAGCTCAAGGGCAGCGAAGCCGAACTGCGCAGCGCGTTTTCCAACCTGGTATTCAACGCGGTGAAATACACCCCCGCCGAAGGCAATATCCGCATTCGCTGGTGGGGCGACGAACAAGGCGCGCACCTGAGCGTGCAGGACTCCGGCATCGGCATCGACAGCAAACACCTGCCGCGCCTGACCGAACGTTTCTACCGTGTCGACTCCAGCCGCAACTCCAACACCGGTGGCACCGGCCTTGGCTTGGCGATCGTCAAACACGTGTTGCTGCGCCACCGCGCACGGATGGAAATCAGCAGCGTGCCGGGCCACGGCAGTACGTTTACCTGCCATTTCGCGCCAGCTCAGGTCACGAAAACGCGAGTCATCAGTACGGCCGATTGATACCGACCGGCACTCGCCACTAGGCAATCATCCAGTCAGCCGCTACATTGGCTGACTTGTGCCTGCCTTTCAGGTGCACTTTTTTCTTCCATTTCGAATACACGGAACCCGCAAAACTCCATCATGGACCCTTCCCCTGGCTTGACCCTCGCGACACTCTTCGCCGATTTCGGCATGATTCTTTTTGCTCTGATCCTGGTTTTGCTCAACGGTTTTTTCGTTGCGGCGGAATTTGCCATGGTCAAATTGCGCTCGACCCGGGTCGAGGCCATCGCTGAGAAAAACGGTTGGCGCGGGCACATCCTGCGCACTGTTCACAGTCAGCTCGATGCCTACCTGTCGGCGTGCCAGTTGGGTATCACCCTTGCCTCCCTGGGCCTCGGCTGGGTCGGTGAGCCGGCGTTCGCGCATATCCTCGAGCCGATGCTTGAAGCCGTCGGTGTACAGTCGGCCGAAGTGATCAAAGGCGTGTCGTTCTTCGCCGCGTTCTTCGTCATTTCGTACCTGCACATCGTGGTCGGCGAACTGGCCCCGAAATCCTGGGCCATCCGCAAACCGGAGCTGCTGTCGCTGTGGACCGCCGTGCCGCTGTACCTGTTCTATTGGGCCATGTACCCGGCGATTTACCTGCTGAACGCCAGCGCCAACACCATTCTGCGGATCGCCGGCCAGGGTGAACCCGGCCCCCATCACGAGCACCATTACAGCCGTGAAGAACTGAAACTGATCCTGCACTCCAGCCGTGGCCAGGACCCGAGCGACCAAGGCATGCGCGTACTCGCCTCGGCCGTGGAAATGGGCGAGCTGGAAGTGGTCGACTGGGCCAACTCCCGCGAAGACCTGGTGACGCTGGAATTCAACGCGCCGCTCAAGGAAATCCTGGCGATGTTCCGTCGCCACAAGTTCAGCCGTTATCCGGTGTACGACAGCGATCGCCAAGAGTTCGTCGGCCTGCTGCACATCAAGGACCTGTTGCTGGAACTGGCGGCGCTGGACCATATTCCCGAGTCGTTCAACCTGGCCGAACTGACCCGACCGCTGGAGCGCGTGTCGCGGCACATGCCGCTGTCGCAGTTGCTGGAGCAGTTCCGCAAGGGCGGCTCGCACTTCGCCGTGGTTGAAGAAGCCGACGGCAACATCATCGGCTACCTGACCATGGAAGACGTGCTGGAAGTGCTGGTGGGCGATATTCAGGACGAACACCGCAAGGCCGAGCGCGGGATTCTCGCGTACCAGCCGGGCAAGCTGCTGGTGCGCGGTGATACGCCGCTGTTCAAGGTCGAACGCCTGCTGGGCATCGATCTGGATCACATCGAAGCCGAAACCCTCGCCGGGCTGGTCTACGAAACCCTGAAACGGGTGCCGGAAGAGGAAGAAGTGCTGGAAGTCGAAGGCCTTCGGATCATCATCAAGAAGATGAAAGGGCCGAAGATCATTCTGGCCAAGGTGTTGATGCTGGATTAACTGTCGGCAGGGGCTTTTGTGGCGAGGGAGCTTGCTCCCGCTGGGCTGCGAAGCGGCCCCAAATCCTGCGACCGCGATCCTCCAGGCACACCGCATTCACCGGTTTACGACTGCTGCGCAGCCGAGCGGGAGCAAGCTCCCTCGCCACAGTTGATCTCCATCGTCTTCACTGCTTGCCCAACGCAAAGTTGGGCAACGCCCCCACCGGTTGATTGAACTGGTACGGAATCGACACCAGCCCCAACCCGGTATTGCGCTGCACCACGAAATGCAGGTGCGGCCCGCTGCTGTTGCCGGTATTGCCCGACAGCGCCAGCGGACTCCCCACCGACACCCGCTGCCCTTCGCGAACACTCACCGACCCTTGCTTGAGGTGCAGGTAAACGCCCATCGTCCCGTCATCGTGCAGCACTCGCACGAAATTGCCTGACGGATCGTTGCCGCGCCCGGTCTGGGCATTCTCGGTTTTCACCACCACCCCGCCTCGTGCCGCGACGATCGGCGTGCCCTCAGGCATTGCGATGTCCATGGCATAGCGATTCTTTGGACCGAAGTGGCTGTATTGACCGTTGGCGCCCTGACTGAGTCGAAACGGTCCGCCACGCCAGGGAAACGGGTATCGATAGGCCATGGCAGCCCCTGAGGGATCACCCAGGGAGTATTCGAATTTGGGGGTATACGCGAGCGGCATCTCGGCTTTCGTGGCCGTGAGCAGCGCCAGACGAATGCTGCTGCGTGCCGGCATGACCCGGCGAATCGGCCGGCTCGGCGCACCGCTGACGTTCTGCAGTCCGGCGAAACTCAACTCGATCTCAACCGGCGCATACAGGTCATTGCGCACGTAAACGCTGTCCACGCCCTTCTTCTTCGTGATGACGAGGTACACCTGACGCTCAAGGTGCTCGACCATGCGATCGCGAAAAGTGAACACCTGGGAGCCCTTCGTGGGGCGGTCGCTGTAGGAGACCACGCCATTGGCATCGGTGGATTTGTAGATGGTCATGGCCATGGTCGAGGTGGACGCCATGAACAGACCACAGAAAAACAGCAGGCGCGCGAGCATGGGCAGGATTCTGTCGAGTAAGGCCTGGGAAAGAGCCTAGCAGCTGCAATGGACCCGGGTAGTCGGCAGATGTTTCAAAATGGGCAGTTCAGCGGATGTGTGGTGAATCTGGCGGCCCCTTCGCGGGCAAGCCTCGCTACTACAGGTTAGCGTGATCTGTAGGAGCGAGGCTTGCCCGCGAAGACGGCTTGTCAGGCGACGAAGATCACGCGCCTGGAACGAAATGCTTCTGCGCCGTACCCCGTGCGATCAAACGGGAGATGTAATCCAGTTTCTGCGCGTCCTGGTCGACGAAGCGGAACGTCAGTTGCAGCCATTCGCTGTCGGGTTTCTGTTCGTGGGCGACGATGGCGTGCAGGTAGCCGTTCAGGCGGGCGACTTCGGCGTTGTCGCCCTGCTCCAGATCGAGCACGGCGCTGTCGAGCACTTGCGGCAGGGCTTCGCTGCGTTTGACCACCAGCAGCGCTTCCTTGAGGCTCAAGGCCTTGATCACGCATTGCTGAATGCCGTTCGGCAGGCGCAATTGACCCTGGCCACGACCGCCGGTTGGCGCTGCAGACGCTGCTGGCGCCTTCACCGGCGGGCTGTTGAGCAAACCGCGGGACGGTACAGCAGCCGCTGGAGCAGGGGCAGGTGCGGCGGCGACAGGTTTGGCAAACGGGTTGGCCGCGACCGGCGCGGCTGCAGGCGCGACCACAGCAGCCTTGCCGCCGGTCAATGCGCTCAACGAATCGTTGCCGAACGCCGAGTTCATTTTGGTCGGCGCGCTGTTCATCAAGGTATCGAGCTTGCCGACCTTGTTCAGGGCCTGCTTGACCTTGGTCAGCAACTGCTCGTTGGTGAATGGCTTGCTGACGTAGCCGGAAACCCCGGCCTGGATCGCCTGGACGACGTTCTCTTTATCGCCCCGGCTGGTCACCATCACGAACGGCATGGTCTTGAGGTTGTCCTGCTCGCGGCACCAGGTCAGCAGCTCCAGGCCGGACATTTCCGGCATCTCCCAGTCGCACAGGACCAGGTCGAACGCTTCCCGTGCCAGCAAGGCCTGAGCCTTTTTGCCGTTGACCGCGTCTTCGATCCGAATGCCCGGGAAGTAGTTGCGCAGGCACTTTTTCACCAGGTCACGAATGAACGACGCATCGTCCACGACCAACACACTGACCTTACTCATCCATCACCCCTTTAAAAAATCCCGGCAAGCATACCGCTTTGCTGATGGCACATTGCCAAAAACCTTCAGTCACGCCGGGACTTTTCGTTCGCGGGTGCTGCTTCAAATTCGTAAACCCCTAAACAAAAACGCCCGGCCAAAAGGCCGGGCGCTTTACTTGGGCAATACTACTTATCGTCAACTTCGCCCGGAACATTAGCGGTTTCACCACTTGTGCCTTCAACTTCTTCCTTCATGCGCTTGAGGCCCAGGTGACGCACATCGGTGCCGCGCACCAGGTAAATCACCAGTTCGGAGATATTGCGCGCGTGGTCGCCGATCCGTTCCAGCGAACGCAGCACCCAGATAATGCTCAGAACCCGCGAGATAGAGCGCGGGTCTTCCATCATGTAGGTGGCGAGTTCACGCAGGGCGGTCTTGTACTCGCGGTCGATGATCTTGTCGTACTGCGCCACCGACAACGCCAGGTCGGCGTCGAAGCGGGCAAACGCGTCCAGGGCATCACGCACCATGTTGCGCACCTGGTCACCGATGTGGCGAACCTCGACGTAACCGCGCGGGGCTTCGCCTTCCTCGCACAACTGGATGGCACGACGGGCGATCTTGGTCGATTCGTCGCCGATGCGCTCAAGGTCGATCACCGACTTGGAGATGCTGATGATCAGACGCAAGTCGGACGCCGCCGGCTGACGACGGGCCAGAATGCGCAGGCATTCTTCGTCGATGTTGCGTTCCATCTGGTTGATCTGGTCGTCGATCTCGCGAACCTGCTGGGCCAGGCCGGAGTCGGCCTCGATCAGCGCCGTCACGGCGTCGTTGACCTGCTTCTCTACCAGCCCGCCCATAGCCAGGAGGTGGCTGCGCACTTCCTCCAGCTCAGCGTTGAACTGCTGGGAGATGTGATGGGTAAGGCCTTCTTTACTAATCATGTTGGCGTCCTTGGAGCGTCCGGTAAGGTGCGGTGGGCCGCAGCGTCAGTTCAGTGAGCAACCACAGCTTCCTAGCCGTAACGACCGGTGATGTAGTCTTCGGTCTGCTTCTTCGCCGGATTGGTGAACAGGGTATCGGTGTCGCCGAATTCCACCAGTTTGCCCATGTACATGAACGCCGTGTAGTCGGAAACACGCGCGGCCTGTTGCATGTTGTGGGTCACGATGACGATGGTGAATTTCGATTTCAGTTCGTAGATCAGCTCTTCGACTTTCAGCGTCGAGATCGGGTCAAGTGCCGAGCACGGTTCATCGAGCAGCAGCACTTCCGGTTCCACGGCGATGGTGCGCGCGATGACCAGACGTTGTTGCTGACCACCGGACAGGCCCAGTGCCGACTCGTGCAGACGGTCTTTGACTTCGTCCCACAGCGCCGCGCCTTTCAACGCCCACTCGACGGCTTCGTCGAGGATGCGCTTCTTGTTGATGCCCTGGATGCGCAGGCCGTAGACCACGTTTTCGTAGATGGTTTTCGGGAACGGGTTCGGCTTCTGGAACACCATGCCGACACGACGGCGCAGCTCGGCCACGTCTTCGCCCTTGCGGTAGATGTTGTTGCCGTAGAGGTTGATTTCGCCTTCTACGCGGCAGCCGTCAACCAGGTCGTTCATGCGGTTGAAGGTGCGCAGCAGCGTGGACTTGCCGCAGCCGGACGGGCCGATGAAGGCCGTCACGCGCTGTTTCGGAATGTTCAGGCTGACGTCGTACAGCGCTTGTTTTTCGCCGTAGAACAGGTTCAGGCCCGGCACTTCGATGGCCACGGTTTCCTGCGCCAGGCTCAGGCTCTGTTTGTCGCGGCCCAGGGCAGACATGTTGATGCCGTGGGTATGTGCTTCGTGCTGCATGGGAGGCTCCCTGTGCTGACAAATTCGGTTCTTTGAACCACTGGCCTGGCCAATGGATTACTCAAAATCTGTGTTTGACGCCGATCCTTGTGGGAGCTGGCTTGCCAGCGATGCAGGCGATGCCGTGTCTCAGTAACACCGCAGTGATGCCATCGCTGGCAAGCCAGCTCCCACAGGACTTGTATTAGCTGTCCAGCGCTTTGTACTTCTCGCGCAGATGGTTACGGATATAAACGGCCGACAGGTTCAATGTCGCGATCACCAGTACCAGCAGCAGCGCCGTGGCGTACACCAGCGGTCGTGCGGCTTCGACGTTCGGGCTCTGGAAGCCGACGTCATAAATATGGAAGCCCAGGTGCATGATCTTCTGATCAAGGTGAAGGTACGGGTAGTTGCCATCCAGCGGCAGCGACGGCGCCAGTTTCACCACACCCACCAGCATCAGCGGCGCCACTTCACCGGCGGCGCGAGCCACGGCGAGGATCATGCCGGTCATCATCGCCGGGCTGGCCATCGGCAGTACGATCTTCCACAACGTCTCAGCCTTGGTCGCGCCGAGGGCCAGCGAGCCTTCACGTACGGTGCGAGGAATCCGCGCCAGACCTTCTTCGGTGGCCACGATCACCACTGGCACCGCCAGCAGCGCCAGGGTCAGCGACGCCCAGAGCAAACCCGGTGTACCGAAGGTCGGTGCCGGCAACGCTTCAGGGAAGAACAACCGGTCGACCGAGCCGCCCAGCACATAAACGAAGAAGCCCAGACCGAACACGCCGTAAACGATGGCCGGAACGCCCGCCAGGTTGTTCACGGCGATGCGGATAATCCGGGTCAGCGCGTTCTGCTTGGCGTATTCACGCAGGTAAACCGCCGCCAGTACGCCGAACGGGGTCACGATCATCGCCATGATCAGGGTCATCATCACGGTGCCGAAAATCGCCGGGAAGATCCCGCCTTCGGTGTTCGCTTCACGCGGGTCGTCGCTGAGGAATTCCCAGACCTTGCTGAAGTAGAAACCGATCTTGGTCATCGTGCCCATGGCGTTCGGCTGGTAGGCGTGAACCACTTTGCCGATGCCGATTTCAATCTCTTTGCCGTTCGCATCGCGGGCCGTCAGGGCGTCGCGGTTGAACTGGGCGTGCAGATCGTTCAGGCGCGCTTCAATGTCCTGATACCGTGCGTTCAGCTCGGCGCGCTCGGATTCCATGTCCGCTTGCGCGGTGGCATCGAGCTTGCCGGCCAGTTCCAGTTTGCGACCGTGCAGACGGATGCGTTCGAGACCGGCGTTGATCGCGCCGATGTCGACTTTTTCCAACGTCTTGAGCTGCGCGGCGAGTTGGTTGACGCGGGCAACACGGGCCTGCAACTCAGGCCACGCGGCTTCGCCTTCAGCGATGACTTTGCCGTCCTGTTTGACGTTAACCAGGTAGCCGTAGAAATTGCCCCACTCGCGACGCTCGATGGCCATCAGCTCAGGTGGCGTCTTCTGGTTGGTCAGCCACTCGCCGACGATCCAGGTGAAGTCGTTGCCGTTCAGGTCACGGTTGCCGACCTTGATCAGCTCGCGGGTCATGAACTCCGGGCCCTGATCGGGCACCGGCAGCCCGGCGCTTTTCAGGCGCGCGCGCGGCACTTCTTCTTTCTGCACCACTTCACCGATGACCAAGTGATTGGCCTGGCCCGGCACGTCGTAGCTGGCGTGAATCAAGTCCGCCGGCCAGAAGTGACCGAGACCGCGCACGGCAATCACCGCCAGCAGGCCAATGGTCATGATGACCGCGATGGACACCGCGCCACCGCTGATCCAGACGCCGGGGGCGCCGCTCTTGAACCATCCATTCAGGGAGTTCTGTTTCACAGACTTCTACCTTTCTTAAAGCGACGAGTATTTCTTGCGCAGACGCTGACGAATCAGTTCCGCGAGGGTGTTCATGACGAAGGTGAACAACAGCAGCACCAGCGCCGAGAGGAACAGCACGCGGTAGTGGCTGCCGCCGACTTCCGATTCGGGCATTTCCACCGCGACGTTGGCGGCCAGCGTTCGCAGACCTTCGAACAGGTTCATTTCCATGACCGGAGTGTTACCGGTGGCCATCAGCACGATCATGGTTTCACCGACCGCACGGCCCATGCCGATCATCAACGCCGAGAAGATGCCCGGGCTGGCGGTGAGGATCACCACCCGCGTCATGGTCTGCCACGGCGTGGCACCGAGTGCCAGGGAACCGAGGGTCAGGCCGCGAGGCACGCTGAACACGGCGTCTTCGGCGATGGAGTAGATGTTCGGGATCACCGCGAAGCCCATGGCCAGACCGACCACCAGTGCGTTGCGCTGGTCGTAGGTAATGCCCAGGTCGTGGGAGATCCACATGCGCATGTCGCCGCCGAAGAACCAGGTTTCCATGTACGGGCTCATGTACAGCGAGAGCCAGCCCACGAACAGGATCACCGGAATCAGAATCGCGCTCTCCCAACCGTCCGGCACTTTCAGGCGGATGGACTCAGGCAGGCGACTGAAGACGAAACCCGCCACCAGGATGCCGATCGGCAACAGCATCAGCAGGCTGAAGATGCCCGGCAAATGCCCTTCTACATAAGGTGCGAGGAACAGGCCGGCGAAGAAACCGAGGATCACCGTCGGCATCGCTTCCATCAGCTCGATCACCGGTTTGACCTTGCGGCGCATGCCCGGGGCCATGAAGTACGCGGTGTAGATCGCAGCAGCGACGGCCAGTGGAGCGGCCAGCAGCATGGCGTAGAACGCGGCTTTCAGGGTGCCGAAGGTCAGCGGAGACAAGCTCAGCTTCGGTTCGAAATCGGTGTTGGCGGCGGTCGATTGCCAGACGTATTTAGGCTCGTCGTAGTTCTCGTACCAGACCTTGCTCCACAGCGCGCTCCAGGACACTTCCGGGTGCGGGTTGTCGAGCAGCAACGGTTGAATCTTGCCGCCGGCTTCGACAATCACGCGGTTAGCCCGTGGCGACAGACCGAAAAGGCCTTGGCCTTCTACGACTTGATCCACCAGCAAGGTGCGGTGCGCGGTGCTGTGGAACACGCCGAGCTTGCCGGAGGCGTCGAGGGCGATGAAGCCTTTGCGACGTTCTTCGGCGGTGATTTCAACAATCGGCGTGGTGCCCATCTGGAAGGTGCGGATCTGCTTCAGGCGCAGCTCACCATCCGGGTCGCGGGCCATGAACCATTGGGCCAGACCACCTTTGGAGTCGCCGAGGATCAGCGAGATACCGCCCACCAGTTGGGTACTGGCGGTAATTTCGGCATCGCCGTTTTCGAGCAACTTGTAGCGACCGTTGAGGCTCTTGTCGCGCAGGCTGAACACGTCGGCTTGCGCACGACCGTTAATCACATACAGCCACTGCTGACGCGGGTCGACGAAGATGTTCTTCACCGGCTCGGTCATCTGTGGCAGATCGATGCGCTTCTGCTCGTTGGTGATTTCGCCGGTCATCATGTTTTCTTCGCTGGTCAGCGAGAGCACATTGAGTTGCGAACCGGTGGAACCGACCAGCATCAGGGTCGAATCCGTGGCGTTGAGGCTAACGTGCTCCAGGGCACCGCCCGCCTCGTTCAGCGCGATCGGGGTTTCGCCGTACGGGTATTCGACGGCCGGCGAGATGGTTTTCTTGCCATCCGGGTAGCTGACTTTATAGGTGTGACGGAACACCAGGGCCTGACCGTTGGAGAAACCCACCGCGACCAGCGGATGACCGGGCTGGTCTTCGCCGATGGACGTGACGCTGGCTCCCGCCGGGACCGGCAGATCGACGCGCTTGAGTTCAGCGCCACTGTCGATATCAAAGAACAGCGCCTGCCCTTTGTCGGAAACCCGCATGGCGACCTGGTTCTGCTCTTCCAGGGAGATCATCAGCGGCTTGCCGGCGTCTTGCATCCAGGCGGGCGTGATGGATTCCTTGGCAGTCAGGTCGGCACCCTGGAACAGGGGCAAGACGACGTAGGCAAGGAAGAAGAAGATCAGTGTGATCGCGCCAAGAACGGCAAGGCCGCCAACAAGGACGTACCAGCGGGTCAGGCGATCCTTGAGCGCGCGGATACGGCGCTTGCGTTGCAACTCAGGCGTATTGAAATCAATTCGCTTGGGGGGATTTGTAGTCATGGTGGAATTGGCCAGATCAGTCATGCGCACACCCTAGCGATCCTGTATGACAGAAAGATGACAATGCAGTGACGCAACAAATCCGCCGCCAGCGGTAACTGGCAGTGGATAGGAAATTTGGGGGGCCGGCGTACCGGCATTTGTAGGAGCGGAGCTTGCTCGCGAAGGCGTCATTACATTCAACATCAATGCTGACTGAACCACCGCTTTCGCAGGCAAGCCTCGCTCCTACAGGTCCGGGTTTACCCCGGACCTAGGGTTTTACTTTTTTGCGACTTCAGCGCCGCCTTCCGCAAGACCCAGGTCAGCCAGGGCTTTTGCAGCAACCTTGGCCGGCAGTGGGATGTAGCCGTCTTTCACCACAACTTCCTGGCCCTGTTTGGACAGAACCAGCTTCACGAACTCGGCTTCCAGCGGGGCCAGAGGCTTGTTCGGGGCTTTGTTGACGTAAACGTAGAGGAAGCGCGACAGCGGGTACTTGCCGTTCAGGGCGTTTTCTTCAGTGTCTTCGATGAAGTCAGTGCTGCCTTTCTTGGCCAGTGCAACAGTCTTCACGCTAGCAGTCTTGTAGCCGATGCCCGAGTAACCGATGCCGTTCAGCGAGGAGCTGATCGACTGCACGACCGAAGCCGAACCTGGTTGTTCGTTGACGTTTGGCTTGTAGTCGCCTTTGCACAGGGCTTCTTCTTTGAAGTAGCCGTAGGTGCCGGATACCGAGTTACGACCGAACAGCTGAACCGGCTTGTTGGCCAGGTCGCCGGTCACACCCAGGTCGCCCCAGGTTTTCACGTCGGTTTTAGCGCCGCACAGACGAGTGGACGAGAAGATCGCGTCGACTTGTTCCATGGTCAGGTGCTGGATCGGGTTGTCTTTGTGTACGAAAACAGCCAAGGCATCCACGGCAACCGGGATAGCGGTTGGCTTGTAGCCGTACTTCTGCTCGAAGGCAGCCAGTTCGGTGTCCTTCATCTTGCGGCTCATCGGGCCCAGGTTAGAGGTGCCTTCAGTCAGCGCAGGTGGCGCAGTGGCGGAGCCAGCGGCCTGAATCTGGATATTTACGTTCGGGTATTCTTTTTTGTAGTTCTCAGCCCACAGGGTCATGAGGTTGGCCAGGGTATCGGAGCCGACGCTGGACAGGTTGCCCGACACACCAGTGGTCTTGGTGTAGCTCGGGATCGACGGGTCAACAGCGGCGAACGCGTTGGCAGTCGCAACGCCAGCAGCGACAAAAGTCATTGCCGCCATCAAACGCTTCAGTTTCATGCCTTACTCCTAGCAGATAGAGTGTGTTAAGTCGGGGCCAAGTATCAGCAGGCCGTGTGAACACTCTATGGCTGAAATATGACAATTGGATGAAAGGCCAGCATTCGAGTTTTTTACCGAACAATTCATGCGCCCTAATCGCTAGCAGGCTAGCTCCCACATTGGAACGCATTTCAATGTGTGAGCTAGCCTGCTAGCGATTAGGGCCGGTACAGCTACAGACAATTTCGGAATCAGCGCCCCTTCTTCCAGAGATAAGCACCCACCAGAATCCCGACCCCGCACAGAACCGCGACGTAATACGCCGGGCCCATCGGGCTTTCCTTGAGCAGCAGGCTGACGATCATCGGCGTCATGCCACCGAAAATGGCGTAAGCCACGTTGTAAGAGAACGACAGGCCGCTGAAGCGCACCACCGGCGGGAATGCCTTGACCATGACGTACGGAACCGCGCCGATGGTGCCCACCAGCAAGCCAGTCAAAGCGTACATCGGGAACAGCCAGTCAGGATGCTCGGCCAGGCTGTGGTAGAAGGTCCAGGAACTGGCCAGCAACGCGGCACAGCCGAACACGAACACCCGGCCCGCGCCGAAGCGATCCGCGAGGGCGCCGGAAATGATGCAGCCAATGCTCAGGAACACGATCGCCACGCTGTTGGACTGTAAGGCGGTGGTCGGCGAGAAGTGGTGGACCGTCTGCAACACAGTCGGGGTCATCAAAATCAATACCACGATGGCAGCGGACAGGAGCCAGGTCAGCAGCATGGAAATCAGAATTGCCCCGCGATGGTCGCGCAACACAGCGCGCAGCGGCACTTCTTCGGCCAGCGCCTTGCGCAGTTGCAGCTCGGCGAAAACAGGGGTCTCGTGCAACCAACGGCGCAGATAAACCGAGAACAGCCCGAACACACCGCCGAGCAGGAACGGGATCCGCCAGGCGTAATCCGTCACTTCCACCGGGGTGTAGAGGCTGTTGATCGCGGTGGCGACCAGCGAACCCAGGAGGATGCCCGCCGTCAGACCGCTGGTCAGGGTGCCGCAGGCGTAGCCGATGTGCCGCTGCGGTACGTGTTCGGAAACGAAGACCCACGCGCCAGGCACCTCACCACCAATCGCCGCGCCTTGTATCACCCGCATCAGCAGCAACAGGATTGGCGCCCACATGCCGATTTGCGCGTAGGTCGGCAGCAAACCCATGATCAGGGTCGGCACCGCCATCATGAAAATACTCAGGGTGAACATCTTCTTGCGACCCAACAGGTCACCGAAGTGCGCCATCACGATCCCGCCCAGCGGCCGTGCCAGGTAGCCGGCGGCAAAGATGCCGAAGGTCTGCATCAGGCGCAGCCACTCGGGCATGTCGGCCGGGAAGAACAGCTTGCCGACCACCGTTGCGAAGAACACGAAAATGATGAAGTCGTAGAACTCCAGCGCGCCGCCCAGGGCGGACAGCGATAAAGTCTTGTAGTCATTGCGGGTCAACGGACGTGCGGATTGCGTTGGCTGCGCAGTGCTCGAGGGCGCTGTGGTCATGGCAAGGGCTTCTCTTATAGTCGGATCTGCAACCCCAACAACGCTGGCGGAGGCTTGGGCAGGTCCGGCACGATAGCAAATTGTTCGAAAAAGCACATAGAGGTGCGTATTTGACGGTCAAAATGAGAACCGGACGGTCGTCTCGGAGTCTACCGACCGATATACTCGCGATCTTGCAACAGTTTGAAAGGGTTGCTGTGCGAAGACGCTGCTGGCCTACCAGTCGATTTCGCAGAGTTTCCCTTTAGGCGCCTTACGAAAAACGTGACGAACGTAGTATGTTCGGGGCTGAATCGTTTTTCCTTGAGACGGCTATTCACCTGAAGTACCAATGAAGAGTCACGGGTCAGAGGCACCCCCGGCATGATAGAGCTCGAACAAGAAGATCCAATCCCGCAAGGCGACCTGGCCCTGCAAATTACCGCGCTTCCCCGTGAAACCAATGGTTTCGGCGATATTTTCGGCGGCTGGCTGGTGGCGCAGATGGATTTGGCCGGCACCGCAATGGCCAGCAAAGTCGCTGGCGGCCGGGTGGCTACCGTGGCGATTGACCGCATGGCGTTCCTGGTTCCGGTGGCGGTGGGCGCTCAGCTCTCCTTCTATACCCAGGCACTGGAAATCGGTCGCAGCTCGATCCAGATGATGGTTGAGGTCTGGAGCGACGATCCACTGTCCAGCGAGTGGCGTAAAGTGACTGAAGCCGTGTTTGTGTTCGTGGCCATCGACGGCAGCGGTCGCACCCGTTCGGTTCCGCCACGCGCACGTTAAACACGGCGACCGTTTTGCGGTGTCCATTGCAGTCCTGTTCCCGATCGAGAGTTGCCCCATGAGCACGCCCAACGTTGAAGCCGTGAAACTGGACGAACTGAACTGCTGGCGCATCCGCCACGGTCAGGCCGAATTGCTGGTGGCCCAGCAAGGTGCGCACATCCTGAGTTATCAATTGGCTGGCCAACCGCCGCTGATCTGGCTCAACGACGAGGCTGTGTTCAAGAGTGGCAAGAGCATCCGCGCCGGCGTGCCAGTGTGCTGGCCGTGGTTCGGCAATTTTTCGCGCAACCCGCAGAGCGTCCAGGCGATGCGCGTCAGCAGCGAACCGCCGACCGCCCACGGTTTTGTACGGGCGATGGACTGGGAGCTGGGCAGCATCGAAACCGAAGGTGAAAGCCTGAAGGTGGAATTCGTCCTGCCCTACCCTGAAGGCGGCTTCCCAGGCTGGCCGCATCAGGTGGATTTGAAGTTGAGCATTCGACTGGATGAACAACTGCACATCAGCCTGACCAGCCACAACGAAGGCAGCGACACCGTCACGATCAGCCAGGCGCTGCACAGCTATTTCGCGGTCAGCGACGTGCGCAATGTGCATGTTGAAGGGCTGGATGGCTTG
Organism: Pseudomonas hormoni; assembly: GCF_018502625.1. Lineage (NCBI taxonomy): Bacteria > Pseudomonadati > Pseudomonadota > Gammaproteobacteria > Pseudomonadales > Pseudomonadaceae > Pseudomonas > Pseudomonas hormoni. Next base: position 5,612,628 of record NZ_CP075566.1, read on the forward strand.
AATTACATCGAGACGCTGGATGACTGGAAAACCGTGCCCCAGACCGGTGACCTGCGTTTTAACGGCGAGACTGATCGCATCTACCTCAACACCCCGGCGAAACTCACCATCGTCGATCCAGCTTGGGAACGGCGCATCGAGCTGACCAGCAGCGGCTCACGCTCGGCGGTGATCTGGAACCCGTGGATTGATCGAGCGACGGCGTTCAGTGATATGGCAGAGGATGGCTGGCAGCGGATGCTGTGCATTGAAACGGCGAATGTGATGGATGATGTGGTGGCATTGGCGCCGGGCGCGAGCCATACCCTCGGTGTGAGCATCGGTAGCAAGCCTCTGTAACACCACAAACCTAATGTTGGAGCGAGCCTGCTCGCGATGGCGATATAACAGTCAACATAGACGCTGAATGTTATGGCCTCATCGCGAGCAGGCTCGCTCCCACATTTGGATCACCTACAGATCCGACTCCTTCACCACTCTGACTTTCGCCGCATCCAGCGCATACGCCGCATCGGCCAAATCATTGTTGACCTTCTCGATCTTCAACGTGCCCGTTACCCACAGCGGTGTGTAGATATCATCCAGCTTCAACCCTTTCGGATAGCGCACCAGCACCAATTGGTTAGGCGGCGGTGGCGGCACATGGATGCAAGCCCCCGGATACGGCACGAGGAAGAACAGCGTGCTGCGACCCTTGGCGTCGGATTCCAGCGGCACCGGATAACCGCCGATACGGATGTTCTTGTCATTCATCGACGGTACGGTTTTGGTCGAATACATCACCGCCGGCAAGCCCTTGCTCTGCTTCATGCCACCCTTTTCGGTAAAGGTGCCATTGGCTTCGGGGGAGTCGTGGTCGATTTCGGGCATGGCCTCGAGGGCTTTCTGGTCCGACTTGGGCATCAGTTCGAGCCAGTCGGTTTCCGGCAGTTCGCCGGCATGGGCGAGGCCCGAACCCAGAAAAAGAAGAGTCAACAGAAGACGGCGCATGAAGGTGCTCGGCAAGAGAGAGGACGGTAAAACGCCGAGCATTCTAGCCCTCCCTGCGTGCGGCGCAGAGAGGGCTTTGTCGCTTGGATCAGTTTCTTTTGATCAAGCCGTAGATCACCAGCAAAATCACGGCGCCAACCAGCGCCCCCAGGAAGCCTGCGCCTTGGCCTGCCTGATAGAAGCCCAGGGCCTGACCGCCGTAAGTGGCCGCCAGCGAACCGCCGATACCGAGCAGGATGGTCATGATCCAGCCCATGCTGTCATCACCCGGTTTCAGGAACCGGGCCAGCAGGCCGACAATCAAGCCGATAAAGATGGTTCCGATAATTCCCATGGCATTTCCCTCTGGTTGAATGGCAATGCCCAAAGCCTAGTCAGACTTTGGCATCCTGCCATGAGAGAACGGCGGCCCCTGAATGGTTCCGCCGCGGCCACATGAAACTATTCCGCGATCAGCGCTTCGACCTTGAGGATCTGTGCCGCCAGTGTCTCGCGGTCTGCACAACGCAGGTTGGCGTGACCGACCTTGCGGCCGACCTTGAACGCCTTGCCATAGTGATGCAGATGGCAATCGGCGATGGCCAGGACTTTTTCGGTCTCCGGCACTTTACCGATGAAGTTGAGCATGGCGCTCTCGCCCACCTTGGCCGTCGACCCCAACGGCAGACCGGCAACAGCCCGCAGGTGGTTTTCGAACTGGCTGCATTCGGCACCTTCAGTGGTCCAGTGCCCGGAATTGTGTACGCGCGGGGCAATCTCGTTGGCCTTCAGGCCACCGTCGACTTCAAAGAACTCGAACGCCATCACACCAACGTAGTTCAACTGCTTGAGTACGCGGCTGGAGTAGTCTTCCGCCAAGGCTTGCAACGGGTGGTCGGTGCTGGCCACGGACAGTTTGAGGATGCCGCTGTCGTGGGTGTTGTGAACCAGCGGGTAGAACTTCGTTTCGCCATCGCGGGCACGCACAGCGATCAGCGACACTTCGCCGGTGAACGGCACGAAGCCTTCCAGCAGGCAGGCAACGCTGCCCAGTTCAGCGAAGGTGCCGACCACATCTTCAGCGGTGCGCAGGACTTTCTGGCCCTTGCCGTCGTAACCCAGGGTGCGGGTTTTCAACACGGCCGGCAGACCGATGGACGCCACGGCGGCATCCAGGTCGGCTTGCGACTGGATGTCGGCGAACGCCGGAGTGGGAATCCCCAAATCCTTGAACATGCTCTTCTCGAACCAGCGATCGCGGGCGATGCGCAGGGCTTCGGCGCTCGGGTAGACCGGGACGAATTGCGACAGGAAGGCCACGGTTTCAGCCGGAACGCTTTCGAATTCGAAGGTCACCAGATCGACTTCATCGGCCAGTTGACGCAGGTGATCCTGATCGCCGTAATCGGCCCGCAGGTGTTCGCCCAACGCGGCTGCGCAAGCATCCGGCGCAGGGTCCAGGAAAGCGAAGTTCATGCCCAGCGGAGTGCCCGCCAGCGCCAACATGCGACCCAACTGGCCGCCACCGATTACACCGATCTTCATCGTCAACAACCTCAGGCGATGCGTGGGTCTGGATTGTCCAGGACGCTGTCTGTCTGCTCAGCACGGAAGGTTTTCAGTACTTCGTGGAACTGCGGGTGCTTGGCGCCCAGGATACTCGCCGACAACAGCGCTGCGTTGATTGCGCCAGCCTTGCCGATGGCCAGGGTGGCGACCGGAATGCCCGCAGGCATCTGCACAATAGAGAGCAGCGAGTCGACGCCGGAAAGCATCGACGACTGCACCGGCACGCCCAGCACCGGCAGGTGGGTCTTGGCCGCACACATGCCTGGCAGGTGGGCCGCGCCACCGGCACCGGCGATGATCACCTCGATGCCACGCGCCTCGGCCTCTTCGGCGTACTGGAACAGCAGGTCCGGGGTCCGGTGGGCAGAGACCACTTTCACCTCGTAAGGGATGCCGAGCTTTTCCAGCATATCGGCGGTGTGGCTAAGGGTGGACCAATCGGACTTGGAGCCCATGATCACGCCAACCAGTGCACTCATCGTCGTGCCTCTTCTCTCTGGGCGCCCGCAGGCGCGTCAAAAAACAACAAGCCACGCAAAATGCGTGGCTTGATTGTACGAAAAATGGCCGGACGAACCGGCCGAAGGCCGCGCAGTATACCTCAATGAAGCAGATAAACAGCCCCTTGAATGACCTTCTGTCTTATCACCCATTCGTACGTCAACCGACTGGTTTAACTGACTCGAAAGTCAGAGCCAAGAGCGGATCGGGATTCTTTCGAGCCTTGATCAAATCATAACTTCTGCAACACAACCAGCCGATACAAAACACTTAATACCGCTTATATATTTATGCAGTTACTCGCCCACAACCTTATTAAATATTTGAGGCACCCATGAGCACTTTAAAAAACATACTCACAACATTCGCAATGTTATTAATCCCGCTAACCACCTACGCAACGCAGGTAATCGATGAAACACCCTGGCCATTAGCTACATTGCTCACACCCAAAAGCTTAAGCAATGTTGCCGTCGAAAGAAGACCCCTTTTTGTTATTGCCTTTGTGCATGATGATGTTCATGAAACGACAATCTCTTCGCTTTTCTCGCACCACCTTGTTCCGCTCATCAAAGAGCTCCAGGAAACAACGGGGCGCAAGGTATCCGTGCGACTCGTTCGCGACGAGCCGCCCTACACTAACTATGCGTACAAAGGTGCGAGTCAAACATCATATGATGGATGGAGAGAACTAGGCACCCACTACCGAGACAAGAACAATCTCCCTGTCAACAGAACCACTAAATTCATATTGCTTACAAAAGACTACATGAATGACGAGACTGCGGGGCTCGCAGTGAGCGGCCAACAGTTTGCCATTGCTTCGTTAGTTCACAAACAAGTAGTCGGGCACGAAATAGGGCATTTGCTGGACGCACAACACGAACTCTCGGAAGAGCGATTCTACGGCTGGATCTGCGAAACTTTCATGATACCGAAAGTTAATCCTTTGAAAGGTAACTGCGAAGTCTTTACCGATCCCAACCGTTCACGCATCAACGCCTACCTGGCCAACGTTCCATAAATCGAGATGTTCTAGGAATGACTACCTGCCGCCCCGCCCTCAAGCTTGCGCCACAACAACCGCACGTTCGCCTTGCGAACCAGCGCGCAGCGATACAGGCGAATTTCCAGTGGCACATGCCATTGCGGGCCGCCGCAGACCACCAGCTCACCGCGCGCCAGCTCGGCGCGCACGCTGAGCTGCGGCACCCAGGCGATACCCAGGCCTTCGAGTGCCATGCTTTTCAGGCTGTCGGCCATCGCCGTTTCGTAAATGGTGGTGAAGCGCAGCGCCCGCTGACGCAGCAGCATGTTCACCGAGCGCCCGAGAAACGCGCCGGCGCTGTAGGCGAGCAGCGGCACGCTTCCCTCGCCTTCGAGGTCGAACAGCGGCTTGCCATCGGCGTCCGCTGCGCACACCGGGAGCATTTCGGTGTGGCCCAGGTGCAGTGACGGGAAAATCTCCGGGTCCATCTGCAGGGCGGCATCCGGGTCATAAAACGCCAGCATCAGGTCGCAACCGCCCTCACGCAATGCATGCACGGCGTCGCCAACGTTAGTGGCGACCAGACGCGTGGCAATGTTCAGCCCTTCGTTGCGCAGCTGCGCGATCCAGCGTGGGAAGAAACCCAACGCCAACGAGTGCGCAGCAGCGACCTGCATCACTTCGCCCTGCCCGCCTTCCAAGTGATGAAGGTGACGCAGCACTTCGCCAAGCTGTTCGACCACGGTACGCGCGGTGACCAGGAACAACTGCCCCGCCGCGGTCAGCTCCACCGGCGTGCGCGAGCGGTTGACCAGTTGCAGCCCCAGCGCTGCTTCCAGGCTGCGAATCCGTCGGCTGAATGCCGGCTGGGTCACGAAGCGGCGTTCTGCAGCCTGGGAGAAGCTGCGGGTGGCGGCCAGGGCACTGAAGTCCTCAAGCCATTTACTTTCCAGATTCATCACGTCCTCCCGGACACGCACCAATTTAGGTCACACGCTCGCCACACACGCGGCGTCACATGGGCATTATGCCGAATGTGCATAGGCCAGTGTTTAACAGCATTGGCCGAAAATTCTCCACAAGCCTAGCATTTGCAGTGTTCCGGCACAGACCGGGTCCATATCGAGATGATTTCTATCATGTCCTCCGCTGCATCTTTCCGCACAGAAAAAGACCTGCTTGGCGTACTCGAAGTACCGGCTCAAGCGTATTACGGCATCCAGACCCTGCGAGCGGTGAACAACTTCCGTCTCTCCGGCGTTCCGATTTCGCATTACCCGAAGCTGGTTGTCGGTCTGGCGATGGTCAAACAGGCCGCCGCTGACGCCAACCGCGAGCTGGGTCACCTGAGCGAAGCCAAGCACGCAGCCATCAGCGAAGCCTGTGCACGATTGATCCGCGGCGATTTCCACGAAGAGTTCGTGGTGGACATGATTCAAGGCGGCGCTGGCACGTCGACCAACATGAATGCCAACGAAGTCATCGCCAACATCGCGCTGGAGGCCATGGGCCACAGCAAGGGCGAATACCAATACCTGCACCCGAACAACGACGTGAACATGGCGCAGTCGACCAACGACGCCTACCCGACTGCGATCCGTCTGGGTCTGCTGCTGGGTCACGACGCACTGCTGGCCAGCCTCGACAGCCTGATCCAGTCGTTCGCCGCCAAAGGTGAAGAATTCAGCCACGTTCTGAAGATGGGCCGTACCCAGCTGCAAGACGCCGTGCCGATGACCCTCGGCCAGGAATTCCGCGCTTTCGCCACTACCCTGAGCGAAGACCTGGCACGCCTGAAAACACTGGCACCAGAACTGCTGACCGAAGTGAACCTGGGTGGCACCGCGATCGGTACCGGCATCAACGCCGACCCGCGCTATCAGGCTCTGGCCGTTCAGCGTCTGGCGCTGATCAGCGGTCAACCGCTGGTTCCGGCGGCCGACCTGATCGAAGCCACCTCCGACATGGGCGCCTTCGTGCTGTTCTCCGGCATGCTCAAGCGCACCGCGGTCAAGCTGTCGAAGATCTGCAACGACCTGCGTCTGCTGTCCAGTGGTCCACGCACCGGCATCAACGAAATCAACCTGCCGGCGCGTCAGCCAGGCAGCTCGATCATGCCAGGCAAGGTCAACCCGGTTATTCCGGAAGCCGTGAACCAGGTTGCCTTCCAGATCATCGGCAACGACCTGGCGCTGACCATCGCGGCCGAAGGCGGCCAACTGCAACTGAACGTGATGGAGCCGCTGATCGCCTTCAAGATCTTCGACTCGATCCGTCTGCTGCAACGCGCCATGGACATGCTGCGCGAGCACTGCATCACCGGCATCACCGCCAACGAAGCCCGCTGCCGCGAACTGGTCGAGCACTCGATCGGCCTGGTCACCGCGCTGAACCCGTACATCGGCTATGAAAACGCCACCCGCATCGCCCGTATCGCCCTCGAAAGCGGCCGCGGCGTGCTGGAACTGGTGCGCGAAGAAGGCTTGCTCGACGAAGAAATGCTCGCCGACATCCTGCGCCCGGAAAACATGATTGCTCCGCGTCTGGTTCCGCTTAAAGCCTGATCCGACGCATCAGTAGCACCGCTCACCAGGTCGAGGGACTAGACACCTCTCACCTTTTGAGGGCTTGGGGATCACTCTCCAAGCCCTTTTTTTTAACTCTTTGTAGGAGCGAGCTTGCTCGCGAAGATCGTTAACGATAACGCGATTAATCTGATGCCCCGTGGTGTCATTGCGTTTTTCGCGAGCAAGCTCGCTCCTACATGAGCCCGACGCCATTACGTCAGGTGTTTCAAAGCTTCGTTTCGCCGAACGCACCACAACAGTGCAGACGGACGGCACACTCATCGGTATAGTGCCGCCCCTCTTCGCGTGAGCGGTCGTCGGTAACGAGGCCCAAACCCATGCGAAACCCGAACTAATAACAAACCCGCAATATGAAATCGGGACGAACATTCGCCTCGCCTGTTTTGCCATGCGCAAACCGGTGTAACGCGATGTTTCCGACCGCCCAGCATTTGCCTAAACAAAAAACAGCGAGGAATAATCCATGCTCGAAGTCATTAACGACTTCCTCTCAGGGAAAGTACTGATCGTGCTCATTGTCGGGCTCGGTAGCTACTTCACGATCCGCTCGCGTTTCGTTCAATTGCGTCACTTCTTCCACATGTTCGCGGTGTTCCGCGACAGCCTCAAAAGCAGCGCCGGTCAACTCAGCTCCTTCCAGGCCCTGATGCTCAGCCTCGCCGGCCGCGTCGGTGCGGGCAACATCGCCGGTGTCGGCATTGCCGTGACCCTCGGTGGGCCAGGTGCGGTGTTCTGGATGTGGGTGACCGCACTGGTCGGCATGTCCAGCAGCTTCTTTGAATGCTCCCTCGGCCAGCTCTACAAACGCGCCGACGCCGACGGCACTTACCGTGGCGGCCCGTCCTACTACATCCAGCACGGCCTGCAGAAACGCTGGTTGGGCATGATCATGGCGTTACTGTTGCTTGTGACCTTCGGGTTCGCGTTCAACGGCCTGCAATCCCACGCCGTGACCCACTCGCTGAACAACGCGTTCGGTCTCGACACCACCTGGACCGGCCTGGCCCTGGCAGTGTTGCTGGGCCTGGTGTTCATCGGTGGGATCAAGCGCATCGCCAAGGTTGCTGACCTGCTGGTGCCGGTGAAAACCCTGGTGTACATCGGCGTGACCATCTACGTGATCGTGCTGCAATTCGACCACGTTCCGGGCATGTTGATGACGATCGTCAAAAGCGCTTTCGGTCTCGACCAGGCTTTTGGTGGCCTGATCGGTAGCGCCATCGTCATGGGCGTGAAGCGTGGCGTGTTCGCCAACGAAGCGGGCCTGGGCAGTGCGCCGAACGTGGCGGCCGTGGCGTCGGTTGAACACCCGGTTTCACAAGGCGTCGTTCAGGCGTTCAGCGTGTTCCTCGATACGTTCGTGATCTGCACCTGCACCGCATTGCTGATCCTGCTCTCGGGCTTCTACACCCCGGGCTTTGAAGGCGATGGCATTGCCCTGACCCAGAATTCGCTCGCCGCTGTCGTGGGCGACTGGGGCCGGATGTTCATCTCCGTGGCACTGGCGCTGTTCGTGTTCACCTCGATTCTCTACAACTACTACCTGGGCGAGAGCAACCTGCGCTTCCTGATCGGTGAAAACCGCAAGGCGCTGATCGGCTACCGCGCGCTGGTATTGGTGTTGATCTTCTGGGGTGCGATCGAGAACCTCGGCACGGTGTTCGCATTTGCCGACATCACCATGACCCTGCTCGCGTTCGTGAACCTGATTGCGCTGTTCCTGCTGTTCAAGGTCGGCATGCGCATCCTGCGTGACTACGATGACCAGCGCGCTGCCGGCATCAAGACGCCGGTGTTCGATTCGAGCAAGTTCCCGGATCTGGACCTGGACCTGAACGCCTGGCCAGCCAACCCGCCAGCTGCCGCCAAGGCTGAAGCTGAGCCGCAAGGCGTACCCGCAGCGCAACGCTGATCGGTAAAAAACCGGGCGCATCCCCTGCGCCCGGCGTGACACAGCGTGCGGCCGGCGTCATGCTCGGCCGCATGCTGTCATCGTTCCCGGAGAACCCCCATGAATTCCTCGACCTACCCTGCCGCCCAGCACGTCATGGTGCTCTACACCGGTGGCACCATCGGCATGCAAGCCAGCGAACATGGTCTGGCACCGGCATCCGGTTTTGAAGCGCGGATGCGCGAATACCTGCACAGCCAGCCGGAGCTGGTGGTGCCACAGTGGCGCTTTCGCGAAATGTCGCCGCTGATCGACAGCGCCAACATGTCTCCGGCGTACTGGCAGCAATTGCGCGAGGCGGTGGTCGACGCCGTCGACGTACAGGGCTGCGACAGTGTGCTGATTCTGCACGGCACCGACACGCTGGCTTACAGCGCTGCGGCCATGAGTTTTCAATTGCTCGGCCTGCACGCCCGCGTGTGCTTTACCGGTTCAATGCTGCCGGCCGGCGTGACTGACAGCGATGCCTGGGAAAACCTCGGCGGCGCGCTGGTCGCCCTCGGCCAAGGCCTGGCGCCGGGCGTGCACTTATACTTCCACGGTGAACTGCTGGCCCCGACCCGTTGCGCGAAGGTGCGCAGTTTCGGTCGGCATCCGTTCAAGCGGCTGGAGCGTCAGGGTGGCGGCGTTAAAGCGCCCTCGATACCTGAGCAACTGAACTACAACCAGCCAAAGCAATTGGCGAAGGTTGCGGTGTTGCCGCTGTTTCCAGGCATCGGCGCCGAAATCCTTGATGGCCTGCTCGACAGCGGCATTCAGGGCCTGGTGCTGGAGTGCTACGGCAGTGGCACCGGGCCGAGCGACAACCCTGAGTTTCTTGCCAGCCTCGGTCGCGCGCGGAACAACGGTGTGGTGGTGGTTGCGGTGACTCAGTGCCATGAAGGTGGCGTCGAGCTGGATGTCTACGAGGCTGGCAGTCGTTTGCGCGGCGTTGGCGTACTTTCGGGCGGCGGTATGACCCGTGAAGCGGCGTTCGGCAAGTTGCATGGGTTGCTGGGGGCCGGTCTCGACACCGCCGAGGTTCGGCGGCTGGTAGAACTCGATCTCTGCGGCGAACTGAGCTGATCTTAAGGCCGGACACAAAACCCTGTGGCGAGGGAGCTTGCTCCCGCGAGACCGGGCTGGCGCTCCAGTGCAAAGCACTCCTGAACCCCGACGACAGAACAAGTTCAGGAATGTTGCGTCAGCCGGATTGCGGCCGCTGCGCGCCCGAGCGGGAGCAAGCTCTCTCGCCACAGGTAATGGTCGTCACACGATGGGCACATAACTTGCTGCTCTCCAGCCATCCCAAGGCTGGAAGCTGCCCATGCTCCACTCCCACCTCACCACCCTCAACGCCGTCTCTTTGGTGCTCAATGCCTTCAAAGGCGAAGGCCTGTCGAGCGAAGCGCTGCTCGCCGGAAGTGGCATCAGTGCGGCGGATCTGAGCCGGGCCGACACGCGCATCACCACCAATCAGGAGATGCAGGTCTGCGCCAACGCGGTTGCGCTCAAGCGTGACATCGGCCTGGAGCTGGGTCGACGCATGCACGTTTCCTGCTACGGGATGCTCGGTTATGCACTGCTCACCAGTGCCACCTTCGGTGACGCTTTGCGCCTGGCAATGCGGTATCCGGCCCTGTTGGGAACACTTTTCGAGCTGAGCCTGGAGAACGACGGCGAACGCATCTGGTTCGTCGCCGCCGACTACCGGGAGAGTCCGGCGATGGCGGTGTTCAATGCCGAGTTCTGTCTGGTGTCATTGAAAGTCATCTGCGACGACCTGCTCGGTCACTCGCTGCCGCTGCTGGCGGCGCGCTTCGAACACGCCGCCCCCGACTACGAGGCAACTTACGCCGAGCATTTCAATTGCCCGCTGCACTTCGACGCGCGGGACAACGCCTTTGCCTTCGACAAGCGCTGGCTCGACCAACCCCTGCCGCTCGCGGATGTCATCACCCATCAGGCCATGGCCGAACGCTGCCGCAAACAGAACACCGAGTTCACCGGGCGCCAGGCGTGGCTGGGGCGGATTCGCCAACTGCTCAGCGCTCAACTGAATGCGGCGCCAGGGCTCGAAGGGTTGGCCGAGCAGATGAATTGCTCGGCGCGGACCCTGCGCCGGCACCTCAAGGATCTGGGGTGCAGTTATCAGGAATTGCTGGATGAGCTGCGGTTCGAGCAAGCCAAGCACATGCTCTGCGAAGACCAGATGCCGATTTACCGAATCGCCGAAGCGCTGGGTTTCAGCGAGACCGCGAGTTTCCGGCATGCGTTTGTGCGCTGGAGTGGGGTGGCGCCGAGCCAGTTCAGGCCCTGAAATGTGGCGAGGGAGCTTGCTCCCGCTGGTCTGCGCAGCAGACCCAAACCGAGCATCACGTTCTTCCATTCAGATAGTGCGTGCAGTTTTACGACTGCTACGCAGCCGAGCGGGAGCAAGCTCCCTCGCCACAGAGGGGCGAATTTCGGTCAACTATTTTGGCCATATCGATCCCCTTTTGGCCTTTCCTGCCGTTCTCCGAATCGCCGTCCGCCGCAAGACTGTAGCCAACCGAATCAGCCTGCGGAGAACAAGAAATGCTGACGATCTACTCGGACGATCACCACCTGCACCACGGCCGTTGCGAATTGATAGACGGGCAACTCAAGCCCTGCTTTGAAATGCCTTCGCGTGCCGACCACGTGTTGGCGCGGGTGCAAAACCAGAACCTCGGCCCTGTTGAAGCGCCGAAGGATTTCGGCCTCGACCCGATCGCACGCATCCACAGCCGCGACTACCTCGACTTCTTCAAAGGCGCCTGGTCCCGTTGGACCGAGTTCAACACCGACGGTGACTTGTTGCCCTACACCTGGCCGGCCCGCACCTTGCGCGCCATCAAGCCCACCAGCCTGCACGGCCAGCTCGGCTATTACAGCTTCGACGGTGGCGCGCCGATTACCGCCGGCACCTGGCAAGCAGCGTACAGCGCAGCCCAAGTGGCGCTCACGGCGCAGGCAGAAATCCAGCGCGGCGCACGCAGCGTCTTCGCGTTGTGCCGTCCACCGGGACACCATGCCGCCAGCGACTTGATGGGCGGTTATTGCTACCTCAACAACGCCGCCATTGCCGCTCAAGCCTTCCTCGATCAGGGCCACAAGAAAGTCGCAATCCTCGACGTCGATTACCACCACGGCAACGGCACCCAATCGATTTTCTACGAGCGCAGCGACGTGCTCTTCACCTCGATCCACGGCCATCCGGAAGCCGAATTCCCGTTCTTCCTCGGCTATGACGACGAACTGGGCGAAGGCGCGGGCGAAGGCTTCAACTTCAACTACCCTTTGCCCGCCGGCAGCGGCTGGGACACCTGGAGCGCAGCACTGGAACAAGCCTGCAAAGAGATCGAAAAATACGGCGCCGACATCGTTGTCGTGTCCCTGGGCGTCGATACGTTCAAAGACGATCCGATCTCCCAATTCAAACTCGACAGCCCGGATTACCTGGCGATGGGCGAGCGCATTGCGAAGCTCGGCGTGCCGACGTTGTTCGTGATGGAAGGCGGTTACGCGGTCGAAGAAATCGGCATCAACGCCGTGAACGTTCTTGAAGGTTTTGAAAGCGCTCAATGAGGAAACAACAATAATGAACAGACTCAAGCGTCTTATCGTCCCCACCCTGTGCGCCACGGTGCTCAGCGGGGCCGCTTACGCCGAAGAGCGAACGTTGCGCGTCTACAACTGGTTCGACTACATCACCCCCAAAGCGCTTGAAGACTTCAAGGCGCAGAACACCCAGACCAAACTGGTCTACGACATCTTCGACACCAACGAAGCGCTGGAAGCCAAGCTGCTGACCGGCAACTCCGGTTACGACGTGGTGGTGCCGTCCAACGTGTTCCTCGCCAAGCAGATCGAGGCAGGCGTTTTCCAGCCGCTGGACCGCAGCAAACTGCCGAACTGGAACCACCTCGATCCCAAGCTGATGAAGCTGATCGAAGCCAACGATCCGGGCAACAAATTCGCCGTGCCGTACATGTACGGCACCATCCTGATCGGCTTCAACCCGGACAAGGTCAAAGCCGCGCTGGGCGCCAATGCGCCGGTGGACAGTTGGGACCTGATCTTCAAGGAAGAGAACATCAGCAAGCTCAAGCAGTGCGGCGTCGCCCTGCTCGACTCGCCGTCAGAGATCCTGCCGCTGGCCCTGCAACACCTTGGCCTGGACCCCAACAGCAAGAAGCCGGCGGACTATGAAAAGGCTGAAGCGCTGTTGATGAAAATCCGGCCGTACGTCACTTACTTCCACTCCTCCAAGTACATGGCCGACATCGCCAACGGTGACATCTGCGTCGCGGTCGGTTATTCCGGCAGCTTCTCCCAGGCCGCCAACCGCGCCAAAGAAGCAAAGAACGGGGTGATCGTCGACATGCGCCTGCCCAAAGAAGGCGCGCCGATCTGGTTCGACATGCTCGCCATTCCAAAGGGCGCGAAGAACACCGAGGACGCCTACACCTTCATCAACTACCTGCTGCAACCCCAGGTGATCGCACCGGTCAGCGACTTCGTCGGTTACCCGAACCCGAACAAGGACGCCACGGAAATGGTCGACCCGGCGATCCGCAACAACCCGAACCTGTACCCGACCGAAACGGCGATGGGCACGCTTTACACCCTGCAACCTCTGCCGCGCGATGCTGAACGCGCGCGGACGCGAGCCTGGACCAAGATCAAGTCCGGGACCTGATTCCCCTCAGGTGAAACACGCCCCTGTCGCAGCAGGCTTCGTCAGCTGCTACAGGGCGTGTATTTCAGTCGCGGTTTTTTGCCCGCAATATTTATGTACCGCCCAAACAGGCCGGCGTCTGGATACGGTTTGTCCGATACGAGGCAGCAGTCATTGCCGCCTCTTCAACATCGGATGAAGACCATGACTGAATCAACCGCTGTCGTTAAACCTGACGACGCCCCGCCCTTGCTGAAACAGAGCCGACTGGTAGGCCTGACCAGTGAAGGCCCTTCCCTGCATCAGGCCGCCTCACTGTTGTTGCAACGGGAACTGCTCGAACGCTACCCCAAGCTGAAGATCGATCCCGAAAGAGCGATGATCACCACTCCTCTTCACAATGAGGATGACACCTTCCACTTCGAATCTCTGACACACGCGCTTATTGGCCAAGGCTTCGGAAAACCTGCGGCGGCCTACCTTGATGGTGAAACGTTCCTGACCTCGACCCCACGTGTCGACAATCCGGTGCACCTGGCCATCGACATGGATGACGTGAATGCGCTACTCAACGAGCTCGCGCCCTTTCTCTTTGTTGCCTTCCAGCAGTGCCAGCTCGATTTCTGGAATGAAACCCCAGGCACGCAGCCTCGCTGGCAAGCGCTGGCCGATTCATTCAAGGCCGCCGTGGACGTGGAAAGTGCCAACGGTTGGGATGCCGATGAATGCACGCTGGGGCGGCTTGTCGCGACGGGACCGGACAGGCAACTGCGCACGGTGACGGATACCGATTTCAACAACGTTCGGGCGTGTCTGCTCGACATTGATCGGGTCGATGGAGCACAGACCCACCATCAGGTCACCGCTGGCGCGGTCGTCCTGACAGCCACCCACAAGGACCGTGAGCTGATCGTGATGTACACGATTGCCTCAGGTTATGAGTCTTTCTCGTCCATGACACAGCTGGGCGAGTCGCTGCCGGAACGTCTGGGCGAGGACTGGAACAAAGACCTGACGTGGCGCCTGATCGAGCCTGAAGGGAGCATTTTCGAGGCGGTTGTCTGGGCGCTGGTGGCCAGTCAGCTCGATGCTATCGCGACGCTTGATCCCGCCAGCAAACCTGCTGCCGAATCCGGTTCAGGCCAACAACGAAGCACGCTCGGCGTACAGGAACGCCAACGATTCGCTCAGCTGGACAAGGCCATTCCCGCTTGGCTGCAGACCGGTTCCGTCAGCGATCTGCAACACTACAGCCGCTACATCGACGCACTCGGGAGGTTACGCGACGGCGCGGAAAACGACGTTTTCAAAGACGACGATCTTCTGCTGATCAAGCCGTACGCCCAGGAGCAAATGCGCAAGGCGATCGTCGCCGACAACCAGTCAGGCGTCGCCCTGTTGCCGCTCGACGCCCTGCGGATCACCGGGACCAACAGCTTCGAGTCGGGCGGCTTCACACTGCCCAATCCCCTTGACCAGACGGTGGAGACCCTGGCCGAGTTTGCCCTGCAAAACAGTCCGCCCTATGAGGCGTCGCTCGCCTTCGGCGATAAGCGCGAAGTACCCGACTGGCTGACCGTCGATTACCTGACCGCGATGGCACAGCAGGTGAATATTGGCGACAGCTACCCGAAATTGCTCAAACAGACACTGATTGATGATCCGGTCAAAGCCGCACATCACAAAACCCGCTACACCCGCGAATTGCCGTTGCTGCTGCCGCTCCTGGCGCTGGAATGCAAACTTCGCCGGCGCGGCAATATCGATGAGCACGGGTACCGCTATGTGCGCCAGTTGATGGACGCGATCGCCAACAAAAAACCTGCTGCCGAACATCCCGTCAACATCCGTCCGCTGGCGTTCATTCCGCGAAACCGGTTGAGCAAAAAAGCCGACACGGTCACCAACATGTTCATTATCGGCCCGCGCGATTCCGATCAGGGACCGTGCCTGCTTTACCGACCGGCGCTGGACACGCCGTTGCAGCAATTTGCGTCCCTGCAAAACCTGATGTACGCGCTGTACCAGCCGGGCGAGCTGAGGGATTCGGTTCTGGCGTGGCTGGATAACGAAGCCCTTGGTTTCGAATACGCCCAGTATGTTTTTCCGACCGGGATCCCTTCACCCTGGACCCTCTCCCAATTGGCCTTTGAGCCGATTATCCACCTTGACCTGGCCGGCCCGATCGACCTTGCCAACACGCCACTGAGCGGCGATATCCTCGCGACGCTTTACGAGGCCAACATCCGCGCGCTGACTGAACTCGCCGAGCGCCAGTCCGTTTCGAACAGCGAGCGGCGCTGGGCGCTGCTGGCGGACAGTGGATGGGCGCTGTTCAGCGTTGCTTCCAACTTCTTCAGCGGTGCAGCGGGGGCTGCGGTTTGGGTCTGGCAAAGCATCGGCGAAATCCAGCAAGCCATCGACGCCCATGAAAAGGGCGACAAGCTCGTTGAATGGAAATCAACCGGAGACGTGCTGCTGGTGCTGGGTATCCTCCTGGCGCAACACGTGGCAGCCCGACGTAATCATTCAAGTCTGCCGGTGTTCGAGAAACCGGAATCCCTGGCAGAAGAGGAAGCCACACCGACCGAGCCGATCAAGCCATCCGTGCGTTTCAATTCCGAACCCCTGACAGGAGACATCCCGCTCGGCCATCTCTCATCCCTTGCGCCGGGCACACTGATTCCCTCGGATGCAGGCACTCGGTTCACTGCCTTGATCGACAGCTTCGAAATGCCCACCCCCGATTTGACCAAACACTCGGTTTCACCCGTCAGCCATCTTTACGAAGTCGAGGGCAAAACCTGTGCGCAAGTCGGCGCGCGCTGGTTTCAGGTGGTCGCCGTCGAAGGAGAGCCGACTTACATCGTCGACCCGGTGGATCCTGCGCGTACAGGGCTGGCAGTGAAGTACGACGAGGCTTCAGGCAAGTGGCATTGGGATCTGAAGCTGCGCTTGCGTGGCGGTGGCCCGACCGGTCGCATCGCAGCGTTGCGCCGGGCCAAAGAGCAAAACAAAGACCAGGCCTGGGTGGCGCTGCAGCGTTTCCTGGCAGGAGAAAAACAACTGCAAAGCGAGGTCACCAGCGCACTCCGCGCCTTACCGACGGTACCCGACGAGACGGAGTTCGCCGACAAGGCGCCCCTCTATCTGGACAAGGCCAAGGCATTGGGCAATGGCTACACCGAGGCACTCGAACAACTTCAGGCATGGCATCAGGCCGGTGGTGGCGGCGTGTTCTATCAGTCCCAGTTGATGCGCATGACGGTGGAGCAGCACCGATGCCTTACTTCCTGGCTGCGGGTGAACATGCGGACTTACGTGCAAACGGTGCAAAAACTGATGCCTGGTGATGCCACCGATGCGCCCTTGTCTCGCAGCGCACAGATGGATCTCGCCACCAAAGGCAAGGCGCTGAGCGACGACATGGTCACGGTCCTGCAGACCTTGCACCGTTCTCTGGACGCCCTGAGCCATGCCAGAGGAATGCCGGGGAAAATCGCCAGGGACCTTGAACATTTGCTTCCGCGCTCTGGCCGGCTTGATCTGTTGGCCAATGAAATCGGCATGTCTTCTGAGCTGTGCTTGCGTGAACGACCCGAAGCCGAAATGGGCGCCGCTCGCGTTGCGATCAGTACGCTCACCAGCATCGCAGCAAACGCCAGCCATGATTTGATCCCCCTGACCAAGGGGACCGTCAGCAGCGAGGACAAGGCCGGACGCATCGATGAACTCACTCGCTTGAACGATCTTTACACCCATGTCGATCAGCTCATTCTGGAGCTTCCTGCGACCTATCCTGACCAGTTCGATCAATCCAGGCTGGATCATCTACGTGAGCTGGTGGGTGAGTTCCACGCTTTGGCGCGCGATCGCCTGGTCGCGGAGTTGCCGGAATCCGAGGAACCGCCCACGTCGCACCTTCCGCAACCGGGTACCGCCACCGCACAACCGACGGTAAAAATCAGCAAAACCCGTCCAAGGCAACCGTCCGGTCAGAAGGACCAGCCCGTTCAAGAACCCGATTCGGTTGAGGAAATCCCGTTCATAAAACTGTCTTCACCGCGTTCGACCGCACCTCGAGCGCCGCTCGGGGACATCGACGTCATCGCGACAGCGATCGAGCTGAACCTGAAGATCGACGACTTCAACAAGAGCACCGCCGCCGACGCCATTCGCCCCGGCCGCATTCCTGCCGACATTCGGGACATGTTTGATCAGCAAGCCGCGAAGCTGGCAAGGGCCGCCGATGATGTGGACATCGCCATAGCTACCGAGCGTGCGAAAGGCGAGGAACCACCTCCCGTCGGCACCCTCGGCAAGGAACTGCGCGAAGGCGCCGCCCGCACGCGCGCACTCGGGGTTGCCGCATACGCGGGGATGCTCAGAAAGCGCAAACCCAGAGAAGCCTATTTGCAGTGGCTGGCCAAAAACGATCAGGTTGAGATTGAAAAGGACCCGCGCGGCCGCATCCGCACCAAAGGCCGCAAGGACTACTTTCAGGAATACAGAATTCTCGACAAGGCCAACAAGAATAATGCGCTATGGGTGGCGCATTTCCATTACGACAACCTTAAAACCCCGGATGACCAATGCAATGTCGCCCACCTTAAATTCGCCGATGCGTACCTGCTGACACTGGATGCCAAGACCCGCCAGACAATGGAGACCTTCGACGCCGTCGACAATGTGCTGCGCAGACTCGTCGATCCAGCTGCCCGGGATCTGTTCCTCAAACCTCAGGTTCCCGAGCAACCTGTGCCAGTGTGATTTTCAGTTTGGCGCTTACACCTTCCAGACCTGTCGCAAACGTGCCAGGGCCGACTTGATCGCCGGCTCTGGCACCGCGGCAAAACCCAGCACCAGACCGGCCCGCTGGTCTTCGGGGGTTGTCGAGTCCGGCAGCCAGTAACTGCTCAAGCCGTTGATTTCCACATCGACACTTTGCGCTTGCTCGATCAGTTGCCGTTCACGGGCCACACTGTTCACGGCCACCGTCAGGTGCAGCCCGGCGGAAACGGCGGGCAGGCTGCCGACACCGACAATCTCCGGCGGCCAGCCCTCCATCAGCGCGTTGCGCCGGCTCAGGGCGGCCCTGCGCATGCGACGGATATGCCGCTGGAAATGCCCGGCAGCCATGAACTCAGCCATCACCGCCTGGGTGCTGACTTCGGAGTGCCGGACATCGACCGCGCGACGCTGGGAGAACGCGTTCACCAGCGCCGGCGGCAATACCAGATACCCAAGACGCAACGCCGGAAAAGCGACTTTGCCAAAGGTCCCGACGTACAACACCCGCCCTTGTCGGTCGAGCGCCGCCAGCGGTGCCAGTGGCGCGCCGCTGTAACGGTATTCGCCATCGTAGTCATCCTCGACGATCCAGCCCTGTGTGCGTTCAGCCCAGGCCAACAACTCAAGGCGTCGCGCCAGGCTCATCACCACCCCGGTCGGGTATTGATGCGAGGGCGTGACATACGCCAGACGACAATTGCCGAGCGCAGCCAGTTCGGCACAGTCGATGCCCTCGCCGTCGACCGCCACGCCATGCAATCGCGCACCGGCCACCGCGAACGCATGACCCGCCGCGCGGTACCCCGGATTCTCAATCGCCACACCGTCCCCCGGCTCCACCAGCAGCTGTGCACAAAGGCTAATCCCTTGCTGTGCGCCACTGGTGATCACAATTTGCTCAGCCGTGCATTGCATGCCCCGGGAACTGCGCAAATAAGCGGCAATCATTCCGCGCAAACGCGCATCGCCTGCCGGGTCGCCGTAACACAGCTGCTGTAAATCCGGTTTCCGCCAGAAAGCCGCATTCAGCTTGGCCCAGACCTCGAAGGGAAATAGATCGAACGCTGGAACGCCCACCCGAAAGGCACGAGGCGGGCCACTCGGCGGCGTGGCCAAATGGTTCTTTTCAACCCGCCCCAACGCTCCGCTGTGGATAACTTTACTGGATGGAACCACAGGTAAATCGAGCCAATTTGTGGATAAGGCTGTGGGTAACCCTGTTGACAACCCTGTGGATACTTTTGTGGATAGTTTTTTTTCCGGGAGCGCGGTTTGCGGCAATTGCGCGACATAGGTCCCGTCGCCCACACGCCCTTCGATAAACCCTTCGGCATAGAGCTGATCGTAAGCCCGCACCACGCTGTTGCGGGAAATCGCCAGTGCGGCCGCAAGATCGCGGCTGGCCGGCAATCGCGTGCCACTGGCCAATCGACCATCGAGCACACGCAAGCGCAAAGCCTGGTAGAGCTGACGACTCAAGCCCTGACGGCGATCAAGTTCGATACCCGCAGGGTTGAACGACAAGGAAAGCGGCGCATCCGTCATGACAATGGACCTATGAAATTCGTCATTAATGGCTCTTACAACAGACCAATAGCCTGCCTAGGATGAGGGCATTCGCCAAGGAGTTTTTCCATGTACAACCCCAGCGGCTTTGCCATCAAAGATTTGGACGAACTGCAGCAGCAGATACTCGGCACACGCCTCGCCGTCGTGGTTACCCACGGCGAGCAAGGCCTGCAAGCCAGTCATCTGCCGCTGTTGTTCCGCCCGGAACAAGGTCCGAATGGCACCCTCTACGGCCACTTCGCCCGAGCCAATCCGCAGTGGAAAGAACTGCAGAGTGGCGCCGAAGCCCTGGTGATCTTTGCCGGTGCCGACGCCTACGTCAGCCCGGGTTTTTATCCGAGCAAAGCCGAACACGGCAAAGTGGTGCCAACCTGGAACTACGTCGCCGTCCACGCTTACGGTACGGCTGAAGTATTCACCGACGCCGATCGCCTGCTCAACCTGGTCAGCGCATTGACCGATCGTCACGAAGCCGGTCGCGCCCAACCATGGAAAGTTGCCGATGCACCGGCCGACTACATCGACGGCATGCTCAAGGCCATCGTCGGGTTTGCCTTGCCGATCCAGCGTCTGGAAGGCAAACGAAAACTCAGCCAGAACCGCAGCGCCGCAGACATCGCCGGCGTGCGCGAGGGGCTCGCCGCCAGCCCCGATGCGCATGATCAAGCCCTCGCCCATTTGATGCGTTAAGGAACGAACATGAGTCAGATTGAAATCCGCCAGGTCACCGCCGACGATCACGCCGCCTGGCTGCCGTTGTGGCAAGCCTACCTGCGCTTCTACAACACTGAATTACCCGAAGCCGTGACTGACAGCACCTGGCAGCGCATGCTCGACCCCACCGAACTGACTCATTCGGCCTTGGCGTGGGTCGATGGCAAAGCGGTCGGGATGGTGAACTTCATCTACCATCGTTCCAACTGGAGCATCGAAAACTCCTGCTACCTGCAAGACTTGCTGGTGACGCCCGAAACCCGCGGCACCGGCGTTGGTCGCAAACTCATCGAGTTCGTCTACACCACCGCCAAGGCCGACGGATGCTGCAAGGTCCACTGGCTGACCCACGAAACCAACGCCACCGCGATCCAGCTCTACGAGCGCATCGCCGAACGTCCTGGTTACATCCAGTTTCGCAAAGCCATTTAAGGTCAAGGAGAACAGCATGTCGACTTCACTCGCGGACTGGAAAGGCGTCCCGGCACCGTCCGTTCAAACCCTCGAAGGGCGCTTCATCCGCCTGGAAAAACTCGACCCGGCGCGTCACGCCGACGGTTTGTGGAAAGCCCTGCAGGGCCCCGGCTCCGATCCGAAGCTTTGGGATTACTTGCCTTACGGTCCATTCCCGGAGCGCAGCGCATTCAACGACTGGCTGAACAACCACGCGGCCAACAGCGACCCGTATTTCTTCAGCGTGATCGACCGGGCCAGCGGCGACGTGCAAGGCATCCTCAGTCTGATGTCGATCGTTCCGTCTCAGGGCCGCATCGAGATCGGCCACGTGACCTTCGGCGCGCCGATGCAGCGTTCGCCGAAAAGTACCGAAGCGGTTTATCTGCTGGCCAAGGAGTCGTTTGCACTGGGTTATCGACGCCTGGAGTGGAAGTGCAATAACGGCAATGCACGCTCCAAGTACGCGGCGGAGCGCTTGGGGTTCAGTTTTGAAGGGGTGTTCCGCCAGCACATGGTGGTCAAGGGGCAGAACCGGGATACGGCCTGGTATTCGATTCTGGATTCGGAATGGTCGGCGATTGGCGCGGGTTTTGAGCGCTGGTTGAGCGATGAGAATCAGGCGGGATCGGGGCAGGTGAAAACGTTGGCGGAGTGTCGCGGGTAAATTAGCGGCGCCCTTTCGGACGCCATCGCGGGCAAGCCCACACACATTGGATCGGGCTGATCACAAATATTGTGGCCGACCCAAAAACCCTGTGGGAGCGAGCCTGCTCGCGATTGGCTTCACCCCAATTTCTGCGCCAGCACCGCAATATGCTCCGGCCCAATCCCGCAGCACCCCCCCAAATGGTTCGCTCCGCGCTTCTGCCAATCAGCCGCCCAATGCAGATAACCCGGCGGATCAAGGTCTTCGCGCAACGGGCACAGACCGTCATTGGCCGTCGCCTCCTTCGGTTGCGGCGGGAAGGCATTGGCGTATGCGCCGATGTGAATCTTCACCCGCAAACGCTCGAAGGTTTCCCGCGCCGCATCAATTGCCGCACCGATCACTTCCGGCTGACTGCAGTTGAACAGCAACGTCTCGACGCCCAGCTCGGCAGCTACCGCCGCAGCTTCAGCCACAGGCTCACCGGAGCGTAAACGCGGCACTTCGTCCGTGTCTTCATCCTTCAAGGTGAACGACAGCCAGAACGGCTTGCCGTCCTTCGGCAGACCGGCTTGAATCGCTCGCGCCTCAACGATCGAGCTTTGGGTTTCCGCCAGCCACAGGTCGACAAAAGGCGCCAAGCCATCGACCAGCGGCGCCAGCAACTCCTCCACCCTAGCCGCGTCGAACAAATCCGGACGATAAGAGCCGAACAACGGCGGCAGTGAACCCGCCACACGAACCGGTTTGCCTGCAGCCTCCACTGCACGCCGGGCCAACTCCCCGGCCAACGCTGCGAGGGCCTGGCCTTCGGCAGCAAAGCGCTCCTCGCCAATGTGAAAAGGCACCACCGCATAGCTGTTGCTGGTGATCACATTTGCACCGCTTTCGATATAAGCCGCGTGCACCGCTTCCACAGCCTGCGGCGCTTCGATCAAGGCCAGCGCCGACCATTCGGGCTGCCTGAACGGCGCGCCCCGGCGCTGCAACTCACGACCCATGCCGCCATCCAGAATCACTGTGCTTCCTGCGCCCATATGCTTTTCACTCATATGCTTATGAAAATAACTCACTACCGGAGTCGTTCTTATAACTATTTAATACGCACCATCCGGTTAATAACAACCATTTTTTATCAGGGACCGAACTGTGAAATTTCAACCGCTATTGGCCTTGGGCCTGACGATTCTGGCTGCCTCCACCCAGGCTTTTGCTGGCGTCACGCTGGACCGCATCGAGCAAAAGAAAGAACTGGTCGGCGTGTTGATGGAAAGCTATCCACCCTTCTCGTTCCTCAATGACCAGAACCAGCTCGACGGTTTCGATGTTGATGTGGCTAAAGCCGTGGCGGACAAACTCGGCGTCAAACTGCGCCTGGAAACCCCGTCCTGGGATGTGATCGCCGCCGGCCACTGGAGCGGACGCTACGACATTTGCATTTGCTCCATGACCCCGAGCAAGGCCCGCGCCGAAGTCTTCGACTTCCCGGTCGAGTACTACGCCTCACCAGCGGTGATCGTCGTCAACGCCAAGGACGACAGCATCCACAGCGCCAAGGACCTGAGCGGCAAGAAAGTCGGCCTTACCAGTGCTTCCAGCTACGAAAGCTACCTGAACAAAAACCTGGTGATCGAAGGCGCCGAAGACACGCAGTTGCAGTACCCGTTTGAAAACGTGCAGATCGCCCCGTACGACACCGACAACGTGGCGTTTCAGGACCTGGGACTGGGCGCAGGCGTGCGACTGGATGCAGTCCTCACCAACCTCGTCACCGCTCAGCCGCGCCTGACCGAAGACAAACGCTTCAAGCTCGCCGGCGAACCGCTGTACTCGGAACCGAACTCGGTGGCCATTGAAAAAGGCGATGCCCAATGGGACGCCAAGGTGCGTGACGTCTTCGCGCAATTGAAACAGGACGGCACCCTGACCCGGCTTTCGCAAAAATGGATCGGCGCCGACATCAGCCAATGACCTCTTTCCCAAACCCTCCCCAGCCGCCACAACCGGTGGCTGAATCGCGGCTGCAACGGATCTTCGGTTTTCGCACGCGGCTGTACCTGACCTGGGCGGCGATGCTCGGTTTGTTCGCCAGTTTCTTCCTGAGCTTCGACCTGAAGTTCTCGATCATCCTCGACAAACTGCCCAATCTGATCGGCCTGCACCTGGCGCCAAACGGCTTTTTGCAAGGCGCGGCACTGACGCTGTTTTTGTGCCTGTGCTCCATCGTCGCGTCGTCGCTGCTGGGTTTCATCACCGCCATCGCGCGGCTGTCGAAAAGCGCCGTGGCCTTCGGGATTGCGAGTTTCTACGCCTCGTTCTTTCGCGGCACACCGCTGCTGATCCAGATCCTGCTGATCTACCTTGGCCTGCCGCAACTCGGCATCGTGCCCGGCGCCGTCGCCGCCGGCATCATCGCACTGTCGCTGAACTACGGCGCGTACCTGAGCGAAATATTCCGCGCCGGCATCCTCGGCGTCCCCCACGGCCAACGCGAAGCCTCGCTGGCTCTCGGCATGCGCGAAACCGTGATCTTCTGGCGCGTCACCCTGCCGCAAGCCATGCGCACCATCATCCCGCCGACCACCAATCAATTCATCTCGATGCTCAAAGACTCGTCACTGATCTCGGTGATGGGGGTGTGGGAAGTGATGTTCCTGGCGCAGTCGTATGGGCGGTCGAGCTATCGCTATATCGAAATGCTGACGACGGCGGCGGTGATTTACTGGGTGATGTCGATTGGGTTGGAGCTGATTCAAGCGCGGATGGAACGGCATTATGGGAAGGCGTATTTGAGCCGGAGTTAGAGGAGATGTTGCAACGCGTGGACTATCCACCCTTTGTAGGCGCCGGCTTCAGCCATCAATCCCAGTTATTTCAGTGAGCATCACAGCTTGCAAAATAGTGCGGTAGACGAGTTTTCAGAACGTACCCAACAGACCGATCCTGAAATGTTGTAGGCAAAAACGCTGGCTCTTGAAGGCAGCTGCGCGCTCAGGCTTCAAAGAACAATTTTAGCTACAACAAAATTTCCCAGGCCCTGCAAAAACCTCGGAAACGCCCGGCATTCAAGCCCCCGGCGTGCCTCATACAGTTTGACCTCCCGAAAAACGAGGTTGAACTCAATGCCCACGCCGTACCTTCATCGCCCGCATCAACTTGCGCTGGCGATCGCTCTCTCAGTTGGCTGCATCGAGCTATCCATGGCTCAAGTGGAAACTGCTGCCGCTGTCGGAACACCCAGCAAGAAAGATGTCGCAGCCCCCTGGCCTAAAAAAGATGACCTTTTGGCGATCAAGAATTTCATCGGCCCGAAAACGCAGGCGGTCAAACCGGCCCCGCTCACACCGGAAGAACCGCTTGGGCTTACGTCATCGACTCCAATTCATCAAAAGCCCATAGACGTTGCTATAGACATGGCCGAGTACGCGTTTTCTGGTGCCCCATCCGAAACGGCAAGCGTACCCATAGCTCAAGTGGAGATCGCTCCCACTGTCGGCACACCCGGCAAAAAAGATGCCGCAGCTCCCTGGCCTAAAAAAGATGACCTTTTGGCGATCAAGAATTTCATCGGCCCGAAAACACAGGCGGTCAAACCGGCCCAGCTCACACCGGAAGAACCGCTTGGGCTGACGCCATCGACTCCAATTCACCGGGAGACCATGGACGTTGCTATAGATATGTCCGAGTACGAGCTTCCTGATGCCCCATCCTTAACGGCAAGCGTACCCATGGCTCAAGAGGCGACGGCTGCCGCTGTCGAAGCACCTGGCAAGAAAGATCGTGCAACTCCCTGGCCTAAAAAAGATGACCTTTTGGCGATCAAGAACTTCATCGGCCCGAAAGAACATGCCGTCAAACCTGCCCCGCTCACATCGGAAGAACCGCTTGGGCTGGCGCCATCGACTCCCATTCACAGGAAGCCAATAGACGTTGCCATAGACATGGCCGAGTACGAGTTTCCTGATGCCTCACCCGAAACGGAAAGCGAGTACGAGAAGTTCCTTCAGGACTACTCCCCTAAGCACACTATTGCGTCAACACGGTACGAAGGCGTCGACGGGATCGCACTGGCGCTCACGGACGGCAACGACCTGTTGATCGTCAACAAAGGGGCGAGTTTCAACGGGGAAATTCAGGGCGGTGGTGGCGTGAATGTATTGCTGCTGAACTCTGAAGAGGGCGGCTCACTTGATAAAACCAGCAACTTCTCGGGACTGCGAGTGGCGAAAGGTGCTTGGTCGCTGAACGGCAAAGATGATTTTGCAATCGGTGTCGAAGTAATCGGAGGAGCGAAACTGTTCAACATGGGCAGTATCGCGGGTGACGGCTATGTCTACGAGGGCGCTATGTACGGCGGCCACGGTGAGATTCGCAACCTGTTAGTAGACGGTACGTTACTCGTCAATAAGTCTCTGGGAGCACCGCATGTCCGCGGAGACCTGACCCTGACGAAGGATTCCACGTTGTCGTACGCCATAACGGCTGACGGCACGCCACCAACCATTGTCGTTGACGGGACTGCAGAGCTTTGGAACGCCTCCCTGAATGTTGTCGCACAGCCGGGTAACTATTCCGCCAGCAATGAATACACAGTGCTCAGGGCTGGCAAAGTGGACGGCGATTTCGGACGCGTTACCAGCAACCTGGCGTACATGACTCCGACACTGTCCCGATCTGACACCGAGGTGACGCTGAAATACGCTCGCAACGGATTGCCCTTAGGTGAGTTCGCCACCAACGACAACAGCCAGAAGTTTGGCCAGAGTGTCGCGGAGCCCGCCGCTACAGCAAACGCCGCCATCACCGCCCTACTGGGTTCCAGTGTAGAAACCGCTGCCATCGCCCTCAACCAGCTAGCCGGATACAGCACCGCCAACCTCGCCAAGTTAACCTTGAACAGCGACGCTCCCATCAGCGCCAGCATGCTTTCCGCCATGCGCCAACTGGACAGCGGCTACAGCAGCACCGGCAGAGGAAATAACTCGCCTCGCCTGGCTGCCGGCAACGAAGTCAACGGAAGAGTCTGGCTGCAAGCATTGGGGCATGGGGGAAAACTGGATCGAGACTATGACGCGCTCCAACACTCCACCCACGGTTTGGTGTTGGGTGCCGATTGGCGAATTGATGAGGAATGGCGCCTGGGTTTGATGGGCGGCAAGTCTCGGACCCGAGTCGATGGCAGCCTGTTCGACGGTGATCTCGACAGCTGGCATCTGGGCGCCTATGCCCTGCGTCAAAACGGGCCGATGTCGCTTCGCCTCGGTGCGACCCATAGCAGTCATGACGGTAGTACCCAACGTCAGATAGCTTTTAATGGTTTCAGTGACCGTCCCAAAGGCCGCTACGACGCCAATACGCAGCAAGTCTTCGCGGAAGTGGGTTACAACCTGGGCCGTGACGCTTACAGCATCGAACCGTTCGCCAGCCTCGGCTATCAACGCTACCAGCGTGACAGCTACACGGAAAAAGGCGGGGATGCGTCACTGCAAGTCCAGGAACAAACGCGCAACAACGTTAACAGCACATTTGGTCTGCGTGTGGCGAAGCTCAACACTCTGGATAACGGCATGCAATTGACCCCACGTTTCAGTGCTGGCTGGAAGCACACTTATGGTGAGCTCAACAGCTACACTCGCCAGAAACTGGCAACAGAGGACACCCGGTACACCGTTGAAGGTGCCGCGCTGGATCGTAACAGTGTGACGCTGGACGCGGGACTCGATCTCGCTCTATCGAAGCGGCAGACATTGGGCGTTGGCGTCACCGGTGAAATGGGCACCGATAGCCGCAATCACGGCATAACAGGCCAGTGGCGAATGAGCTTCTAACCCTCACAAACTCCGGGCGAAAAAAAAGGGGAGCACATGCCCCCCCGAGGTTTAAAGCGGTATATCGAGGCTGTTAACTCAGCCTTCGATCTCGATCAGGATTTCGCCCGGATTCACCCGGTCGCCCTTGGCTACGTGGATGGCGGTGACTTTGCCGGCGATGGCTGCCTGGACTTCGGTTTCCATCTTCATCGCTTCGGTGATCAGCACGGCCTGGCCGGCTTTGACGACGTCGCCTTCCTTGACCAGCACGTCGACGATGTTGCCCGGCATGGTGGTGCTGACGTGGCCCGGTGCAGTGGCTTGCTTGCGCTTGCTACTGCCGCCGCTAACGAATTCGTTAAGCGGTTCGA
This sequence comes from Pseudomonas hormoni, assembly GCF_018502625.1. Lineage (NCBI taxonomy): Bacteria > Pseudomonadati > Pseudomonadota > Gammaproteobacteria > Pseudomonadales > Pseudomonadaceae > Pseudomonas > Pseudomonas hormoni. The sequence goes on from NZ_CP075566.1 coordinate 5,640,232, forward strand.
ACACCACTTCTTCCGGCATGCCGTCGATGGACAGGTAGAAGTGACGCTTGCCTTCAGCCTTGACGCCGACACCGGTGATGTCGACGCGGTAGGTTTCGCCGTGGACGTCGATGACGAACTCGGTCGGCACGCCTTCGCCACCGGCAGAGGCTACACCGCCCGCCTCGGGAATCGGCAACAGCACTTCTGGAGTGAGCGTGCCGGCAGCGCGTTCTTCAAGGAACTTGCGACCGATGTCCGGGAACATGGCGTAGGTCAGCACGTCTTCTTCAGACTTGGCCACGGCGCCGATTTCGGCACGCAGCTTGGTCATTTCCGGCTTGAGCAAGTCGGCCGGGCGAACGTCGATCACTTCTTCGCTGCCGATCGCCTGGCGACGCAGTTTTTCGTTCACGGTGCCCGGCGCCTTGCCGTAGCCGCCTTGCAGGTAGAGCTTCACTTCGTTGGTGATGGTCTTGTAGCGCTCGCCGGCCAGCACGTTGAAGAACGCCTGGGTGCCGACGATCTGCGAGGTCGGTGTAACCAGCGGCGGGAAGCCGAGGTCTTCACGAACGCGCGGGATTTCAGCGAGCACTTCGCCCATGCGGTTCAGCGCGCCCTGCTCTTTCAGCTGGTTGGCCAGGTTGGAAATCATCCCGCCCGGCACCTGGTTGACTTGTACGCGGGTGTCGACAGCGGTGAATTCGCTTTCGAACTGGTGGTACTTCTTGCGCACGGCGTAGAAGTACAAGCCGATCTCTTGCAGCAGTTCCAGGTTCAGGCCGGTGTCGAACTCGCTGCCTTTAAGGGCGGCGACCATCGACTCGGTGCCAGGGTGGCTGGTGCCCGAGGCGAAGCTGGAGATCGCGGTGTCGATGTGATCGGCGCCGTTTTCGATGGCCTTGAGCTGGCACATGGTCGCCATGCCAGCGGTATCGTGGGAGTGAATGAACACGGGCAGCGACTGCTCGGACTTCAACGCCTTGACCAGTTCGCCAGTGGCATACGGGGTCAACAGGCCAGCCATATCCTTGATCGCGACCGAGTCGCAACCCATCGCTTCCATTTGCTTGGCCTGAGCCACGAACGCGTCGATGGTGTGCACCGGGCTGGTGGTGTACGCGATGGTGCCTTGAGCGTGTTTGCCGGCGGCCTTTACCGCTTCAATGGCCGTGCGCAGGTTACGCACGTCGTTCATCGCATCGAAGATACGGAAAACGTCGATGCCGTTGACCGCAGCCTTGGCGACGAAGGCTTTGACCACGTCGTCGCTGTAGTGGCGGTAGCCCAGCAGGTTCTGGCCACGCAAGAGCATTTGCAGACGCGTGTTAGGCAACGCCGCGCGCAGTTGGCGCAGGCGCTCCCATGGGTCTTCTTTCAGAAAGCGCACGCAGGCGTCGAAGGTTGCGCCGCCCCAGCATTCCAGCGACCAGTAGCCGACTTTGTCGAGCTTGTCGCAGATCGGCAGCATGTCTTCGGTGCGCATGCGGGTGGCGAGCAGCGATTGGTGGGCGTCGCGCAGGATTGTGTCGGTAACGTGGATTTTCTTAGTCATTGGAATATTCCTCACAGGCCTGCGTGGGCGGCGATGGCGGCGGCGATGGCCAGGGCCAGCTCTTCGGGTTTGCGCTTGATCGAGTAGTTGGTCAGTTCAGGGTGGCTTTCAACGAAGCTGGTATTGAACTGGCCGCTACGGAATTCCGGGTTACGCAGGATTTCCTGGTAGTACGCGGCGGTGGTCTTGACCCCTTGCAGACGCATGTCGTCGAGGGCGCGCAAGCCACGGTCCATCGCCTCTTCCCAGGTCAACGCCCACACCACCAGCTTCAGGCACATGGAGTCGTAGAACGGTGGAATGGTGTAGCCGGTGTAGATCGCTGTGTCGGTGCGCACGCCGGGGCCGCCGGGTGCGTAGTAACGGGTGATCTTGCCGAAGCTCGGCAGGAAGTTGTTTTTCGGGTCTTCGGCGTTGATCCGGAACTGCAGCGCGAAACCGCGGTGCTGGATGTCTTCCTGTTTCACCGAAAGCGGCAGGCCGGAAGCGATGCGGATCTGCTCACGCACGATGTCGATGCCGGTGATTTCTTCGGTGATGGTGTGTTCCACCTGCACCCGGGTGTTCATCTCCATGAAGTACACCTCGCCCTCGGCGAGCAGGAACTCCACAGTGCCGGCGTTCTCGTAACCCACGGCCTTGGCCGCACGCACCGACAGGTCGCCGATGTAGGCGCGCTGTTCCGGGGTCAGTTGCGGGCTCGGGGCGATCTCGATGAGCTTCTGGTTGCGGCGCTGGATCGAGCAGTCACGCTCGAACAGGTGCACCACGTTGCCGAAACTGTCGCCGAGGATCTGCGCTTCGATGTGTTTCGGATTGACGATGCATTTTTCCAGGAACACTTCCGCCGAACCGAACGCCTTGGTGGCTTCGGAAATGACCCGAGGGAATGCCTGTTCAAGTTCTTCCCGGCTGTCGCAGCGCCGGATACCACGGCCACCACCACCGGAAGTCGCCTTGAGCATCACCGGATAACCGATGCGGTCGCCTTCGATCAACGCTTCCGCGATGTCCGCGACGTTGCCTTCGGTCCCCGGGGTGACGGGTACGCCAGCCTTGATCATGCTGCGACGGGCTTCAGTCTTGTCGCCCATGCGGCGAATCACTTCAGCCGATGGACCGATGAACTTGATGCCGCGCTCTGCACAGATATCTGCCAGTTCAGCGTTTTCCGAGAGGAAACCGTAGCCGGGATGCAACGCATCACAACCGGTTTCCACGGCCAGATTCACCAGTTTGCGCGCATTCAGGTAACCAGCCAGGGGCTCGGCACCAATGCTGTGGGCTTCATCCGCGCGCTTCACATGCAAGGCATGGCGGTCGGCGTCGGAGTAGATCGCGACCGAGCGAATGCCCATCTCGGCGCAAGCACGCACGATTCGTACGGCAATCTCACCACGGTTGGCGATCAGGATCTTTGTTATCACTTGGAGTTTCCCTTGAGCCGGTGGTACCCACGACCTGCTAGACCAGGTCGACGCGTGACCAAATGTTTCGATTTAGTCGCAGCCCCACACTAGCCCTCGTAAGGGATTAACAAAAATGATTAATTATTGGGTCAGACATAAGTAAAGACTTATAGTTGATTCATCAGCCTGCGGCGGGAGCTTCTAGATAATGCGTAAGTCATTGATGCGTATGACATTGCGTCAATTGCAGATCTTCAATGAAGTCTGTGATTTGCGATCCTACAGCCGCGCTGCGGACGAAATGTCGCTCACACAACCCGCCGTGAGCCTGCAGATTCGTCAACTTGAGGAGCTGATTGGTCAACCGCTGTTCGATTACGTCGGCAAAAAGCTCTACATGACGGAAGCCGCCGAAGCCCTTCAGCGTGCCAGCCGGGACATTTTCGGGCGCCTGGAAAACCTCGACATGCAGCTGTCGGACATGCAGGGCTCGCTACAGGGCCAGTTGAAACTGGCGGTGGAATCCAGCGCCAAGTATTTCGTGCCGCACCTGTTTGCCGCGTTCAAACGCCAGCATCCGGAGGTCAACCTGCAACTGACGGTGGTCAACCGTGGGCAAGTGATTCGGCGTCTCTCCGACAACCGCGACGACCTGGTGATCATGTCCATGGTGCCTCAGGACATGGGGCTGGAGTTTCTGCCGTTCCTCAACAACCCGATCGTCGCCGTGGCACCGCCGGATCATCCGTTGTGCCACATGGGCCCGTTGCGTTTGCAGGACCTCGAACCCTACACGCTGCTACTGCGCGAACCCGGCTCGGGAACGCGACTGGCGTGCGAAGAGTATTTCAAGGAAAAACGCGTGCACTTCAACCAGACCCAGGAGGTCGCATCGGCCGAAGCCCAGCGTGAATGTGTGCTGGCGGGTCTGGGCGTTGCGCTGTTGACGCGCCACGCCCTGAACCTGGAGTTGGCGACCGGTGGATTGATCGAGTTACCGGTCGAGGAACTGCCGCTGTTTCGCAGCTGGTGCCTGGTGCAGGCCAAGGCCAAGCGGCTATCGCCGGTGGCCCACGCATTCCTTGCGTTTATCCGCAGCGAACGGGTGCAGATCAGCGCCCTGGTTGAGCGTTTCGACGGGAAGTTGCGGGCGCTGCCTGCCAGTAGTTGAGTTCCAGATCAGGAAAATCGCCGATCTCGGCCAGCAACTGGCGGCGCTCGCAGCGATCTTCGATGGCGCGGCGAAATTCCATGCGGCGCTGGTCTTCTTGCTGACGACGGGTTTTGACGGCGCTGTTGCGTTCTTCGTAGGGCTGGGCCATTTCGAGTCTCCCAAGGCGATTACGGGAGTTACAGAATGGGCGCGAGGGATGACGGTTTAGCGGCGTGTGCGTTACAGGCAGATGAACGTTTGTTCTGTGGCGAGGGAGCTTGCTCCCGCTCGGCTGCGCAGCAGTCGTAAATAGCTTGAAGCGATACATCTGAAAACACCGCTGTGAATGGTTTTGGGGTCGCTTCGCAACCCAGCGGGAGCAAGCTCCCTCGCCACAATTTCTGCGCCAGCCTTGAATCAATCGTCGAGGGCTTTGACCGACTTGGGCGACAACCGCAAGCTGCGAAGGCTGCGTTTAACGCTCTTGAGGTGGTTGACCAGGCTCGGCCCGCGCGCCATGGCCACGCCCATCGCCAACACGTCGATCACCACCAGGTGGGCGATGCGCGAGGTCAGCGGCGTATAGATTTCAGTGTCTTCGTGCACATCGATCGCCAGGTTGACGGTCGACAGTTCAGCCAACGGCGTCTGGCTCGGGCACAAGGTGATCAGCGAGGCGCCGCTTTCGCGCACCAGGTTCGCGGTGATCAACAAATCCTTGGAACGCCCGGATTGGGAAATGCAGATCGCCACGTCGGTCGGCTTCAACGTGACCGCCGACATCGCCTGCATGTGCGGGTCGGAATACGCGGCCGCCGTCAGCAGCAAACGGAAGAATTTGTGCTGGGCATCCGCAGCCACGGCACCCGAGGCGCCAAAGCCATAAAACTCGACACGCTGGGCCTGGGACATCAGCGACACCGCGCGCTGCAACTCCACCGGATCGAGCTTCTCGCGAACCTCCATCAGGGTGTGCAGGGTGGTGTCGAAAATTTTCAGGCTGTAGTCGGCGACCGAGTCGTCTTCATGGATCGCAAACTGGCCGAAGCTCGCACCGGCCGCGAGGCTCTGCGCCAGCTTCAGTTTCAGATCCTGAAACCCGGAGCAACCAATGGCGCGGCAGAACCGCACGATGGTCGGCTCGCTGATGCCCACACTGTGGGCCAGGTCGGCCATGGAACTGTGCATCACCGCCGCTGGATCAAGCAGCACGTGGTCGGCGACCTTCAGCTCCGACTTGCGTAACAGGTGGCGTGACTGGGCGATGTGTTGCAGCAGATTCAAGGTCTGGACTCTTTGTTATTGGCAGGCGCCGGGGATGTAGCAAGCTTGTAGTTATACTACATGAATCGGCTTTTTGCCTGCTCAATGCGTAACCGAATCCCTCGTTTTCAGGCGTGCGCGCTCCATGTAGCACTCATTGTCAGAGCGTCAGCGCAACCGAAGCGGACCCTTGAAGCAGACAATCACCCCCGATCGACCTACTCGAAGCTTCCGGAGCTTAGTTGTTAGAAGAACAAACGAATGAAACACTCGTACTTACAAATACAACTAACAAGCCTCTTCCAAAAACAACTCCGCCTAGTTACTTTGATCGTGCAGGACGCAATCAAACTTAATTACAGGAGTTACACACTATGAGCATTAAAACCAAAAGCTGGACCGCACAAATTGACCGCATGCCTGGCGAAGCTTCTTTCCGCACCTTTGGCACCGTAACCGTTGCACACACAGGCATTACCCCTAAACTGGTGATGACTGCGATGCAGGATAAATCCTTTGATCTGCGACTGGAGTTGCTGCTCGAAAACTCCAACGAAGTTTCGTTGCAAGTTGAAACGGACAAAGTTGTTGAATATAAAGTACCGGGGAATTCTAATGTTTCCGGTGTGAGCATTTTCTATAAGGGTGAATTAATTCATCACATCGATGATGTTCTGATTACAAACTAAGTCTATAAATACCTTCCCGTCACTTTACGTGGCGGGAAGGCGTTATTGTGCGACGTACTTTCAGTCGGCGGATTGCGCTCGCAGAAGGTCCGCCAACCCACTCGCTTCTATCGGACGACTGATCAGATACCCCTGCACTTCATCACAGCGTTCAACCTTCAAAAACTCAAGCTGCTCCGACCGCTCCACACCTTCAGCCACTACCTTCAACGACAACCCGTGAGCCATCGCAATGATCGCCTGGGTAATCGCCGCATCCACGCTACCCTCCCCCAGACCACGGATAAACGCCTGATCGATCTTCACGTAATCCACCGGAATACGCTTGAGGTAACTCAGGGACGAATACCCGGTGCCAAAATCGTCGATGGCCAGTTTCACCCCAAGATCACGCAACTGCTGGAAGGTAGCGATGATGTGTTCGACGCTGTCCAGCAACTGGCTTTCCGTGAGTTCCAGTTCGAGGTAGTGCGGCGCCAGGCCGGTTTCCTCCAACACCTGGCGCACCAGGCTGACCAGCTTGCCCTGCCGCAACTGATGCACCGACAAATTGACCGACACCCGAATCGGTTCCAGCCCCTGACGCTGCCATTCGCAGGCCTGCCAGCACGCCTGACGCAACACGAACTCGCCGATCGGGCCGATCAGGCCGGTTTCCTCGGCCAGGCCGATAAAGTCGCCTGGCGGCACGCTGCCCATGGTCGGATGATCCCAGCGCACCAAGGCCTCGGCGGCATTCAGCCGGCCCGTGGCGAGGCAGAGTTTCGGTTGGTAAAACACCTTCAGCTGCTTCTCTTCTATTGCTTTACGCAGCTGGTTTTCCAGCTGCAAGCGCTGGAGCGTGCTGGCTTGCAGGCTGTCGGTGTAGAACTGGAAGTTGTTGCCGCCCAAGTGTTTGGCATGTTGCATGGCCATGTTCGACTGGCTCACCAGCGCAGAAATTTCCCGCGCGTTGTCCGGCAACATGCTGATGCCCATGGAGGCGCTGACGACCAGCTCATGCCCTTCGACAGTCACAGGCACACGCAATTTGGTCGACAGGCGCGTCGCCACTCGCGCCAGGCTTGAGAGGCTGCCGTAAGTATCGAACAGCACCGCGAACTCATCGCCGGACAATCGCGCAATGGTGTCCGCTTCCGGCAGCGCATTGACCAGCCGCCGGGCCATCTTCTGTAACAGCTGGTCAGCAATTTCATGGCCAAGGCTGTCGTTGAGCAACTTGAAGCGGTCCAGGTTGATGTGCAACAACGCCAGACTTCGCCCGCCCTGGCGCACGCGTTGATGGGCCTCGCGCAAGCGTTCGCGGAACAACGAACGATTGGCCAGGCCGGTCAGTTCATCGTAGTGAGTCAGATAACGCATGCGCTCTTCGGATTCGCGTCGCGCCGAGAGATCGGCGAAGAAACCGACGATATGGCTGACATTCCCCCGCGCATCGCGCACGGTATTGAGTTGCAGCCATTGCGGATACAGCTCGCCGTTCTTGCGGGTTTCCACCAGTTCGCCCTGCCAACTGCCGTGTTGCTCCAGCGCCTGATGAATCGCCCCGTAGTGGCGACGGGCGTCGCGACTGCACGGCAACTCCACCACATTGCGCCCGAGCATGTCGTCGATGTCATAGCCCGTTAAGCGGCTGAACGCCTGGTTGACCGCGATGAGTGCGTAATTCGGATCGAAAATCATGATGCCTTCGCTGGCCGCCTCGAACACCGTCGCGGCCAATTGCTGCTGCGCTTCCAGGCTCTTGCTGGCACTGATGTCACGACGGGTGCCGACCATGCGGATCACCCGGCCGCTTTCGCTGCGCTCAACCGCTCGACCACGGTCCTCGATCCAGACCCAATGACCATCGCCATGGCGCACGCGGTATTCAATCTGATAATCCTCGCTGCGGCCCTTCAAATGCTCGACCAGCGCGCGCTTCAGCGACGGTAAATCCTCGGGGTGCAGGCGCGGCTTGAGGTGACGCAACATGGCCGTCACGAACTCCGGCTCCAGGCCGAACAATTCCTGAATATGGGTGTGATGGACTTCGTCGGTTTGCAGGTTCCAGTCCCATAGCCCCAGCTCACTGGCCTTCAAGGCCAGCGCCAGACGCGCTTCACTTTTGCTCAGGGCCTGGTTGGCCGCGTCCAGTTCCAGGCTGCGCTGGGCGACGCGGCTTTCGAGCCCGATCTGAATTTCACGCAACTCGTCTTCGGCGCGACGGCGCTGATCGATTTCCCTGGCCAGTTCGTGATTCAGCTGTTCGCTACGGCTTTGGGTCTGCTGCAGGTGTTCGATCAGTGCCTGATTCTGGAAACGTCGCAACAACCCTCGATCAATCAGCCGATTGACCTGCCAGGCAACCACGCTCAACGCCCCCAGCAAGATCAGCCCGAACCAGCCCCAGCCCTGCTCCTGCTGGTCGCCGCCCCAGAATAGATAGGCGATGGCCGGCAACAGACATGGCAAGGTAAAGGATAGAAATGCCGGCAGACTGACCGCGTAGGCCACGCTGGCCGAGAGGGCTGCCGCGCCGATCAGGCCGAACACCCAGGCTTGCTGGATGAAATTGTCGGCGGGCACCAGGGCGATACCGGCGCCTGCCAGGGTCAGGCCAGTCATGGCCGAACCCAGCAAAAACATGCGACGCCAGATTGGATGCGCCTGACGATTGGGAATGGCCGAATCGAAAGCGGCGACCTGAATCACCCGCAACGCCACCAGCGACAGCAGCCACACCAGCCAGACGCTGACCAGGAAGTAGCGCTGCGGACTCCAGAGCAATCCCGCGCACACCAGGCCATTGATCAGCATGAACAGCGTAGGCAGCAGCGAGCCCTGATAAAGGAGGCGCGTGCGCTCGACCGCCATTTCCATGGCGTACTGTTTGCGGATAACCCGGGGCTCCACAGTGGGGCCCGACAGGTCGGTGCTGAGGGTCATAGGCAATGTTCTTGTTCTTATAATGATGAGCATGAGCCCGAAACGTGAACGGAGCATACACAAGCCAATGCCCTTACCAAACTGCTCCAGATCATAATTTCTACGAAAGCCCGGAGCCCTTTTGCCCCCTGAAAACGCTGGAAGCGAGCCCCGCCAACGCTTGCAGCCAGTGACCGACCGGTCGTCCTGCGCTTATCTTTCATCGGCTAAAGCAAAGCGGGGTTTGCCCGGTGTGACGCGGCCCCCTAGAATGCCCCGATGCGCGATGATCTCTCCCTTCTGCTGAACTCCCTCAACGATGCCCAACGCCAGGCCGTAGCTGCCTCCGTGGGTCGTCAGTTGGTCCTGGCCGGTGCTGGTTCCGGTAAAACCCGAGTGCTGGTGCACCGTATCGCCTGGTTGATCCAGGTCGAAAACGCCTCGCCCCACTCAATCCTGTCGGTGACATTCACCAACAAGGCCGCTGCCGAGATGCGTCATCGCATCGAGCAGCTGATGGGTATCAACCCGGCCGGCATGTGGGTCGGCACCTTCCACGGCCTGGCGCACCGCTTGCTGCGGGCGCACTGGCAGGAAGCCGGCCTGAGCCAGACCTTCCAGATTCTCGACAGCGACGACCAGCAACGACTGGTTAAACGCGTGATCCGCGAGTTGGGGCTGGACGAGCAACGCTGGCCGGCCCGTCAGGCCCAGTGGTTTATCAACGGGCAGAAAGACGAAGGTCTGCGCCCGCAACATATTCAAGCCAGCGGCGATCTGTTCCTGGCCACCATGCGTAGCATTTACGAAGCCTATGAGGCCGCGTGCCTGCGCGCCGGCGTCATCGACTTTTCCGAATTGCTGCTGCGCGCCCTCGATCTGTGGCGCGATCACCCTGGGCTGCTGGCGCACTATCAGAAGCGCTTCCGGCACATTCTGGTGGACGAGTTCCAGGACACCAACGCCGTGCAGTACGCCTGGTTGCGTCTACTGGCCAAGGGCGGCGACAGCCTGATGGTGGTCGGCGACGACGATCAGTCGATCTACGGCTGGCGCGGCGCGAAAATCGAGAACATCTATCAGTACTCCGACGATTTCCCGGACGCCGAGACCATCCGCCTGGAGCAGAACTACCGTTCCACCGCCGGGATTCTCAAGGCTGCCAACGCCCTGATCGCCAATAACACCGGGCGCATGGGCAAAGAGCTGTGGACCGACGGTGGCGAAGGCGAAGCGATCAATCTGTACGCCGCGTTCAACGAACACGACGAAGCTCGTTATGTGGTGGAAACCATTGAAAGCGCGCTGAAAACCGGCCTGGCTCGCAGCGATATCGCGATTTTGTACCGCTCGAACGCCCAATCGCGCGTTTTGGAAGAAGCCTTGCTGCGTGAGCGCATTCCGTACCGCATCTATGGTGGTCAGCGTTTCTTCGAACGAGCTGAAATCAAGAACGCCATGGCTTACCTGCGTTTGCTGGAAGGCCGTGGCAACGATGCAGCGCTGGAGCGGGTGATCAACGTTCCGGCCCGTGGCATCGGCGAGAAAACCGTTGAAGCGATTCGCGACCATGCGCGCCACAGCGATGTGTCGATGTGGGAAGCGATGCGCTTGCTGGTCGCGAATAAAGGGCTGACCGGCCGTGCCGCCGGCGCGCTTGGTGCGTTTATTGAGCTGATCGAGAACCTCGCCGCCAAGTGCGTGGAAATGCCGCTGCACTTGATGACCCAGACCGTCATCGAGCAGTCCGGACTGATTGCCTACCACGAAGCGGAAAAAGGCGAGAAAGGCCAGGCACGGGTAGAAAACCTTGAGGAACTGGTCAGCGCCGCGCGCAACTTCGAAAACTCGGAAGAGGATGAAGACCTGACGCCACTGGCGGCGTTCCTCGGCCACGCGTCGCTGGAGGCTGGCGATACTCAGGCCGACGAGCACGAAGACAGCATTCAGTTGATGACCTTGCACAGCGCCAAGGGCCTGGAATTCCCTTACGTGTTCCTGGTGGGCATGGAAGAAGGGCTGTTCCCGCACAAGATGAGCCTGGAAGAGCCGGGACGTCTTGAAGAGGAACGTCGTTTGGCCTATGTCGGTATCACCCGCGCCATGCAGAACCTGGTGATGACCTATGCTGAAACCCGACGCCTGTATGGCAGTGAGACCTACAACAAGGTGTCGCGTTTCGTACGTGAAGTACCGAAAGGCCTGATCCAGGAAGTGCGGCTGTCCAACAGCGTCAGCCGTCCGTTTGGCGGCGGTCAGCAGCAGAGTTCCAGCAGCCTGTTCGGCGGTAGTGAAATTCCGGACACCGGATTCAGCCTCGGCCAGGCCGTTCGGCATTCGGTGTTCGGCGACGGCGTGATCCTGAACTTCGAAGGCGCCGGGGCTCAGGCCCGGGTGCAGGTGAACTTCAGCGAAGGCAGCAAGTGGCTGATGCTGGGTTACGCGAAGCTGGAAGCGATCTAAGGGCCACAGAGGTCTAATGTGTGCGGGCTTGCCCGCTCCCACAAGGTTAGGGTTGGCTGATCTGCAAGGAAACAACCTATGGGCTCAGGCTTCTTTTCTTCCTGGACATTCTGGGCCCTGATGTCAGCCGCTTTCGCGGCAATGACCGCTATCTTCGCCAAGATCGGCATCGAAAACGTCAATTCCGATTTCGCCACCCTGCTACGTACAGTCGTGGTACTGGTCAGCCTGGCCTTGATTTTGTACGCCACGGGCCAATATCAGTCATTAGGATCGATCTCAGCCAGGAGCTACCTGTTCCTGCTGCTGTCGGGACTGGCCACCGGCGCCTCGTGGATCTGCTACTTCCGCGCGTTGAAACTGGGGCCGGCCTCGCTGGTGGCTCCGGTAGACAAACTCAGCGTGGTTCTGGTGGCGGTGCTTGGCGTGATCCTGCTGGGCGAAAAACTTGATCTGCGCCAGTGGGGCGGGATCGGCCTGATCACCGCCGGTGTTGTGATGCTGGCGCTGCGACGCTAGACACCCTCCCACAGAACTTATCCATTCATCCTACAGACCAAAGTTAACAGGCCTTATTGCGCTGACTGAAGCTGAACGCAACCTGTCAGGCAAAAGCCCGAAACACTCTGCCGCTAGCCAGTAACACTTCAGCTGTGCAACATGGCGCGCGTGCCATCCACAAAATGGGAATTCCCTTTATGAAACGTTTTCTTAGCATCGCCATGGCGTTGTGCATCGGCCTGACGATGAGCCTCGACGCCAACGCCAAGCGCTTTGGTGGCGGCAAGAGCTCCGGCGCTGCGCCGACTCACCAGACCAGCCAAATGGCTCCTTCTTCTGCTGCAGGCGGCGCTGCTGCCACTGCGGGCGCGGCGGGTGCCGCTGGCGCTGCCGCCAAGGCCGGCGGTGCTTCGCGCTGGCTCGGCCCTCTGGCCGGCATCGCGGCCGGTGGCCTGCTGGCTTCCATGTTCATGGGCGGCGGCTTCCAGGGCATGCAGATCTTCGACATCCTGATCATGGCGGTCATCGCCTTCCTGGTCTTCCGTTTCATCGCCGCTCGTCGTCGCAAGCAGCAGGAGCACATGGCTCCGGCTGGCGCCCCGATGCAGCGTGAAGTATTCGAGCAGAAGCCAACCGCCATGGGTTCGATCTTCGGCGGTTCGGCCGCACCGGTTGCCGCTCGTCCGGTGATCAATGCGCCAGCCTGGTTCAATGAAAAGAACTTCATTGAAGCGGCCCGCAACCACTTCCAGTCCCTGCAGCAACACTGGGACGCCAACGAAATGGACAAGATCGCCGAGTTCGTGACCCCGCAACTGCTCGAGTTCCTCAAGCGCGAACGTGCCGATCTGGGTGAAGGTTTCCAGTCCACCTACATTGATAACCTCAATGTTCAACTGGACGGCGTCGATGATCGTGCGGACAAGACCATTGCCACCCTGACCTTCAGCGGTGTGTCGAAGACTTCGCGCTTCGACCAGGGCGAAGTGTTCAGCGAAAGCTGGAACATGGAACGTGCACAGGGCGAAAACCAGCCTTGGCTGGTTGCCGGTATCCGCCAGAACGGCTGAACCGACCCGCGTTAAATGTGTCGCAATAAAACCCCGGCCTCGGCCGGGGTTTTCTATTTCGCGGTTGCATCTATAGCGAGCTACTGTATAAACCGCCCCAACTAAACCGCGCCATCAAGCAAGAGGTTCCCGGACGTGGAAGAAATCATCGAACAACTGCGTGAAGCCAACGAACCGGTACCGGTCCCCTTGGAGTTGCCCGACGAAGATCTGCTGGTCGAAATCGAAGAACAACTGTTCATCGACATCCCGTTTGTCTTCAGAGAGTTTTTGCTGACCGTCAGCGACGTGGTCTACGGCAGCCTGGAACCGGTGACCGTCACCGACCCGCAATCCCACACTTACCTGCCGGACGTTGCCGCCAACGCCTGGGATGCCGGCGTTGACCGCAGCATGATCCCGATCTGCCAGGACGGTGACGACTACTACTTGGTCGAAGAAGACGGCACCGTGGTGCTGTGGCAGGCCGAAGAAGAACTGATCGCCGAAGAAACCTGGGAATCGGTGTGGCACTGGGCGCGGGACGTCTGGCTGGAAAGCTGAGCCGTCTAATACGCCGTGTGGTCAATGCCCGGACGATTCCTTGTGGTTGTCCAGGGTTTCCAGCAAGGCCACCTGCATCCGCGTGTGCACGCGGATAAACCAGCGCCAGAGCAGCGCTGCCACGGCGGCCGCGACCACGACAATCAGCACCAGTAACTTGTTGGTCGGCAGAATACTGGCCGACAAGGCTGCCAACAGCAGGAAGATCACCAGCAGCGACAGGATCGGGATCACTTCGGCGATCACCCGACGCACTCGCTGCGTGTGGCGGCCGGCCATTTCCGGTTTCACGCCCATCTCCGCCAACAGCATCGACAACGCCTTGAGCTTGCGATAGGCCGCAATCAGGAACGGCAACGACAACAGCAACGCCCCGCCCCAGATCAACGCTTTCTGCCAGCTCGGCTCGCTGATCCAGTCTTGCAGGTAAGCGGACATTCGCTCGGCGAAATAAGCACCCGAGAAGAAAATCGCAATCACCAACGCCAGATTGACACCCACCTGTAACAGAATCCGCCGGATCATCGACGCCAGTAGCGCGCCTTCGCCCTGAGGCTGGATGCTGCGCAGCCATTCGCCGTACATCCCCAGCACGCGGCCCAGCCGCTGCGGCATCACGCCGGCCAGTTTGATCGACAACGGGTCAGCGGCGCGGATCAGATAAGGCGTCAGCAGCGTGGTAATTACCGATACCGCCACGGCAACCGGGTAGAGGAAGTTACTGGTGACCTGAAGGGTCATGCCCAACGCCGCGATGATGAAAGAAAATTCGCCAATCTGCGAAAGTCCCATCCCCACGCGCAGTGAGGTGCGTCCGTCATTGCCGGCGATAAAGGCGCCAAGACCACAGGACAGCATCTTTCCGAGCACCACGGCCACAGTGATCACTGCGATCGGCCACGCGTACTGCAGCAAAATCATCGGATCGAGCATCAGCCCGATGGCCACAAAGAAGATCGCACTGAACAGGTCACGAACCGGCTCGATCAAGCGTTCAATCTTCAGCAACTGGCGGGATTCAGCCATGATCGCGCCGATCAGGAACGCGCCAAGCACCATGCTGTATTCGAGCTTCACCACCAGCAGACAGAAGCCGAAACACAGCCCCAGCACAGTGATCAACAGCATCTCGTTGCTTTCGAATTTGGCCACGTAGGCCAGCAACCGCGGTACCAGCAGAATTCCGATCACCAGCGCGACGATCATGAACAACGACAGCTTGCCGACGGTGGAAAACACTTCGCCGGAACTGACCGTGCCGCTGACCGCGATGCTCGATAGCAAGGCAATGATGCCGATGCCGAGAATGTCCTCGACGATCAGCACGCCGAAGATCAGCTGCGCAAAACGCTCATTCTTCATCTTCAGGTCATTGAGTGCCTTGACGATGATGGTGGTCGAAGAGATCGCCAGGATCGCGCCGAGGAACAGCGAGTCCATGGTGTTCCAGTCGAACCAGCGACCGATTTCATAGCCGATCCAGATCATCAGCACGATTTCCAGGAACGCCGCGATAAACGCCGTGGCGCCAACTTTGAACAGTTTGCGCAGGCTGAACTCCAGGCCCAGGCAGAACATCAGGAAAATCACCCCGAGCTCGGCGAGAGTCTTGATGGTTTCTTCGTCGTGAATCAGGCTGAACGGCGGCGTGTGCGGGCCGATGATGAACCCGGAGACGATATAGCCGAGCACCACCGGTTGCTTGAAGCGATGAAACAGCACGGTCACCACACCCGCGACCAACATGATCACTGCCAGATCCTGAATAAAACTGATGGCATGCATGGTGTGGGGCTCCTTGGGTGACATTGCTCAATCGCCAGACGCGGGAAAGGTCCGATCGAGCAGAGTAAAAATCCACTTTCCGCGTAGGAATTGCCCTTGGGGTGGGCTTTTGAAGGGTAACACCGCGACTTCCGGCAGAAAGGCGGTGCAATATATGGAAACAGATCGATCCGGCGTGACGACGATCACCCGCCCGGCGTCCCGATAACTGTGGTTTGAAAAACCGAACAGGCGCCCGCAGAGGTGCACTCCTCCGAAACCTGCCTTGAACCGTGAGAACGCTATGGAACCCGGAAACGCCCAGCTGTCGATGACGGTATTGATGACCCCCGACATGGCCAACTTCTCTGGCAATGTCCACGGCGGCACGTTACTCAAGTACCTCGACGAAGTCGCCTACGCCTGCGCCAGCCGTTATGCCGGCCGCTACGTGGTGACCCTGTCGGTGGATCAGGTGATTTTTCGCGAGCCGATTCATGTCGGCGAACTGGTGACCTTTCTGGCTTCGGTCAATTACACCGGCAACACCTCCATGGAGGTGGGCATCAAGGTGGTGACCGAAAACATTCGCGAGCGCTCGGTGCGCCACACCAACAGCTGTTTCTTCACCATGGTGGCGGTGGACGACGATCGCAAACCGGCCGCGGTGCCGCCGTTGCAACCGCAGAACAGCGAGGACAAGCGCCGCTTTATGCAGGCCCAGCAGCGTCGTCAGATTCGTCAGGAACTGGAAAAGCGGTATCAGGAGATCAAGGGCGACGCTTGATACGTTTGGCCATTAAATAGAATTCGCGGGCAAGTCGGATCGCCGCACCGCTCGCTCCTACAGGTCAGCGTCGTTCACATATTTTGTGTACGGCTCGAACTTGTAGGAGCGAGCGGTGCGGCGATCCGACTTGCCCGCGAAGCCTTTTAAAGGCTGATCGCCGTCGCCTCAAACCGCACCCGCGGATGCGCGATCCGGTCCTGCGCCCGCACCAACTCCAGTTCATAGCTGGCGCAAGCCTGGGTTTCCAGCAGCACTTCATGCACGGCAGACGCCGCGAACTCGAACGCCTCCACCAGGCTGTCGCCCAACAGGATGCGCGCCAGAAACAGCCCGGATGTCAGGTCGCCAACGCCCACTGGCTGACGCGGAAACGCCAGCATTGGACGTCGCAGGTGCCAGCTGCCTTCGCTCGTCACCAGCAACATCTCAAACGCATCCTCCGGTTTGCCGGGATAGGCCAGATGCTTGACCAGCACCGCTTTCGGGCCGCGCGCCAGCAACGCCCGCGCCATGGCCAGGCAATCGAACAGCGACTGCGGCTTGCGCCCTGAGAAGCTGTCCAGCTCCAGCTGGTTCGGACACATGAAGTCCGCCACGGCAGCCGCTTCTTCCAGCAGGAAATCGCTGACTTCGGCCGGCACGCTGCAGCCCTTCTCCGGATGGCCCATCACCGGATCGCATAGATACAGCGCCTTGGGATTCATCGATTTGATCCGCGCCACACCCGTCAGAATCGCCCGGCCCTGGGCTGCACTGCCGAGGTAACCGGACAATACGGCATCGCAATTGCCCAATTCGCCAATCGCCGCAATGCCTTCGACCAATTCGGGAATCTGGTGTGGCGACAGCACTTCACCCGCCCACTGGCCATATTGGGTGTGGTTGGAGAACTGCACGGTATTGAGCGGCCAGACATTCACCCCGACCCGCTGCATCGGGAAAACCGCGGCGCTGTTGCCAGCGTGGCCGAACACCACGTGGGACTGAATGGCGAGCAGATGGGGCGTACGTTTCATGCGGTGAGTTCCGTAAAACGATTGAAATTCGAGCCGCGCAGTATGCGACTAAACGCAGCCTGTACGACAGACCGGCGACGCAGTTAAGCTGGCACTATCTTGTTGGAGCACTCTGTTGATGCTGACCCTCGGAAATATCTTCGTGCTGATGCTGCTCGCTACCGCTGGCGCGTGGCTGTGGCACAACCATGGCTTGCGCGAGCGCGCGCTGGAGCGGGTCAAGCAGCATTGCAGCAATCTCGGGATCGAGTTGCTGGATGGCAACGTAGCGCTGAAAAAAATTGCATTCATCAAGGATGCCAATGGTCGGCGACGTCTGGCCCGTGTGTATAACTTCGAATTCACGGTGACCGGCGAAACCCGCCATAACGGCACCATCACCCAATTCGGCGCCCACAGCGCGCAGATCGAACTGGCCCCCTACCCGATGCCCTTCGACGACACGCCTCCGGTGGTCGACGTGGTGAAACCGCGCGCAGAAGTGATTGAGCTTAGTCAGTGGCGGCAAGAACACACCAAATGGCGTCCTTAACTCGACCGGCAGTCGGCCAGATCTCTTTGCAGTGAATCAACCTCCTGCGATTCACTGAAAATCAATTCGATACGCGAATCGCGGCGCCATTCGCTGGGCTGCCACGCCAATGCCGAGTTATCCAGTGCATTCGCCGAAACCCAACCATCACTGCTGTGGATAACCAGCTTCGCCCGCCGCCAGGCAAGGCTTTCGAGCCACCGGCCAACGCGCGCTGAATCGAACGTCTGGCTCGGATGCCAGCGCCAGCCGATGCTCCAGCCGTCGTCCTGTTCCTGGCTCAGGCAAATCGGCAACCCGGGATCGGTCCAGACGGCCGGCATCTGCGCCACTCCTTTGGGTGCGATGAAGTTATCCACACCCGCCACAGCCTGCACCTTAAGACCTGGTAACTTTTTCAAAGGGAGGTTGGCCTGCTGCGTCCAATACAAGGGATGTGGTGGCAACTGCGCGACGACTCGCAGCCGGTCACCCTCCTCGAGATTTTCCGATTTGTTCAACAGCAACAACCCAGCGCTGTTCAACGCCTCCTGCTGGGTCACCGGCAACGATTTGCCAGCGGCGAGCGCCTGGGCATCCAGCACCACCACGCAGGGCTGCACCGCCAGCACGCCGACCCACGGCGCCTCATTCAACTGCCTGAGCAATTGTGCCGGGTGGCCGAGCCCTGACGGTTCGATAAACAACCGATCCGGCCGTGCCTTGCGCAGCAAACGCCCGAGGCCGATCTGAAACGGCGCACCATTGACGCAACACAAACAGCCCCCGGCCACTTCACCCAGTGCGATACCATCGGCGTCCCGGGTCAGCAACGCAGCATCGAGGCCGATCTGGCCGAACTCGTTGATCAGCACCGCCCAACGCTCATTCGCCGGCCGCTGCGCCAGCAGGTGCTTGATCAAACTGGTCTTGCCTGCGCCCAATGGGCCGGCAATGACGTGAGTGGGAATGTTCTGCAGCATGGTCGGTGTTTTCTGAGGAGTGAAAGGATGCGGTTGATTGGCTGGACGTTGCTCTTGGCCCTGGTTTGCGGCGAAGCGCTGGCCCAGGCTTGCGTGGTACATAGCACGGCTGAGCGACTGGACGTGCAAGTCTGTCAGCAGAACCGAAACATCCCGGAAAAACTCTTCGCCGATGGCTTCTGTCAGCCGAACCTTCCTGGTCAGAAGGTCGAAGTGCAGTACGTCGACCAATGCCCCGGCGGCGCATTCGGCGTGTGCAGCAATGCTCAAGTCGCCAATATGCCTTACCGGCAGGATATTCACTATTACGGCGTGGCCACCGATGCGGCGTACCTGAAGCCGTTTTGCGAAGGCCAGAGCCAGGGCAACTGGCTCAAGCCTTGATCCGCTAACTCAGCCAATCGAGGGTCAGCATCAAACGACGCTCGCCCGGCGCGAGCTGCGGCGAGCGGTGAATCAGGCCAAAACCTTCGTTGCCGTGCCATTTCTCGCCCTTGAGTAATGCGACGGCGCCGCTGCCGATTTGCTGGATCAGCGAACTGTCCGTGGGTTCGGCTCCGGGCTGGCTCAACTGGCGACGATCCATCGCGCCATCTTTCAGCCACTGACTGCCAACACCGGCATACGTGGTAATCAAACGCACCGGCACATGATCGACATGAAAGCGCGGGCACATGGCTTTATCCAGAACCCGCAAACGCACGCCAATACGCTTGGCACCGAGCAGGCAGGCAAAGGCGCTGACCAGCCAGGAAACGTCGGCGATAAAACCTTCATAGCTTTCGAGATCGCTGAAGCCCGAGGCCAATCCGCGGAGGTTGGGTTCGGTGTCTTCGTTGGCGATTTCCAGCGATAACGACTCGGCCAATGGCTCGTTCAAGGACAGCAGCAGTCTGCCAAAATCGGCGATGTGTACCGGGAGTTGGCGCTGCCAGATGGCGAGGTTCACGCCGTCATCGAGAATTCGGGCGAGGGTTTGCGGCGTCTCGCCCTGAACCTGAGACATGAACGGCCGAAGCTTCAAGGTCGGTGCCAACATCACGCCGCTTCCTCTTCAAACCAGGGACCGAACGGATCAGGCAGCAATCGCCAGCCCTCGACGCCAGATGCCATTTCATCATCGGTCAGCAGGCAATCGTCCAGCTCTGCGGTGAGTAGAGTGAAGTCGATGTTCTGGCCGATGAACACCAGTTCCTGGCGGCAATCACCGGTGGTGGCGGTCCAGTTTTCCATGATCGCGGTAGTGCTTTCTTCGTCCTGCGGCCATTGGGCTTTCGGCACGAATCGCCACCAGCGTCCGGCAAAACCATGGCGCATCAAACCACCCGCCTGGGACCAGCTGCCCGCGTCCATCGGTTTGCTCGCCAGCCAGAAAAATCCTTTGGAGCGCAGCAGTTTGCCGTTCACCCATGGCCGCTCGATAAAGCTGAAGAAGCGCTGCGGGTGGAAGGGCCTGCGTGCTCGGTAGGCCGTGGAGGCGATGCCGTACTCCTCGGTTTCCGGCACGTGCTCGCCGCGCAGTTCCTGCAACCAGCCGGGTGCCTGCGCAGCCTTCTCGAAGTCGAAGCGACCGGTGTTGAGGATTTTCTTCAGGGGAATTTCACCCATGACCATCGGGATGATGTCGGCTTGCGAGTTCAATCGTTCGAGGATCGCGATCAGCTCCTGACGCTCGCGGCTGCTGATCAAGTCGATCTTGCTGATCAGGATCACGTCGGCGAATTCGATCTGCTCGATCAACAAGTCAGTGATCGAGCGCTCGTCCTCCTCGCCGAGGGTTTCGCCACGAGAAGCGAGGCTTTCGGCGGCCTGATAGTCGAGCAGGAAGTTCATGCCGTCGACCACAGTGACCATGGTGTCGAGCCGTGCGATGTCGGCAAGGCTTTGCCCTTCTTCGTCACGGAAAGTGAAGGTTTCCGCCACGGGCAGTGGCTCGGAGATGCCCGTGGATTCAATCAGCAAGTAATCAAAGCGGCCGTCCCTGGCGAGTTTGCTGACTTCTTCGAGCAGGTCTTCACGCAACGTGCAGCAGATGCAGCCGTTACTCATTTCCACGAGTTTTTCTTCGGCGCGGTTCAGAGTGACGTCACGCTGAACTTCGCTGCCATCGATGTTGATCTCGCTCATATCGTTGACGATCACCGCGACTCGCAGGTTTTCGCGGTTACGCAGCACATAGTTGAGCAACGTGCTTTTGCCGGCGCCGAGAAAGCCCGACAGGACGGTCACGGGGAGACGATTGGGCATCAGGAATTCCTCACGGGGATGCCCGGTCACAGTGTCGGGCTTAATTCAATGTTATAGTATAACAATGCGTTCAAGCCACTCTCCTATTGCCCATCATCACAAAGGGCAGGATGCTGGAGCC
Organism: Pseudomonas hormoni; assembly: GCF_018502625.1. NCBI lineage: Bacteria > Pseudomonadati > Pseudomonadota > Gammaproteobacteria > Pseudomonadales > Pseudomonadaceae > Pseudomonas > Pseudomonas hormoni. The sequence continues at coordinate 5,661,196 of NZ_CP075566.1, forward strand.
CGTTCGGTTCGTGAGAAATCCCATGCGCACTGCCCTCAAATTAACGCTGATGAGCGTTTCGCTGCTGCTCGCCGTAGACGCCTGGGCGCAAATCCCGAGCCTGGCAAAATGCACCCGAAGCGCCAACCTGCTGGCCTGCGTGGATGCCGACGGCAACGCCTACAGCGTCAACACCGTCGGCAACACGATCTATTTGCGGGGTTTCGAACGGGCGGGAAAGCGCTACTGGGCGCAGACCAACAGTCGCTACGGACAACTGACGTTTTTCACCGGCATCGCTTCCGACGGTGAAGCCTGGGTCGGCTATAACCGTCGGGTTGGCTGGACCACCCTCAATCGGTTTTCCAGCTCCGGCGGTAGCAGCGCCAAGTTCACCTGCAGCAGGATCACCGGATGCTAGACCTGCTGATATCTGTGCAGGACGAAAGCCGTTCGTGAAAAAGGCGTAGTCGATTTTAATGTAATAACATAACATGCAGATCCGACTTCCACGATGGACCTGCTCATGAATGCGCTGACTCTGCCGGATATCGCCGCGCAGGCCTCACGCCAAGCCCTGCCACTTGAATGGGTGGGCATGTGCGGCATTGCTCTTCCCATTTTCTTCGATGGCCAGCGATTGAGCGCGAAGGCCGACGCTGGCGTGAGCCTCGACGATGGAGGAGCGCGGGGCATTCATATGTCGCGGCTGTACCTGGCGCTGGAAATGCTCGAGCAGGAACACCTGACGCCAGCCCTAATGCGGCGTGTCTTGCAGCGATTTCTCGATACGCATGAGGGTCTGTCCAACAGCGCTCACCTGAACATCCACGCTGATTTACTGCTCAAACGGCCGGCGCTCATCAGTCCATTGTCCGGCTGGAAAAACTATCCGGTTAGCATCGAAGCGCGTTTGAAAAACGCAATGTTCCACGTGGAACTAAAAATCGAAATCCCTTATTCCTCAACCTGTCCTTGTTCAGCCGCACTGTCACGGCAGTTGATTCAACAACAATTCGTCGATGACTTCGCCAACAAGTCACTGCAACACGCTGAAGTTTTGGCTTGGCTCGGCTCCACAAAAGGTATCGTTGCGACGCCTCATAGCCAGCGCAGCAACGCGCATTTAAAGCTGCGTCTCGATGACTATCTGGATGACCTGCCACTGATTGCGCTGATCAACGATGCCGAAGCAGCCCTCGGCACCGCCGTGCAAACCGCCGTAAAGCGCGCCGACGAACAAGCCTTCGCCCTGGCCAATGGGCAAAACCTGATGTTCTGCGAAGACGCTGTTCGACGCTTGAATCTGGCGTTGAAACGCTCTCCCGGCATCAACGCCTTCCACCTGAAAGTCGTCCACGCAGAAAGTCTGCACGCCCACGATGCCGTCGCCGAAAGTCGATGGAACTGGGAGGCCGCATGATTCGCTGCGAGGCTTTGCGCTGGGGAGCGCCCGGACAACCGCTCACGCCGCCGGTGGATTTCGAATTGCCCAAGGGCAGCCTGACCGCCGTAATCGGGGCCAACGGTTCGGGAAAAAGTAGTCTGCTGAAAGTCATCGCCGGCCTGCAAAAACCACTGACCGGTAAAGTGATCCTTGATGTTCCACGCAAAGGTTCGCTCTCATTCCTCCCCCAGCAACAACACCTCGATCGGCAATTCCCGATCAGTCTGCAAGAGTTGGTGGCCGCCGGTTTCTGGGGCAGCAAACAATCACCCGAAGTCCGAAGCCAACGTCTCAAAGCCACGCTGGAAAATTGGTGCCTGACCGGTCTGGAACAGCGCCCACTGATGGCCCTCTCCGGCGGTGAATTGCAGCGTGCCCTGCTCGCTCGTTTAAGCCTCGCTGAAGCCCCCTTGCTGTTACTCGACGAACCCCACGCCGCCCTCGACGAACTCGGTCAGTCACTGCTGTGGAAACACATCCACGCATGGCACGCCCAAGGCCGAACCCTGGTCGTCGTGTGTCACAACCTGGCCGCCGTTCGCCAACATATTCCTCAAACACTGTTGATCAAAAGTAGCGGCTGCGTCCTCGGCCCAAGCGCCGACCTGATTCGCCAACAACCCCAAACGCAGGTGGCCTGATGCTCGCTGCCGCTCAACTTTGGCAACCCTTCCACGAGTTCGTGTTCATGCGCAGGGCACTGCTCGGTGGATTGGTGTTGGCATGCAGCACGGCACCGCTCGGGGTGTTTCTGATCCTGCGGCGCATGAGCCTGATTGGCGATGCAGTCGCACACGGCATCCTGCCCGGCGCGGCGCTTGGCTTCTGGTTCGCCGGACTGAGTCTGCCGGCGCTGACCCTCGGCGGCCTCGGCGCCGGCCTGAGCATGGCCGGGCTCGCCGCGTGGATCACCCGCCGCACCGGGCTGCGAGAAGACGCGAGCCTCGCTGCGATCTACCCGATTTCCCTCGCCAGTGGTGTGCTGATCCTCGGCATTGCCGGCAAACGTCTGGACCTGCTGCACCTGCTCTTTGGTTCGGCGCTGGCGGTCGACGGTCCCACGTTAACCGGCATGGTGTGGGTCTCTGGTTTGAGTCTTGTCGCCATGGCACTCATCTACAAGCCGCTGCTACTGGACACCCTCGACCCACTCTTTTTGCAAACCGTCAGCCGGCTCGGTCCGTTGGCCCACGGCGTGTTTCTGACGCTGGTGGTGCTGAATCTGGTGATCGGTTTTCAGGCCATCGGGGCGCTGATGGTCGTCGGCCTGATGATGTTGCCCGCCGCCGCATCACGCTTCTGGAGCCGTCGCTTGCCTGTGTTGATTGGGATCGCCGCCCTGCTCGGCTGCCTCTCGGTGTGGCTCGGATTATTGCTGTCGTTCTACTACTCACTGCCCAGCGGCCCGGCCATCGTACTGGTGGCTGGCGGTCTGTATCTGCTGTCCGTGGTGCTCGGACCGGTGCACGGTTTGCTGCGCCGCCCGCCTTTGCTCACATCCCAATGAGGTGTTGCCCGATGCGCGCTTTACTCGTGCTGTTCAGTTTGATGCTGTCGATGTCGCTGTCCGCTGCGGAAAAACTGCAGGTGGTCACCAGCTTCAGCATCCTTGCCGACCTGACTCATCAAGTCGGCGGCGAGCATATCCAGATCACCAACATGGTCGGCCCGGACGCCGATGCCCACACGTACGAGCCGACACCGGACGATGCCAAGGCGCTGCTCAAAGCCAGACTGATCATCAAAAACGGCCTGGGTTTCGAGCAATGGCTGGACCGCCTGGTGACCAGCACCGAGACCAAAGCCTCGGTCATCAACGCGAGCCGTGGTGTCATTCCGCGCTCGCTGGATGAAGACGGCGAGACCGTTCCCGATCCTCACGCCTGGCACAATCTGGCGAACACCGAGCTGTACATCAGCAACATCACCAAGGCCCTGATCGCCGCCGACCCGGCGAACCAAACCGACTACGAACGCAACAGCCAGGCCTACCTGAAACAGATCTACGCGCTGCTCGCCGAAGCAAAAGCCAAGCTCGGTTCACTGCCACCGGGCAACCGCAAGATCGTAACGTCCCATGATGCCTTCGGTTATCTCGGTCAGGCCTATGGCATCGACTTCATGGCGCCACAAGGTCTGTCCACCGAACGCGAGCCTTCGGCCGCGGAAGTCGCTGCGCTGATCACCCAGATTCGTCAGGCCAAGGTCAAAGCGGTGTTCATGGAAAACATCAAGGACGCCCGTCTGCTCAAGCAGATCGCCGATGAAAGCGGCGCGCACATTGGTGGCACGCTGTACTCCGATGCCCTCGCCGCCAGCGGTCCGGCCAGCACTTTTGCCGGCCTGTTCGAATACAACCTCAACACGCTATACGAGGCGTTGAGCAAGCCATGATCCGCAAGAACCCTTCAGGCGATTTGCCGCTGATTGCCGAGTCTGCGTACGTCGATAAAACCGCGATCATCTGCGGCAAAGTGGTGATCGGCGAGAACGTTTTCGTCGGCCCCTACGCCGTGATCCGCGCCGATGAAGTGGATGCTTCGGGCGCCATGGAGCCGATCACCATCGGCGCCAATTCGAACATCCAGGATGGCGTGGTGATTCACTCCAAGTCCGGCGCAGCGGTGACCATCGGCGAGTTCAGTTCGATCGCCCACCGCTCCATCGTTCATGGCCCGTGCACGGTCGGCGACCGGGTGTTTATCGGCTTCAACAGTGTGCTGTTCAACTGCGCGGTCGGTGATGGCTGCGTGGTGCGGCACAACTCGGTGGTCGACGGCCGCGACTTGCCCACGGATTTCTACGTGCCCTCCACCACCCGCATCGGGCCCAACACCGACCTGTCGCAGTTCCCGCCGGTCAGCGTCAGCGCCTCGGAATTTTCCGAGGATGTGGCGCGCACCAATGTTGATCTGGTGCGTGGCTACAAAGCCCTGTAAAACGAGTTCTGACTATGAGCAGCGTGCTGATTCGCAATGCCCGGCTGGTGAATGAAGGTCGTGAATTTGACGGTGATCTTCTGGTCAGCCATGGCCGCATCGTCAAGATCGCCCGCAGCATTGAAGGCGAAAATGCGACCGTGGAAATCGATGCTGACGGCCAGTGGCTGTTGCCAGGAATGATCGATGATCAGGTGCACTTCCGCGATCCCGGCTCGCCCGACAAGGGCAGTTTCTACACCGAATCCCGAGCAGCGGTGGCCGGTGGCATCACCAGTTTCATGGACATGCCCAACACCCATCCGGCGACACTGACCCTTGCCACACTCGCCGACAAGAAGCGTCGAGCGGCGATCAATTCGGTGGCCAACTACGGCTTCCATTTCGGCGTGAGCAACGACAATCTCGACACCGTCGCCGCACTCAATCCTTGCGAAGTGGCCGGCGTAAAAGTGTTCATGGGTGCATCCACGGGCAACATGCTGGTGGACGATCCGAGGGTTCTCGAGCGGCTGTTCGCCGAGGTGCCGACGATTCTGTTGGCCCACTGCGAACACACGCCCAGCATCGACGCCAACGCTACGAATCTGCGAGCGCTGTTGGGCGAACACATTTGCGCCGCGGCGCATCCTGTAATCCGCAATGCCGAGGCCTGCTTTCGCTCGTCCTCAATGGCGGTGGAACTGGCCAAGCGTCACTGCACACGACTTCACGTTTTGCACCTGACCACCGCACGCGAACTGGCATTGTTCGAAGACAAACCGCTGTCGCAGAAACACATCAGCGCCGAAGTCTGCCTGCACCACTTGCTCTTCGATGATCGTGATTACGCGGACCTCGGCAACCAGATCAAATGCAACCCGGCAATCAAGACTCAGGCTGACCGCGACGCCTTGCGTAACGCCTTGCTGAGCCATCGACTGGACGTCATCGGCAGCGATCATGCGCCGCACACCTGGGCCGAAAAGCAACGCGCCTACAGCCAGGCACCGTCCGGTCTGCCGCTGGTCCAGCACGCCCTCCCCGCGCTGCTGGAGTTGGTGGCAGACGGGCTGTTGCCAATCACTGTGCTTGTGGCCAAGACCAGTCACCGTGTCGCTGATCTGTTTGCTATTCCCGACCGTGGCTATTTGCGCGAAGGTTACTGGGCAGACCTGGTGCTGATCAAACCCGAGCCTGACGGCGTTGCCGTCTCTCAGCAGCCGATTCTGTCTCAATGCGGCTGGACGCCCTTTGCCCGACGACGCTTTCGCCACAGCGTCAACACCACGCTGGTGTCCGGACAAGTCGCATGGCGAGACAAATGTCTTAATGACAACTGTCAGGGTTTACCACTACGGTTTATGCGCTAGCACTCGAGAGCACCAACATGATTCACATCACCCTGAGCGATGGTTCATTGCGTGAATACGACCAACCGTTGTCGGTGTACGAACTCGCCGCGAGTATCGGTCCCGGGCTGGCCAAAGCGGCTGTCGCGGGAAGGGTTGACGGCGTTTTGGTGGATTGTGAATTCATGCTCGAAGCCGATGCCCGGGTCAACATCGTCACGCCGCAAGAGCCCGACGGGCTGGAGATTCTTCGCCGGTCCTGCGCGTTGGTGTTGGCGATGGCCGTGAAACAGCTTTATCCAAAAGCGCATTTGCAGACAGGCTCGGCGTTGGGTGATGGCTTCTTCCTTGAATTCGAGTTTGAGCGTCATTTAAACCTGGTCGACCTTGCCACCATTGAAGCGCGCATGAAGACACTGGCGGCTACCAATCATTCGATCCGCCGCCGCAAGACGCCTACGCCAACAGAGCAGTTATCCTCCTACCTTCTGGGGGGGTTCGAGTGTGTCTCGTCGGGTCCGCATGTTCCCGCCACCCGAGTATTGCAGGCCTTCGCGCTCGAACACATCAGCGGCACATCACCACAACGGATCTATGGCACCTGCTGGTCCTGCCAGGAGGAACTGGACAACTGGCGGGCACCGCCGCACGTGATGATCGTCAGCATGGATGATCGTCAGGCAGAGTACGCACAGTCGGTGACTGAAGCGTTGCGCCGAAGCGGTGTACGCGCTCGCGCCGATCTGCGTAACGAGAAAATCCGCCACAAGATTCGCGAGCACAGTCAGCAAGTGCCGTATCTGGTGGTGATCGGGGAGAAAGAAAAAGAAGGCGGATTTGTCAGTGTGCGCAGTCGTACCGGGGAGGATTTTGGCAGGATGGCGGTTGATGCGGTTTGCAATTGGCTGAGGTCAATAGGGATTGCGGGGGTTTGAAGTGACGCCTTCGCGAGCAAGCTTCGCTCCTACAGGGACGATATAAATCCTGTAGGAGCGAGGCTTGCCCGCGAAGCTTTTATGCTCTTGGCTTAACAGTCCCGCAATCCTGCCCCAACCAGACAGCGCGAGTATCAAGGCTACCCTTCTGCTGAATGCCCGTAGCGTTGAACGTGCCATTCACCTTGGTGGTGAACTCACGATCACTCAAGAAAGTAGCCACACCCGCGCCCTGCGCTTTCGGGCAGCTGAAGCGGAATTTCCACTGGTTGCCGGTGCGCTCGGTGATTTCCTGCTTGCAGCCCGACTGCGGATCCGTCAGCGGGATGTTGTCGCTCTTAACCTGCTCCGGCGTCAGGCAAGCGCGAATGCCCTTGCCGCCCATCGTGATGCCCTGCTTCTCCAGCTGCGCCCGCTGTTCAGGGGTCATCTGACTTTGTATCTGGCCTAGGATCAATTGCAGATCCGGCAGGTTCTGGTCATCGACCTTCATGTTGCTCGAGGTCAATTCCCACAAGCCCGGCTGCAGCATCTGCGCCTGAGCGGCCACAGGAAGAGCCAAACCAAAAGCCACGGCCAAACCCAGCAGACGAACGTTCATCGTGTAACTCCTGATCATTAGTGGCCGTTAGACGTCAGCCACAGGCTTCGGTTCATGGGCCAATTAAATAGCGACATTCTGCACGGAACATGGTCTGTTAAGCACTGAATCTTCAGGAGCAAGGCTGCCCCATGGATTATTTTGGACCGCATGTTTTCGGTTATCTGATCGCACTGTTGCACTCGTTAGGGCTGATCGCCGCCATCCATGCCGTATTGACCGTTCGGACCGCCCAGGGCTCGATCGCCTGGGCCCTGTCGTTGCTGTTCATTCCCTACCTCACGCTTATCCCGTATCTGGTCTTCGGCCGCAGCACCTTCGATGGTTATATCAAGGCGCGGCGACAGGCCAACGAGGAAATGCGCAAGGCCATCTCCGAGTTGAACTGGCGGCCCTGGGTCGAAGAGGCCCTGACGGCACGCGCTTCCAACGCTTACGCTTCATTAAGGGCAATGCCGAAGCTGGGACGCATGCCGTGTCTGGCGAACAATGAGGTCCGCCTGCTGATCAACGGCCCGGCCACTTTCGAGGCGATTTTCGAAGCCATCAGCCACGCCAAGGAAGCCGTGCTGATCCAGTTCTTTATCATCCACGACGATCGCCTCGGCCAGCGCCTGCAAACCCTGCTGTTGAAAAAAGCCGCGGAAGGCGTCGCCGTTTATCTGTTGTACGACCGCATCGGCAGCCACTCCCTGCCCCACAGTTACGTGCAGCCGTTGCGCGAGGCGGGTGTCGAGGTCAAAGCGTTCGCGACGCGCAGCGGCTGGCTCAATCGCTTCCAGGTCAACTTTCGCAACCACCGCAAGATCGTCGTGGTCGACGGTGTGCTCGGCTTCGTCGGCGGACATAACGTTGGCGACGAGTACATGGGCGAGAAACCACCTCTGGCGCCGTGGCGCGATACCCACGTTCGCGTGCGCGGGCCGGTGGTGGCCTGCATGCAGGAGTCTTTCGCCGAAGACTGGTTCTGGGCGGCGCGGTCGTTGCCGCCGTTGATACTGCCGGACGTTTATCCCGACGACGGCGTACTCTGCCAATTGCTCGCCAGCGGCCCAGCCGATTCCTACGAAACCTGTTCACTATTCTTTGTCGAAGCCATCCACGCGGCGACGGAACGGGTGTGGATCACCAGCCCCTATTTCATCCCTGACGAAGCAGTGTTCGCGGCGTTACGACTGGCGGTGCTGCGAGGTGTCGATGTGCGAATTCTGCTGCCGTCCCGGCCCGACCACCGGATTGTCTACGCCGCCTCCAGCCTGTACGCCTTCGAAGCCGTACGTGCCGGCGTACGGATGTTCCGCTACGAACCCGGTTTCTTGCATCAGAAAGTGGTGTTGATCGACAGCGAAATCAGCGCCATCGGCAGCGCCAACCTGGACAACCGTTCGTTCCGGCTGAATTTCGAAGTGATGTTGCTGACGGTCGACAGTGTGTTTGCCGGCGAAGTGGAACAGATGCTCAACGACGATTTTGCGCAGGCCCATGAAGTCGCCAAAGAAGAAAGCCGGGAAATGCACCGTCTGCAACAGGTCGGCATGCGGATCGCCCGGCTCATTTCTCCGATACTTTAAGGGGTGTAGATGTCGTCGCGGGTCCATGGCAGTTCATGGCTACCATCGGGGTGCGCTTTCACCGCGAGGATCTGGTGCAGGTTGATCCAGCCCTTGGCGAACGCATAAGCGCATCCCGCCAGGTACAGCCGCCAGATACGCAGTGCCTGCTCAGGCACGAGCTTGCCGGCGGCTTCCAGATTGTCTTCCAAATGTTCACTCCAGTGGTCCAGAGTGCGCGCGTAATGCAGGCGCAGACTCTCGACATCGACGATCTCCAGACCCGCTTCGCTGATCTCGGCAGAAATCATCGACAGGTGCGGTAGCTCACCATTGGGGAACACATACTTCCCGATGAAATCCCCGGCACCGCGCCCCACCGGACGGCCATCGGTGTGCTTGGCGGTGATCCCGTGGTTCATCACCAGACCACCCTCTTTCACCGCGCCGAACAACGTTTTGCAGTACTCCGAAAGGTTCTCGTGCCCCACATGTTCGAACATGCCGACGCTGACCACTTTATCGAAGCGCCCATCCTGAGGCAGATCGCGGTAGTCCAGCAGTTGCAGCTCGACCAGATCGTCGAGGCCTTCGGCCGTTACCCGTTCACGGGCCAGGGCCAGTTGCTCTTTGCTCAGCGTGATCCCGAACACTTTCGCGCCGAACTCACGCGCCGCATAGCGCGCCAAACCGCCCCAACCGCAACCGACATCCAGCAGATACTCGCCAGGTTGCAGTCGTAACTTACGACACAAGTGGCGGAATTTGGCTTGCTGGGCCTGTTCCAGCGTCTCGCTTCCGGTCTCGAAATAGGCGCATGAATACGCCATGTCACTGTCGAGCCACAGCTGATAAAACGCATTGGACAAGTCGTAATGATAGGAAATTGCGCTGGCGTCAGTTTCCTTATCGTGGGTGGTGCGCACGGGCTGACTGTCCATGTCCCCCAGCAACGCATGGCTCCATTCATCGCAAACGCGGATCACGTCGCTGATGGAGCCTTCGAGCTCGAGTTTGCCCTCGACAAACGCCGCTCCGAGCGCGTCCAGGCTTGGATGAGTGAACTGGGTAACCATTTGTGGGTCCTTGACCACAATCGTGACGCTGGGCGTCGGCCCCAGATTGAATTCATGGCCGTCCCAGAGTCGCAGGCGTAACGGTAGCTGCAGATTCTGTAAGGCCGGTGGAAGTTGCGCGAGCATGGAATATCCCCCTTGTTTCAGACGTCTGATGTGAGGTTAGACCATCCTTGAAAAATAGCAGGCTATCGATTTAATAGCCCTTTTCTATGACCCGCAGCGTTTAAACCAACCCGTCACAATTCACAGAAGTGATTGCCCTTACCCTAGATGACTACGAATCGGACGCACAGTTCTGAAAAGTTGAACCCCCTCAAATATCGTCCTTCAGTTTGAGCAATGGCTCCTGAAAGCGCAGCAGCCGCCCGGCATTACCCAGTACCAGTAAAGTACTCAGGTTATGCAGCAACGCCGCAATCATCGCCCCGGCCGCGCCAAGCCAGCCGAATGCGGCGAAGGCCACAATTGCCAACGTCCAGCCCAGACCGATGATCACGTTGACCTGCAACGTGTTCCGGCACTGGCGACTCAAACGCACGCAGGTGCCGAGCCGACGCAGATCACTGCCGATCAGCACGATGTCGGCGGAAGCCAAGGCAATGTCAGCCCCGCCCGCCCCCATGGCAACGCCGACCACGCCCGCCTTGAGCGCCAGCGAATCATTGATGCCGTCACCGACGACCATCGGCCGGAAGCCGCTGTCGATCTCCTTGAGCACGCGTTTGAGTTTGTCCTCGGGCAAAGCCTGGGCCTCGACATCGACGATCCCGACGTCCCCAGCCAAGGTATTTGCGACACTCTGGCGATCACCGGTGAGCAATAGCTGCCGGCCCAGCCCGAGTTCACGCAACTCGTTCAAGGCAAACCGCGCTTCGGGTTTGACGCTGTCCGCCAGCAACAGCCAAGCGAGAAATTCACCATCAAGCGCGAGCCCGGCAATCGGGCCATCGTGTTCGGGAACGGCTGACGTGGGAATGCCCAGTTGTGCAAACAATTCTGGCCGACCGAGTGCCGCTTCGCCCTGCTCCGTCATCGCCACCACGCCCAGACCCTGCCGTTCGTGAATGTTCGAGAGCAGCATAAAATGTTCCTGAGTGACCAACCCGGCGAGTGCGCGACTGACCGGGTGACTGCTGGCGGAACCGAGGCTGGCGGCGAGTTTCAATACGTGACCGCGATCTTCCAGCGGACTGTCGATGGATTGCAGGCGCAAGGTGCCGAAGGTCAGCGTCCCGGTCTTGTCGACCACCAGCGAGGTCAGGTCTGCCAGCTCTTCGAGAAACGCCGAACTGCGAATCAGAATCCCGTGGCGAGCAGCAACCGCAACCCCGGCAATCGCCGTGGCCGGTGCCGACAACACCAGCGCACACGGACAGGCTGCCACCAACACCGCGAGCATCGCCTGCGCATCGTTGGTGATGAACCAGGTGACGGCGGCCAGCAGCAACACCAACACCATGTAGCTGCCAGCGTAGCGTTCCAGCAATCGGGTAATCGGCGGTTTTGAACGCTCGGCGCTTTGCATCAGCGCAATGACTTTGCCGAGGGTCGACTCGCTGCCCGTACGCGTCACTTCGATACGCAGCAGGCCGTCGAGGTTGATCGCCCCGCCGAACACGGACATCCCGACACCCGCCTCCACCGGCACCGACTCGCCGGTGATCGAAGCCGTGTCGAGACTCGCCTGACCGGAGAGCACGCGGCCATCGGCCGGCACTCGGTCGCCAGCGCGAACTTCCACCCGGTCACCGGCCTTGAGCGTACCGTTGTCGACTTCGACGATGGAGCCGTCTGCCTGAATCTTGCGCGCATGGCTGCGCGTCAGTTTGCCCAGCGCGTGAATCGCTTCCTGGGAACCGATCACGCTGCGCTCTTCCAGCACGTGGCCGAAGATCATGATGATCGGCAGCAACGCAGCGGTCAGCAGATCGCCGGTCGCCCAGGCACCGAGCATGGCCAGGGCGATCAATTGATCGGTGATCCCGTGCAAGCTCGGATAACGCAAGCTGTACCAGGCCGAACGCATCACCGGCACAGCCACCAGCAATGAGGCAAAACCCAACAGCAATTGACTGACACCGGTTTGCTCCGGCGACCACCAGCGCCAGATCAAACCCAGCGCCAACAAACCCAATGCAAGCATGGCCAGGGTCAGCTGGCGGGCGGCGCTGCGTTGTTCGGCCGAGGACAACAGGCTCGGCGCGGCGGCGTTTTGCGCAGTCATTGTGCAGCTCCCTGAATGATCAGGCGGGAATCGTCTTTCGGATTGACCGTGGTCACCGAGCCGGCCTGACCGAGAATTTTCGGCATGCGCTCGCGGTAGAGGCGCAGCAGCATTTGCGGGTCGGTGCCCTGTTGTTGCGCCTTGGCCAGACTCAACACGGTGGCCGTGTCGGCGGACGCTTTAGCCAGTCGTTCACTCGCTTGAGCGTGGGCGACCTGCAACGTACGGTCGGCTTGTTCGTTGGCGGTTTGCGTGAGCTTCTCGGCTTCGGTGCGTGCGTTTGCCACCGCCTTATCCGCTTGCTGACTCGCCGTCAGAACCGCGTTGAAGGCGTTGACCGCCGGCCCCGGCAGACTCGATTGCACATCGACTCGCGCCACTTCGATCCCCAGGCCCTGCCCGGTCGCCGCAAGATCAGCGAGTCGCTGATTGATGCCTTGCACCAGATCTCCACGCAGGCGCTCACGTCTTTCGGCGGCCTGGCTACCCGCGCCAATCAGTTCCGGTCGCGCCACCAGGATGGTGTCCAGATCCCGGGCGGCCGTCAGCGCCACGGCACTGCGAGTCACAAGGCGATCCAGTGCCGGCAGGACATGTTCGCCTTGAAGCACGAACGCATAGGGTTCGGTGACTTTGTAAAAGACTCGCACATCCAGTTGCACCACACCGGCGTCACCGGTCAGCAAATAACCGGACCCCGCGAGCGCATCACTGAGCGGCGTGGCGAATGTGGCGACTCGGTCGGCCTGTAACGCGGCATCACTGCGCAGCAGATTTTCCACCCGCCGCTCGATCACCCGATCGGCCGCCGGCAACAAAATGACCTGCTCGAACGGTCGCGGCCATGCCAAAAGCAGACCGGCATTCTGGATGCGATCCAGCGCCCCAAAGTGCAACACCACCGCGCGATTCTGCGGGTCGATTTGCCGAACATTGGAAAACGCCCAGGCCAACGCGGCCAGCACCGTCACCGCGTACAGTGCGAGAAAAGCCAATCGCCCGGCCTGAATCCAGGGGCTGCTCAACTCATTTGTTCCACGTGGAACCAAACTCATGGCTGCGACCCGGACTTGGTATCGAGGGTCGGCGGACCGTCAACCAGTACTCGAAATGGCGCAGCGTCGGTGCGCAGAATCAGTTTAGTGCCAGGCGTAACGATGGTGCCCAAGGTGTCGAGGGAGCGCAGCAAGTTATACAGCTGCGGTGATCCGGCGTAGGCGCGTCCGTAAATCTGCGCGGCTTCGACGCGGGACTGGGCTTCAATGTCGGCAGATTTAACAGTGGCATCGGCCTGAACGATTCGCGCATCACGTTCGGCGGCAGAACGGATTTGCGCCGCTTCGCGTTTACCGATGGCCGTGCGTTCAGTGGCGATTGTTTCACGCTCGGCACGCATGCGATCGACCGTGGCGGACAGGGTTACCGACGGCAAGGTCAAACGCTCGATGCCGACTTGCAGCACGCGAACGCCATACGTGGTGAGCAACTGCTGATCGATTTGCTGGCGCAGTTGCGCTTCGAAATCGGCAATGTGCACCTGGTTGGCATCGGTGTTCACTAGATTGGCCAGATCGAAACTGCTGGCCGTGGTCTCCAGCGCCGAGCCGACAAAGGTGCGAATCTGCCGCGCCGCTTCGTCGGGCTGATTCTGCACCGCGCGCATGAAGCGCTGCACATTGTCCGGATCACCTTGAACCTGCCACGCCACGTAAGCCTGAACGATGATACGCAAACCGTCGCGCGTGCCCACATCCTGCAAACCGCTGGACGTGGTGCGCAGACGCAAGTCGACAGGAATCGCCGCTTCAAACGGTGCGGGCCAACGCCAGCCCAGGCCCGGCTCCAGCAACACACGCGACGGATTGCCGAAGCGCGTGATAACCGTGGCTTCGCCGGAACGCACTTGCACCAGGCTCGCCGCCGCGATGGCAAACGCCACCAACAACGCTGCCCAACCCATACGCCGCCAAGGGAAGGGACCGGCTACTTGTGGATCGCCGTGGTGATGATGGTGATGCCCGTGGTGATGCCCGCCATGGTCGTGATCGTGCCCGGCGTGGTCGTGATCGTGCCCGGCGTGGTCAGCATGATCGTGAGTGTGCGACTGGCTCATTTGGCAGCTCCTGGCTGAGCGGTTTGACGCGCCGGCGCGGGGTCAGCCGGCAGCGTGAACGTACGGAGGTCGATGGTCGGCGCGTTGTTGCTGCCGCCCAAACGATGATCGAGAACCAGCAACCTTGTGTTAGCCAGTCCTTGGGAAAGTTGGCTGAAATACTGCTCCAGCACGAAAGCCTGGCCGGCGCTGGCATAGGCTTTTTGCTCGGCGCTGAATTTCAGATCCGCTGCTTGCGCCGCTGCATTGATTTCACGCGCGTTGGCCGTCGCCTGGTCGCGAGCGATGCTGGCCTGCATTTGCGCTTGATTGGTCGCCTCTGCCGCCGCGCCGCGTTCGCGTGAGATCAATGCCTGCGCACCAATCTGTGCCGCTTGCACGCCGTGATAAGCGTTGGCTGCGCCGGCCGGAGGATGAATCGCCTCGACCACGGTCGCGAGAATTTCCACGCCGCTGCCGAGTGTTTGCAGGTCCGCCTGCACCGCGCGGCCTATCTCATCGGCGAGCCCTACCCTGTCTTCGCCGAGCAAACCGTCGAGGGTTCGCGAGGCGAAATCGTGAACCAGAATCCGGCTGGCGGTGCTGCGGATCAGCGTCGGTACATCGGCATTGTTGTAGGTCGCGGCCATCGCCGCTTGATCCGTCAGGCCGATGCGGTAAACGAACCTCACGTCCATGTTGACGATCTGGAAGCTCTGCCTGTCGGCACGGCTGCTGGCGATGACCTGGGATTTGTCATTCACATGGCTGGCGTCCCACAAGCGATTGGCAACTGCCGGCGCTGGACCTTCAGCGGGCGCCGCCGCAATGGGCGCCGCTGCTTCGCCGACACTCGTGGCCAACTCATGGACCACGCCGTTCTCGACACGCAACACTCGACCCAGCGGCCACGGCAAACCTGCGTGTAAACCGGGACCGAACACCTCAACCGGTTTGCCGAAGCGCTCGTAGATGCCCCGCCCCTGCAGAGGTATTTCGTGAATACCGGTCAGTGACCAGCCAACAATAGCGACCACCGCCAGCACCGGCACAAACGCGCGACGCATGTAGGTGAACGCCCAGATTTGCCGCAGATCGATGCCGAAGCGGTTATGCAGTTCATGCTGCAACGCCAACAGGGGCTGGGGTGGCCAGCGCAGCATGTCGGCGACGAAGCTTCGGGCGAGCAATGCAGGTTCCAGTTGTTCGCGCCGGGGACTGAACAATGACAGCACTGCACGCAGCAGCAGTTCGACCGCGACGAGACCCGGCAGCAGCCCGATCAGCACAGCCAGTCGCACCGGCCAGACCGACACCTCGCTGCCGAACAGCAGACACAACGCGCTCAACACAAGGCTGATGATTGCCACGCGAGTCAGCTGCGCCAACTGCCCAGCTTCAGGCCACTGGGCCACGTTTTCCTGGGCAAGCTGCCGCTCCACCACCAGCAAACCGAAAGCCAGCAGCAACGACAATGCAGCACCGACATTGGCCGAAAAACCTGGCGCGGCAGGTGGCAGCGCCAGGTTCCAGACCTGGTTGATGCTGAACAGCGCCAACAACGCCCAGCCACCGAGCCACAGCGTCGGTGCGCCGATCTGCGCCAGCATCCGCGTCGATCGTTGGCCGATCCGCTCCAGCAGTTGTTCATACCAGCCAACCGCAGCGTCAGCGACTTCGATCTCCACTGGCGGCGCTGGGGGATTCATCGCCCGTGCGCGCCATTGCGTCACCCACCACGCCGATTGCAGCCCGGCGATCAGCACCAGCAGACCGGCGCTCTGATTGACCAGCAACGCCGGCCAAAACGATTGCGACGCAAACAGCCCGGCAAAAAACGCCAGCACCAGCCCTGTCGCCGCGAGCGCGCCGAGGCCGATTGCCAACTGTCGCAATCGTCGCCCTTGAAAGACTGCCTGCTGAAAACGCGGCAGCCCGGCTACCGCGGCTCCCTCAACTTCGAGATCGACTTGCATACCACCCCAGTGTTGTTCTTTGCTCAGGTCGCAATTCGTTACGATATAACGAAAGTCGTGAAATTTTTGTACTCAATTGCTCTATCTAAAGATGCTTAACCTGTCGCTTGGCTGAAGCCTTGACCGAAAGACCGAGGAGCGCACATATTACGCTCGTAATTTTCTCCACGGACTACGTTTATCCAGCCCGATTCCCATTCAATCCAGGAGCAAATCCATGAGCAGCTATGACGTCGTGATTCTGGGCGGAGGCCCCGGTGGTTACAACGCGGCGATCCGCGCTGGCCAGTTAGGCCTGAAAGCCGCTTGCGTCGAAGGCCGCGCCACCCTCGGCGGCACCTGTCTGAACGTCGGATGCATGCCGTCCAAGGCGCTGCTGCATGCTTCCGAACTGTACGACGCAGCCATGGGCGCGGAATTCGCCAACCTGGGGATCGAGGTCAAACCCACGCTCAACCTCGCGCAAATGATGAAGCAGAAGGATGAAAGCGTGACCGGGCTGACCAAAGGCATCGAGTTTTTGTTTCGAAAAAACAAGGTCGACTGGATCAAGGGTTGGGGGCACATCGACGGCCCGGGCAAAGTCACGGTAACGGATAGCGAGGGTGGCAAAACCGAGCTGAGCGCCAAGGACATCATCATTGCCACGGGTTCGGAGCCCACTCCCCTGCCCGGCGTAGAAATCGACAACCAACGCATCCTCGATTCCACAGGTGCGCTGTCTTTATCCGAAGTGCCCAAGCATCTGGTGGTGATTGGCGCCGGGGTCATTGGCCTGGAACTGGGTTCAGTTTGGCGACGTCTGGGTGCACAGGTGACGGTCGTCGAATTTCTCGACAGGATCTGCCCCGGTGTGGACGCTGAAGCAGGCAAAACCCTTCAACGTTCATTGAGCAAGCAAGGCATCAGTTTCAAGTTGAGTTCGAAAGTCACCAGCGCCACTACCTCGGCAAATGGCGTGCAACTCAGCGTTGAACCGGCCGCCGGCGGTACCGCCGAGTTACTGGAAGCCGATTACGTGCTGGTGGCCATCGGGCGCCGGCCTTACACCCAGGGTTTGGGCCTGGAGAACGTCGGCCTCAGCACGGACAAGAGCGGCATGCTTGCCAACAGGGGCCATCGCACTGAAGCGGCCGGCGTGTGGGTCATTGGTGATGTCACGTCCGGGCCGATGCTCGCGCACAAGGCTGAAGATGAAGCCATGGCCTGCGTCGAGCAGATCGTCGGCAAGGCCGGCGAGGTCAATTACGACCTGATTCCCAACGTCATTTACACCCGACCGGAACTCGCCAGCGTCGGCAAGACCGAAGAGCAACTCAAGGCTGAAGGCCGCGCGTACAAGGTCGGCAAATTCCCGTTCACCGCCAACAGCCGGGCGAAGATCAACCATGAGACCGAAGGCTTTGCCAAAGTGCTGGCCGACGAGCGCACCGACGAAATTCTCGGTGTGCACCTGGTGGGCCCGAGTGTCAGCGAAATGATTGGCGAATATTGCGTGGCCATGGAGTTCAGCGCCTCTGCGGAAGACATCGCGCTGACGTGTCACCCACACCCGACCCGCTCCGAGGCGTTGCGCCAGGCGGCGATGAATGTGGAGGGGATGGCTACGCAGATGTAGGGGCTGGAGATGTGCTGGGGCCGGTCGACCGCCTTCGCGAGCAAGCCAACATTGGTTTTGTGTACGCCACAGATCTAATGTGGGAGCGAGCCTGCTCGCGAAGGGGGGCAACTCGGTCTAAAGCGGTAAATGCTCTAAAGGCAACGCTCCCGGCGTTTTCACCGTGTGAATCGCAAAGTTGCTGCGGATGTCGCTCACGCCCGGCAATTTCAGCAATCGCCCGGTGAGAAAACGGTCGTACGCACGCAAATCCGGTACCACCACCTGCAGCAAAAAATCCGATTCCCCGGACACCAGAAACGCCGAAACCACCTCGGGCAAAGCCGTCACGGCCAGACGAAAAGCCTCGGCCTGCTCGTCGTTGTGGCGCTCAACCTTGACCCCGACAAACACCGTCAGCCCAAGCCCGACTTCATCGCGATCCAGATTAGCCTGATAGCCGCGAATCACCCCCGCCTCTTCAAGCATTCGTACCCGACGCAGACAGGGCGACGCGGACAGACCGATCTCGTCAGCCAGTTGCACGTTGCTCAACCGACCATCCCGTTGCAGGGCCGCGAGAATCTTGCGGTCGTAGGCGTCCAGTTTCATGTTTGGCAGATCCTGATGGTTTAGTAGTCATTGAATGGCAGGTTATGCCAACCAAAAACTAATTAGAAGCAAACTACGCAACCACCTGCCCTGACCTTCCGCCCTAGACTGGCCCTACCGAATCGACAACGAATGGGGTGCATCGTGGCAGGACTCTGGCTGTTTTTCATGGCATTGGCGGTGGTTTACCTGTTGCCAGGCCCGGACATGATTCTGCTGCTACAGACCGGCGCACGCCAAGGCAAAGGCGCGGCGCTGGCGACGGCCGTGGGTTTGGGCATCGCACGGGGTTGCCACGTGTTACTGGCGGCGTTGGGGCTGGCGGCGCTGTTCAAGGCTGCGCCCTGGACCTTCGATGTGGTGCGCCTGGCGGGAGCCGCCTACCTGTTGTGGATCGGCATTCAGTGCCTGCGAACCACGATGCTGCCGAACCTGAACGATGCAGAGGCAACCTGTGGAAAACCACGTTGGCGCGAAGCGATCCAGCGCGGATTGCTGACCAACCTGCTTAACCCCAAGGCGCTGTTGTTCTGCTCGGTGTTGTTGCCGCAGTTCATCGATCCGCACGCAGGGCCGGTGCTCGCTCAATTCACGACCCTGGGTGTGGTGCTGGTCGGTGTCGGTTTGGTGTTCGACAGCGCCTACGCATTGGCCGGCGCCGCGCTTGGCCGCTGGCTGCAACGCAGTCCCTCGGCCCAGCGCTTCCAGCAATGGTTATTTGGCAGCTTGCTGATTGGCTTCGCGGTGCGACTGACCTTTGTTCAACAGGCCTGATTACTGGCGTGCCTTACGCTTGTGACGATTGATCAGCAGCAGCGCGAGCGCTGTAAACATCACGACACCTCCTATTTCCAGCCACTTTTTGTAAGGTCGCAAGGTTGCCCGGATCGGGCTCAATGCTTGAGTGACGTAGCGTTTGTCTGCGTTCAGGAAGTCAGGATAAGCACAGTGCTCGCCGAAAAAACCTCCCAGGTTCATATAAGGCCCTTCTTTCACGTAGCGTTGATAGAAGGCGCTTTTTTCTTCCGGGCCGCTGTTCCACCCCGTCGCCGCACACAGCACCATGGCAAAGGCCTGACTGGTATGAGGCAAGTGATCGGCAGCGCGGCTGGCCAATGCATTGGCGACATAACGATAGTGGTAACGCTGATCGGGTTGAGCTGCGCTGGCCTGCTGACGCTTGACCTCCTCTTCAGCCACTAGTGGACCGACCTTGAGTTCGGTGCTTTCGAGACTGTAATTGCCACCGAACGTAGCGTAATCCGGGGACATCTCGTAGCCCAACAGCTCCATTCCATCGAAACGGGCCAGTGTGGCGGCGTGGAAGTAAGCGAACGCTCGTTTGGTCGGCCACCATTTCGATTCGGCATCGTGGCGCAACTCTGCGTACCACTTGGCCTTGGCTTGCAGTTCGGCGTTGTCGAAATACACAGGTGCTGCTTCGTAACGCTCTTCACGCAGCAATCGCCGCCCCAGCAAGTTGCGCAACTTCGCCGCCACCGGCAACGGCACATAGTTATCCAGATCCTGCTGAGTCAGCGACGGCGGTGCCGGCACCTGAGTGTCGACGTAATGCTTGAGCTCATCGACAGTCAGCACGCGCTCGGCGACAGTCGCCGCGTCGAACCAGTAAATGTCGTTGCTGCGATAGAGCTGATCGAACGCTTGCAGATAATCCCCGCGTTGCAACGCCAGGATTGCGCTTTCGCCTTCGACCCGGCACTTGGGCTGCAGCGATTCAAAGTCCCAGTCCGGCGTTCGCCGCTGACCCCAGGATTCATTCTGCGGAAAGGCCTGAGCCGCTTTGGCGTACGCCGCGGCGGCGGCGGTTTTATCGCCCTCGCGCATCGCCAGTTTCGCCCGCAGCCACCACGCCAGGCCACCGTCGCCAGCGTGTTCCAGGAAAGCCTTGGCGCTGGCGTAGTCGCCCTGTTGATAATTCATCGCCGCCAGTCGATCGGCGTTATCCAGACTGCCGCGGGTGCTGGCTTGTAGCAACTTGATCAGTTTTTTTTCGTTCGACGGTTGATCACCAAATGACCAACCTAACCGGCTGATCAGAGATGCAGTGACCAGTTGCTGCACCGGTTTGCCCTTGAGCAACGCAGTCAATTGCTCGTCGGGCATCGCCGTCAGATCCGCCACCAATAGTTTCAGCGAGGTGTATCCCACCGCTGAACCGTGGAGGTTTTGCGTGGCATAGAGCTCAATGGCACGGTTCCAGTCACCCGCCGTGCGCGCCACGCGTGCTTCTTCGCCAAGGCTGGCGACGCCCAGTTCCAGCGGGTCGCTGAAACCGTCGATGCTCAGTTGCCGGGTCTGCTCGAAGGCTTTGCGCGATTGCGTCAGCAGGTCGGGCGTCGCGTCCGCTTCAGCGCTCATGGCAAACAGTGCGCGGCCCAGCGAATACGCGGCCCAGGTGCTGCGTAACGCGCGTTGATCCGCCGGGAGCGCCAGCACTTTCTGGAAGTAGTCGGCGGCCAATCCATGGTCACCCGCGTTGAACGCCACGGCACCCGCCAGATAGAGCACGAGTTCAGTCGGCAAACTCGCGCCCTGTGCTTCTACCTGATGAGCATCGGTCAAACTGCGCAACTGTGTTACCTGCGCTTGCTGCTCCACGGTCAAACCCGCCTGCTCGACCTTGTCCCGCTGCTCGGCGTAGTCGGACGCGTCCATGCTGCTGTAGACGACTTCGGTGACGTTCTTCAGCCCCGCAATCGCATGCCCGAGACGATTGATCTCGAACTGAAAATTGCCTTCCGGCAGTTCCGCCAGCGACTGGCCCCGGTTGTCGAGCAGGCGCATGGGAAAATCCGGCCCGCAGGCCAATGCCGAGCCCAGCGGCAAGCTGAGGCTCAGGCAGAGCAAATGGCGGGGCCAGTTACGGGTGAACATTTGAACCTCCTTGATCAATGTGTGTGCAGCGCGCCCAACCGATGGCGCGCTGCCCGCCGGCCGGTATTCGCCCGTCGCGCAGGCGGGTGAAGGTAAGCAGATCCGGGCTCTGTTGCAACGCATAACCGGCGAGGGCATCGGCGCCATCACAGCCTCGCACCGCGAGTGTCAGACGCTCGGGCCAGACGCTGTCGAGGTTGCCTTGATTGCTGATGCTGACGTCATAGAGGCCATCCTGCGACGAGAGTTTCAGCGTCAGGCGACTGTCGAGGGTGTCGCCGCGGGCTACGGCGCCCAAGGTCGTCAGGCTCCAGGCCCGGCGATCATTGGCCAGGGGCAAGCGAAACCAGATCAGGCCGGCCAGATGCGCCGGCGGATCGTTGCGTAATTCAGCGGCCAGTGTTCGCAGTTGCTGCGGATCGGCCAGCAGTTCCCGACGTTCGCCGCCGCGTTCAACCGGCACTTCGCTCTCCACCAGCGGTGCACCGCCGGTCTGCGGCAACAACGCCACGCCATAGGCCGGCAGCGCCAGATAAAAAGGTTTCGAAGTGATGCGGCTCCAGGCCTTCGCCCATTTTTGCGCCTGATCCGGGTCAAACAAGCCCCTGCGCGGATCGCTCACCGCATGCACCTGCAACACGCTGCTATCGACTGTGGATAACAACGTCGGCAGTTCGGGGCTGTCGAGCCAGGCGGGTAATGCCGTAATACTGAGCGGCATGGGGGCCGGAAGAACCGCGCGCAAAGCCGTGAGAAATTTCCGATAGGCCGGTAGTCGGGCGCTGCCGGCATCGTGGTCGATTTCCACACCGGCGAGGATCAGCCCCTGCGCTTGCCAATCATCAAGCACCTGGCGGATCTGCGTGGTCACTTCGTCCTGGTCCAGCGACTTGAGCTGGCCATCGAGACGAATCACCGCGATAAGCGGCCGGCCATCCTGTTTGAGCAGCGCCGCATCGATTCGCGCCCGGCTCCAACCCGCCCGGGGGAAGGCCTGCAAGGCCAGCACTCGTAGAGTGGAAAAGTCCGCGCGACTGTCTTTGAGTGCAGCTTCGTGGGCCGGCGTCCATTGCCGTTGCCAGACGTAGAGTTGTTGATCAAGCGGCGGCGCGTCCTGTCGTTCGCAACCAGCAAGCAGCGCCACCATCACCAGCAAGCCCGACAGGCGAGCGAGAAAAACCATAAAGCATCCTTTGTAGCTGCTGAAGGCAGCGTCCGTCAGATGCTACAGGTCGAGCACCAAAGGCTGCGAGCCCTGCGCCGGAATCGCACAACAAATCAGGACGCTTCCTTCGTCCGGCACTTCCGCTGGCGGCTGTGGATAATTCACCTGGCCGCTGATCAGGCGAGTCTTGCAGGTCCCGCAGGAGCCGCCGCGGCAACTGAATTCCGGACGCAAGCCACGGCTTTCCGCCAACTCAAGCAAACTGCCGCCATCGGGTTGCCAGCGGGCTTCTTTGGCCGAGCGCTGGAACACCACCGGCACCGAGGTGGTTGCGGCGGGCGGTTGCTCGATGACCACCGCGTCGGGGTCCGGCTGGCGACGCAAGGTCGACGGGCCGAAGGTCTCTGCGTGAATCCTGCTGTCACGGATGTCCAGTCCCCGAAGACTGTCGTACAACCCCTGGGTAAAACTGCCCGGGCCGCAGAGGACAAAGTCCAGCTGATCGTAGTCCTCCACCTCAAGGATGGACTGGAGCAAAGCCGTGTCGATCCGTCCGGTCAAATCAAAGTCTTCGCCCTCATGAGCATCGGCCTCCGGCTGACTGAGCAGACGCAGCACCCGCACCGCCTCACCCGCACTCTCGAGCAAGCGATCCAGCTCGGGACGAAACGGTTGATCGGCCAGCGTGCGCGAACTCTGGAAAAACCATGTAGGCCGAATGTATCGGGTGCGAAGTCCTTGATACACCACCTCCCGCACCATCGACAGCAACGGCGTAATGCCTACCCCGGCGGCCAACAACACCAGCGGCCGACGTTCATGGGTTGTCACGGTGAAATGCCCCTGCGGTGCGCGGGCTTCCAGCAGATCACCGACACGAACCTGCTCATGCAGGTGCGAAGACACCAGCCCTTCACGCTTCACGCTGATGCGGAAAAAGTCGTCGGACGGCGCGCTCGACAGGCTGTAAGTGCGGATATGCACCCCACCGCCAATGGTGAACCGCAGCGGCAAATGCTGCCCAGCCTGAAACACCGGCAACCCGGCGCCATCGGCAGGCTCCAGATAGATCGAGCGAATGTTGTGGCTTTCCGCTTCGATCCGCGTCACTCGCAGCGGCCGCCAACGATCGCCCAGCGCCTGGGCTTGCAGACGGGCGTTGGCCTGTTCCCAGGTGCCGGTTAGCAGACTGGTGGGTGATACGCCATCGAAGCGCCAACGCAAAGCCAACGCTGCGGGCCGACGCACCACCTGCTCCACCTCGAATGTCCACAGACGCTCGGCGCCTTGAAAGGCTTCGACCTGCGGGCCTTCAAGTATGACTTCGGCGCGACCGCTGAGGTGCAGCAGGTCGCCCGAGTTGAAATCGATAAACAGCAAACCCGCCCGGGGATTGATCAGCAAGTTACCCAGGGTATTGAAGAACAGGTTGCCGGCGAAGTCCGGGATGGTCAGGCGATTACCTTCCACCTGTACGAAACCGGACTGGCCGCCACGGTGTGAAACGTCCACGGAGCGCTGGCCATCAATATCCACATAACTCGCGACGAAGAAGGTGTCGGCGCCAGCGATCGTGGCTTTGGCTGCGTCATCCAGAGCGTTCAGGTGTTGAGCAATGCGCGTCGCCGGATCTGCCAGCGGCACCGAGCGAAACTGCCGCAATTGAATGTATTGCGGACAGTTGCCGAAGGACTGTTCGACCGTTACAGCAAAACCCTTTGCCGTTACGGCGCCGACGCGACCATTGAGGCGGTTGCGCCGCCGGGTATGCAGTTCTATCCCCAACAGACCGATCGCCGCGCCATCGACCAATTGCGCAGGATCATCCGCCCCCGGCAGGCTGTTGAACAACAGCGCTCCCGGCTCGGGCGAATGAGCGAAACCCGGTGGTCCTTCAAGAATGCTGGCCCAAGGATTACCGTCGGCGTCCACCGCGCCGTACAGCATGAACGGCAGTTGCTCATAGAATGTGCGGTGCTGGTCCGGCATCTCAGTGCGAACCACCCTACGACCCAACGTCTCCATTCGCTCGGCAACACCGACGTGTGCCTGCAACTGTTTCTCGCCAGCGTGCCAAGGTGAACGGTCCATAACGGCTTCTCCCTGCGCAACGAGCGCAGTGTGGTCGGCCCGACAATGTCGGGCCGCAGCATCAGGCAGTTTTTTGCAGGCCGACGACGGTGCGCGGCATACCGACAAAACCAGGCAAAGCTTCGATACGCGCCAGCCAGGCTCGTACGTTGGCGTAGTCCTCCAGCGACACATTGCCCTCAGGAGCATGGGCGATGTAGCTGTAGGCCGCGACGTCGGCAATGGTCGGTTCGGAGCCAACCAGATAAGGCGAAGCAGCCAGCTCCTGATCGATCTGTTTGAGCCAGATGTGAGAGTAAGCAATCACTTCTTCAGCGTTATAAGCCGCACCAAACACAGTGATCAGTCTTGCCCTGGCCGGACCAAAGGCAATCGGGCCGGCAACCACAGACAGCCAGCGTTGAACCTTCGCCGCGCCAACCGGGTCGGCCGGCAACCAGCGGCCGTTGCCATATTTTTGCGCCAGGTAAACCAGGATCGCGTTGGAATCAGCCAGCACCACGCCTTGATCGTCGATGGCCGGAACCTGCCCAAACGGGTTGATCGCCAGGTACTCCGGCTGTTTGTGCGCACCTTTGGCCAGATCAACCAAGATAAGCTCGGTCGGCAGTTGCAGCAGGGACAACATCAGTTCCACACGGTGCGCATGGCCGGAGCGCGGGAAGTTATAGAGTTTGATCGCTTGCATGGTCGACTCCACTAGGTGGTGGCGCCGTTCAGGAATGATCAGCACCGATGGCCGCTATCTTCCACCCGCAACCAAAACAACAGAATAGTCAGCAAACGCAATCCATTGTTTCACCCAGTGAAATAAATCATCAGCCCAGCAAGTCCGGGTGTTCCCGCAAGGCTTTCACGGTGAAGTCCACAAAACTGCGAATCCGCACGGGGGCGTTGCGCCCGCCCTGATAGACGACATGGATGGGCAGCGGTGGCAGTTCGAAGTCGGCGAGTACGATTTCCAACTCTGCGGACGCGACTTTGCTGGCGACCTGATAAGACAGAACGCGGGTGAATCCCAGCCCCAGGCTCGCGGCGGTAATGGCCGCCTGATTCGCCGTCACCACCAGGCGCGGTTCCGGTCGAACATTCAGCAGCTCTCCGGCTTCAAGGAAAGGCCAGCTTCTCTGCTGGCCGATAGCGGACGTCGCAATAACCGGTGCGCGGGCCAGATCCTGAGGATGTAATGGCCTGCCATGCGCCTTAAGAAATCGCGGAGAAGCACAAATCACCCGGCGTACTTCGCCGACACGGATCGCATGCTGATTACTGTCGGGCAACTCACCGATGCGCACCGCCACATCGATCCCCTCCTCGACCATGCTCACCACTCGATCAACCAGCAACCCATTGATGCAGACTTCAGGAAACTGCGTCAGATAATTCACCATCACCGGCGTGACAAACAACTCGCCAAACAGTACCGGCGCCGTGATCGTCAGTTGCCCACGGGGCTCTGCGTGACTGCCCGCCGCCGAATCCTCCGCTTCCTGTACCTCGGCGAGAATTCTCCGACAATCCTCGAGATACCGCTGACCCGCCTCACTCAAATGCACACTGCGGGTGGTGCGCGTCAGCAACAACGTGCCAATGCGTTTTTCCAGCGCGGCCACTGCACGGGTGACACTGGCCGCCGACAGGCCCAAACGCCGTGCCGCCGCCGAGAAACCCTGTTCCTGGGCAACGGCAGCGAAGACCTGCATTTCCTGGAATCGGTCCACTGGGCATGTCCTCCATTCAAATAAAAATCGCAACCGTCAGGCTGCAATTTTGAGCGCGATGTCGAAAACGACCTAGTCTGACATGACCGGGAAACAGTGAGGTCTTGGTCATGGCAAAGGATAAGAAGTGGGCACAAAAGCAGCCAATGGCTGACAGCTCGAAAATGAACAACAAAGACTACCTGAAAGCGCTACGCGAACTGCACGTCGAAACCGTCAAGCTGCAGGAATGGGTGCGGCACAAGGGCATCAAGGTGTGCATCGTTTTTGAGGGGCGCGACGGCGCTGGCAAGGGCGGCACCATCAAGGCGTTGACCGAGCGGGTGAGCCCACGCATCTTCCGGGTGATAGCGCTAAGTGCACCTACTGAACGCGAGAAAAGTCAGATGTATGTGCAGCGTTACCTGCCGTATCTGCCGGCGGCTGGCGAAGTGGTGATCTTTGATCGCAGTTGGTACAACCGCGCCGGCGTGGAGCGGGTGATGGGGTTCTGCACCAAAGACCAGGTCGCCCGTTTTCTGAAGTCTATCCCCTCGGTGGAACGTTCAATCGTCGATTCGGGCGTCATCCTGATCAAGTACTGGCTGGAAGTCAGCCAGGAAGAGCAGACACGACGGCTCCAGGCTCGCATCAAGGACGGACGCAAAATCTGGAAGCTCACCGGCATGGACCTCAAGTCCTACAGTCGCTGGTATGACTATTCACGCGCACGTGACGACATGTTCAAGATGACCGACACCGAACATGCCCCGTGGTTGGTGGCCAACTCGAATGACAAGCGACGGGCTCGCCTGAACATCATCACCGACCTGCTCAGTCGCATTCCCTATGAGGATGTTCCGAGAGAAGCCGTGAAGTTGCCCAAACGCCAGAAGCCGGGCAGCTATAAAGAACCGAATTATCCACTGCGGTTGATTGCGGAAAAATTCTGAGCTGAATGAAAAAGGGGCAAGGTCCTGTCAATGACAGCGACCTCGCCCCTTGTTTCAGCTGTGGATAACTTATTCCACCGTCACCGACTTCGCCAGGTTACGCGGCTGGTCAACGTCCGTGCCTTTAAGCACCGCGACGTAGTACGAGAGCAACTGCAGCGGGATGGTGTAGAGGATCGGCGACAGGATGTCGTGGATGTGCGGCATGTGCACAACATGGGTGCCTTCGCCGTTGGTCATGCCGGCCTGCTCGTCGGCGAAGACGATCAGTTGGCCGCCACGGGCGCGGACTTCCTGGAGGTTGGACTTCAACTTCTCCAGCAGTTCGTTGTTCGGCGCCACGGTCACCACGGGCATGTCGTTATCCACAAGCGCCAACGGGCCGTGTTTCAGCTCGCCGGCCGGATAGGCCTCGGCGTGGATGTAGGAGATTTCCTTGAGTTTCAAGGCACCTTCCATCGCTACCGGGAATTGCGCGCCACGACCGAGGAACAGCGTGTGATGCTTCTCGGCGAACAGCTCGGCGATTTTTTCCACGGTGCTGTTCATCGCCAGAGCTTCACCAAGACGCGTTGGCAGGCGACGCAGTTCTTCGACCAGGGTGGCTTCGATGCCTTTGGCCAATGTACCGCGAACCTGACCCAGGGACAGGGTCAACAACAGTAGGCCGACCAGCTGAGTGGTAAACGCTTTGGTCGATGCCACACCGATTTCGCGACCGGCTTGGGTCAGCAGAGTCAGGTCGGATTCACGCACCAGCGAGCTGATGCCGACGTTGCAGATGGCCAGGCTGGCGAGGTAGCCCCCTTCTTCTCTTGAAAGCTCCTTGGCGTTACGCAGTGCAGCCAAAGTGTCAGCGGTTTCGCCGGACTGGGAAATGGTCACGAACAGGGTGTCGGGCTGCACCACCACTTTGCGGTAGCGGAATTCGCTGGCGACTTCGACCTGGCAAGGAATGCCGGCCAGCTCTTCGAGCCAGTAACGGGCAACCATGCCGGCGTGGTAGCTGGTGCCGCAAGCGACGATCTGCACGTTACGCACTTTGGCGAACAGCTCGGCGGCCTGTGGGCCGAACGCCTGCACCAGCACGCCGTTCGGGCTCAGGCGACCTTCGAGGGTGCGCTGCACAACAGCCGGTTGCTCGTGGATTTCCTTGAGCATGAAGTGGCGGAACTCGCCCTTGTCAGCCGCTTCGGCGCCGTCGCGGTACTGCACGGTTTCACGTACGACTTCTTTGCCGCTGACGTCCCAGATCTGCACGCTATCGCGACGAATTTCGGCGATATCGCCTTCTTCCAGGTACATGAAGCGGTCAGTGACCTGACGCAGGGCCAACTGGTCGGAGGCAAGGAAGTTTTCCCCCAGGCCCAGACCGATTACCAACGGGCTGCCACTGCGCGCAGCGACCAGGCGATCCGGTTGATCGGCACTGATCACAGCCAGACCGTAAGCACCGTGCAGCTCTTTAACGGTGGCCTTGAGCGCCACGGTCAGATCCTGCAGATCCTTGAGTTTGTGGTTCAACAGGTGGGCGATGACTTCGGTGTCGGTGTCCGAGGTGAACACGTATCCCAGCGCCTTGAGTTGTTCGCGCAGGGCTTCGTGGTTTTCGATGATGCCGTTGTGCACCACTGCCAGATCACCGGAGAAATGCGGGTGAGCATTACGCTCGCACGGCGCACCGTGTGTGGCCCAGCGAGTGTGAGCGATACCGAGGCGACCGATCAGCGGCTCGGCTTCGAGTGCCAGTTCCAGCTCGCTGACTTTGCCAGGGCGGCGCATGCGCTCGAGCTTTGCGTCATTGGTGAAAACCGCCACACCGGCGCTGTCATAGCCACGGTATTCCAGGCGTTTGAGGCCTTCGAGCAGGATGGCGGTGATATTACGTTCTGCGACTGCGCCGACAATTCCACACATGCTATTTCTCCTGACTGACAGCCGCGCATATCAAAGTGATGCCGCGGGCCTGAATCTGATCCCGTGCCTCAAGCGGCAGGCGATCATCGGTAATAAGGGTATGGACACTGCTCCAGGGCAGTTCCAGGTTGGGAATCTTGCGGCCGATCTTGTCGGCCTCCACCATAACGATCACTTCGCGGGCTACATCGGCCATGACCCGGCTCAGTCCCAGCAACTCATTGAAGGTGGTGGTACCGCGCACCAGGTCGATGCCATCGGCACCGATGAACAACTGGTCGAAATCGTACGAACGTAGAACCTGCTCGGCGACTTGCCCCTGAAAGGATTCGGAGTGCGGATCCCAGGTGCCGCCCGTCATCAACAACACCGGTTCGTGTTCGAGTTCGCTCAGGGCGTTGGCGACGTGCAGGGAATTGGTCATCACCACCAAGCCTGGTTGCTGACCCAGTTCGGGGATCATCGCAGCGGTGGTGCTCCCGCTGTCGATGATGATCCGTGCATGCTCGCGAATCCGCGTGACGGCAGCGCGAGCGATGGCCTGCTTATATTTGGAGACTGGCTGACCGATGTCGGCCACCAATTCCTGAGGCATGGTGACGGCACCGCCATAACGGCGCAGCAACAAGCCATTGCTTTCGAGCGCCGCCAGATCCTTGCGAATCGTAACTTCCGAGGTTTCGAAGCGCTTGGCCAACTCATCCACACTGACTTCGCCCTGCTCATTGAGCAAGGCGAGAATATTGTGGCGACGTTGAGGTGTATTGCGTTTCGACATGACTTGGTAAGTTTCGATTCGAAAGATAACGGAAGCAATCAAAACCTATCGGCGAAACTTCGTCAAGCGGGAGGCGATAAAAAGATCTGTGGATAACCTGTAGGAGCGAGCTTGCTCGCGATGGTCGTTAACGATAACGCGGAAAAGCAGGCAACCCGCGGCGTTCTCAAGTTCATCGCGAGCAAGCTCGCTCCTACAAGGGCTGTGGATAACTCAGCTCTTCTTGATCTTCTCCGGCCGCTTCCAGCCATCGATGTTCTTCTGGCGCGCACGGCCCACCGCTAACTGTGCGTTATCCACATTCTGCGTAATGGTCGATCCGGCAGCGGTAGTTGCACCGCTAGAGATATCCACAGGCGCCACCAACGAGTTGTTGGAACCGATGAACACATCTTCACCCAAGACGGTTTTCCACTTGTTGGCGCCGTCATAGTTGCAGGTGATGGTGCCCGCGCCGATGTTGGTGCGCGCACCGATTTCGGCATCGCCCAGGTAGGTCAGGTGACCGGCTTTGGCACCTTCGCCCATATGCGCATTTTTCAGCTCGACAAAGTTACCCACATGGGCGCGAGCCTCCAGCACTGTGCCGGGACGCAGACGGGCGAACGGCCCGGCATCGCTGCCTTCACCGAGAATTGCGCCTTCGATATGACTGTTGGCCTTGATCACCACGCCTTTACGCAGGGTGCTGTCCTTGATCACGCAGTTCGGGCCAATCACCACATCGTCTTCGATGACGACTTTGCCTTCCAGGATCACGTTGATGTCGATCAGCACATCGCGGCCGACGGTGACTTCACCGCGTACGTCGAAACGCGCCGGGTCACGCAGGGTCACGCCTTGGGCCATCAAACGGCGGCCCGCGCGCAATTGATAGTGACGCTCGAGTTCGGAAAGCTGCTTGCGATCGTTGGCGCCCTGCACTTCCATCGCATCGTGAGGCTGCTCGGTCTCCACCACCAGACCATCGCTGACCGCCATGGCAATCACGTCAGTCAGGTAGTACTCGCCTTGGGCGTTGTTGTTGGAGAGACGACTCATCCAGCCACCCAACTGCGCGAACGGCAGCGCCAGGATGCCGGTATTGCCTTCAGTGATCGCGCGCTCGGTTTCGTTGGCGTCTTTCTGCTCGACGATCGCAGTGACCTTGCCGTCGGCATCACGGACGATGCGGCCATAGCCGGTCGGGTCGTCCAGTTCGACGGTCAGCAAGCCCAATTGCTGCGGCGTTACCTGCTTGAGCAGGCGCTGAAGGGTCTCGACTTCGATCAATGGCACGTCGCCGTAGAGAATCAAAACGGTGTCGGACTCAATGAATGGCACCGCTTGAGCTACCGCATGGCCAGTACCCAGCTGTTTGTCCTGCAGGACAAAATTCAGATCATCCGCCGCCAGACGCTCACGAACAACATCGGCACCGTGGCCAATCACCACGTGGATGCGCTGTGGATCAAGTTGCCGCGCGCTGTGGATAACATGGCCAAGCATCGAATTGCCGGCAATCGGGTGCAGCACTTTCGGCAACGCCGAACGCATGCGAGTGCCCTGACCAGCAGCGAGAATAACGATTTCAAGAGACATGACTGGCTACCAATCCTGGGTGGTCAGCGGCTGCGACCAGGTTATGAAAATCGGAAAAGAAAAAAGGGTAGCCGAGGCTACCCTTTTTAATCAATCGCGCAACAAGTGATGGCCTGTTAGTGGCCGAACTTCTTGCGGATCTGCTGGACGGTGCGCAGCTGAGCTGCAGCCTCGGCCAGACGTGCGGCGGCAGAACCGTAATCGAATTCCGCGCCCCGCTCATGCAAGGCCTTCTCGGCAGCCTTAACGGCTTCCTGAGCGGAGGCTTCGTCCAGGTCGGCAGCACGTTGCACGGTGTCGGCAAGAACCTTGACCATGTTCGGCTGAACCTCGAGGAAACCACCGGAGATGTAATACACCTCCTCTTCCCCGCCCTGCTTGACCAGGCGGATCGGGCCAGGCTTGAGATTAGTGATCAGCGGCGCGTGGCCCAGGGCGATACCAAGATCACCCAGTGCACCGTGCGCAATCACCATCTCGACCAGGCCGGAAAAGATTTCTCCTTCCGCACTGACGATATCGCAATGGACTGTCATAGCCATCTGATTGCCTCAACCTAAATTAGCGCCCGTTGCCGGGCGCCGGGATTACAGTTTCTTGGCTTTCTCGATCGCTTCTTCGATGCCGCCGACCATGTAGAACGCTTGTTCTGGCAGGTGGTCGTAGTCACCGTTGAGGATGCCTTTGAAGCCAGCAATGGTGTCTTTCAGGGAAACGTATTTACCCGAAGCACCGGTGAAGACTTCAGCCACGAAGAACGGCTGCGACAAGAAACGCTGGATCTTACGAGCACGGTTTACCAACTGCTTGTCGGCTTCCGACAGCTCGTCCATACCCAGGATCGCAATGATGTCCTTCAGTTCTTTGTAACGCTGCAGAACATACTGTACACCGCGAGCGGTGTCGTAGTGGTCCTGGCCGATTACGTTCGGGTCCAGCTGGCGCGAAGTCGAGTCGAGTGGATCGACCGCCGGGTAGATACCCAGGGAAGCGATGTCACGGGACAGAACGACGGTGGCGTCCAAGTGGGCGAAAGTGGTGGCTGGCGACGGGTCAGTCAAGTCATCCGCAGGTACGTATACCGCCTGGATCGAGGTGATCGAACCGTTTTTGGTCGAAGTGATACGCTCTTGCAGAGTACCCATCTCTTCGGCCAGGGTCGGCTGGTAACCTACTGCGGAAGGCATACGGCCCAGCAGTGCGGATACTTCAGTACCGGCCAGGGTGTAACGGTAGATGTTGTCGACGAACAGCAGAACGTCGTTACCTTCGTCACGGAACTTCTCGGCCATGGTCAGGCCGGTCAGTGCTACGCGCAGACGGTTACCCGGCGGCTCGTTCATCTGACCGTAAACCAGTGCCACTTTGTCCAGAACGTTGGAATCCTTCATCTCGTGGTAGAAGTCGTTACCCTCACGAGTACGCTCACCCACACCGGCGAACACGGAATAACCGCTGTGCTCGATGGCGATGTTACGGATCAGTTCCATCATGTTTACGGTTTTGCCTACACCGGCACCACCGAACAGACCCACTTTACCGCCCTTGGCGAACGGGCAAACCAGGTCGATAACCTTGATGCCGGTTTCCAGCAGGTCGTTGCCGCCCGCTTGTTCAGCGAAGGTTGGCGCAGGACGGTGAATGCCCCAGCGCTCTTCGGTGTCGATCGGACCAGCTTCGTCGATCGGGTTACCCAGTACGTCCATGATCCGGCCCAGAGTCGCTTTACCGACCGGTACGGAGATGGCTGCGCCAGAGTCGGTGACTTCCAGACCGCGCTTCAAGCCCTCGGTGGAACCCATCGCAATGGTACGAACCACGCCGTCGCCCAGCTGCTGCTGAACTTCCAGGGTGGTTTCGGCCGCGCTCACTACTTTCAGCGCGTTGTAGATGCTCGGTACGCTGTCGCGTGGAAATTCCACGTCGATAACGGCGCCGATGATTTGAACGATACGTCCGCTACTCATAGCTGGATCCTCTGAATATTTGAACCGTTAAACCGCGGCAGCGCCGCCGACGATTTCCGAGATCTCTTGGGTGATCGCAGCCTGACGCGCCTTGTTGTAGACCAGCTGCAAATCGCTGATCAAATCACCGGCGTTGTCGGTAGCGTTCTTCATCGCGATCATCCGCGCAGCTTGCTCAGCCGCGTTGTTCTCGACCACCGCCTGGTAGACCTGCGACTCCACGTAGCGGACCATCAAGCCGTCAAGCAGCTCTTTGGCGTCCGGTTCGTACAGATAATCCCAGTGGTGCTTGAGTTCTTGATCCGGGGTTGCCACCAGTGGAATCAACTGCTCCACGGTTGGCGTTTGCGTCATGGTGTTGATGAACTTGTTGGACACCACGGACAGGCGATCAATACGGCCGTCCAGGTAGGCATCCAGCATCACCTTGACGCTGCCGATCAGGTCATTGATCGACGGCTCTTCACCCAGGTGGCTGATAGCTGCTACGACGTTACCGCCGAAGTTGCGGAAGAAAGCCGCACCCTTGCTACCAACAACACACAGATCGATCTCGACGCCGTTTTCACGGTTTTTCGCCATGTCCTTGACCAAGGCCTTGAACAGGTTGGTGTTCAAGCCACCACACAGACCACGGTCACTGCTCACCACAACGTAACCGACGCGCTTTACTTCACGGTCGATCATGAACGGGTGGCGATATTCCGGGTTAGCGTTGGCCAAATGACCAATAACCTGGCGGATGCGCTCCGCGTAAGGACGGCTAGCAGCCATGCGCATTTGTGCCTTGCGCATTTTACTGACCGCCACTTTTTCCATGGCGCTGGTAATCTTTTGCGTGCTTTTGATGCTCGCAATCTTACTGCGAATCTCTTTTGCGCCTGCCATGTAACACCTATCAGGTTAGCAAGCGGGAGCCTTGCGGCCCCCGCTGCGGCTTACCAGGTTTGGGTGGCCTTGAACTTCTCGATACCGGCTTTCATGCCAGCGTCGATTTCGTCATTGAAGTCACCCTTCACGTTGATCTTCGCCATCAAATCGGCGTGATCGCGGTTGAAGAAAGCAATCAGCGCTTGTTCGAAGCTGCCGATCTTGGCGATTTCAACGTCAGTCAGGAACCCACGCTCAGCGGCATACAGCGACAGCGCCATGTCAGCGATCGACATTGGTGCGTATTGCTTCTGCTTCATCAGCTCGGTAACGCGCTGACCATGCTCAAGTTGCTTACGGGTCGCTTCGTCCAGGTCAGAAGCGAACTGGGCGAATGCCGCCAGTTCACGGTACTGAGCCAGAGCGGTACGGATACCACCGGAGAGCTTCTTGATGATCTTGGTCTGAGCGGCACCACCCACACGGGATACCGAAACACCGGCGTTCACAGCAGGACGGATCCCGGAGTTGAACATGGCCGATTCCAGGAAGATCTGACCGTCGGTGATGGAAATCACGTTGGTCGGAACGAACGCGGAAACGTCGCCAGCCTGGGTTTCGATGATCGGCAGTGCGGTCAGGGAACCGGTTTTGCCGGTCACTGCGCCGTTGGTGAACTTCTCTACGTATTCTTCCGAAACGCGGGATGCGCGCTCCAGCAGACGGGAGTGGAGATAGAACACGTCGCCTGGGTAAGCTTCACGGCCTGGTGGACGGCGCAGCAGCAGGGAAATCTGGCGGTAAGCCACTGCTTGCTTGGACAGATCGTCATAAACGATCAGCGCGTCTTCACCGCGGTCGCGGAAGAATTCACCCATGGTGCAACCGGAGTACGGTGCCAGGAATTGCAGTGCTGCAGATTCCGAAGCGCTCGCTGCCACGACGATGGTGTTAGCCAGTGCGCCGTTTTCTTCCAGCTTGCGAACCACGTTGGCGATGGTCGATTGTTTCTGACCGATTGCAACGTAGACGCAGAAAATGCCGCTGTTTTTCTGGTTGATGATCGCGTCGATCGCCAGAGCGGTTTTACCGATCTGACGGTCACCGATGATCAGCTCACGCTGGCCACGGCCGACAGGGATCATGGCATCGACAGCCTTGTAGCCAGTCTGTACAGGCTGGTCTACCGACTTACGCCAGATCACGCCTGGAGCAACTTTCTCGACCGCATCGGTCTCGGTGTTGTTCAGCGGACCTTTGCCGTCAACAGGGTTACCCAGTGCGTCGACTACGCGACCCAGCAGTTCCTTACCAACCGGAACTTCGAGGATACGGCCGGTGCACTTGGCGCTCATGCCTTCAGCCAGAGACTGGTAGGAGCCCAAAACTACGGCACCTACGGAGTCTTGCTCCAGGTTGAGAGCCATACCGAAGACGCCGCCCGGAAACTCGATCATCTCGCCGTACATAACGTCGGCCAGACCGTGAATCCGCACGATACCGTCAGATACGCTGACGACAGTGCCTTCGTTACGGGCTTGGGAGGTCACATCGAGCTTGTCGATGCGGCCCTTGATAATTTCACTTATTTCGGAAGGATTGAGTTGCTGCATTGCTCTGCTGCCCCTTCAAACTCAAGATTTCAATGCTTCGGCAAGATTCGCGAGTTTCCCGCGAACCGAGCCATCGATAACCAGGTCGCCGGCGCGGATGACAATGCCCCCAATAAGGGATTTGTCTTCCTCGACTTGCAGGCGCACTTCCCGGTTGAGTCGTGCACTGAGAACCTTGGCGAGTTTGTCTTGCTGTTCTTGGTTCAATGCAAAAGCACTGGTCACTTCAACGTCTACCGACTTCTCTTGTTCGGCCTTGTACAGGTCGAACAGAGCCGATATCTCCGGCAACAGCGGGAGACGGTCGTTTTCGGCAACGACGTTGATGAAGTTCTGTGCCTTGGCATCAAACTTGTCGCCGCACACGTCAATAAACGTGGCGGCCTTGTCTGCGCTCGTCAGTCGCGGGGCCTTGAGCACGCGCTGCATGGTGTCGTCTTGCGACACTGCTGCAGCCAGGCCGAGCATGGCTGACCAAGAGGCCAGTTGCTGGTGGGCCTGGGCGTGCTCGAAGGCTGCCTTAGCGTAAGGTCGGGCCAACGTGGTCAATTCTGCCATGATCGCCCTCGCTTAAATTTCAGCAGCCAGTTTGTTTACCAGCTCCGCGTGCGCGTTTTGATCGATTGTGGCACCCAGGATCTTCTCGGCGCCGCCGACGGCCAGTGCACCCAGTTGGGCACGCAGCGCGTCTTTGACACTGTTCAGTTCCTGCTCGATCTCGGCCTGAGCCTGAACCTTCACACGGTCAGCGTCGATACGGGCTTTTTCAACAGCCTCTTCAACGATCTGGTTACCGCGTTTCTTGGCTTGCTCAATGATTTCAGCTGCCTGAGCCTTAGCTTCGCGCAGTTGTTGACCCGCTTTATCTTGGGCCAACTCCAGGTCGCGAGCTGCTCGGGCGGCAGCGTCCAGTCCATCCGCGATCTTCTTCTGACGTTCGTGCAAAGCCGCGATGACCGGAGGCCACACGAACTTCATGCAAAACAGTACAAAAATGAAGAACGCAACGGACTGGCCAATCAGGGTTGCATTAATGTTCACGCCAACACCTCGCTCGTTCGTTGCACATCAAACCAATCACTCGAAGGTTCGAGTGATTAGCCAGCGAGTTGACCAACGAATGGGTTCGCGAAGGTGAAGAACAAAGCGATACCAACACCGATCATGGTTACGGCGTCGAGCAGACCGGCAACGATGAACATTTTGACTTGCAGCATTGGAACCATTTCTGGTTGACGCGCTGCGCCTTCCAGGAACTTGCCGCCCAACAGGCCGAAACCAATTGCGGTACCCAGTGCGCCCAGGCCGATCAACAGTGCAACAGCGATAGCGGTTAGACCAACTACAGTTTCCATCTTTCCTCCCGACTTTTACGTCGTATGGTTTAGGTTTTTTAGATTTTAAAGCGGTAAAACAAATCGTTTCATAGCCCTGTTCGGGCACCCACCCGTTTGACCGGGTGGGACATCAGACTAGTCGAGACTGGTCTTAATGGTTCTCTTCGTGCGCCATCGACAGGTAAACGATGGTCAGCATCATGAAGATAAACGCCTGCAGGGTGATGATCAGGATGTGGAACACAGCCCACGCCCACTGCAGAACTATGCCCAGGCCGCTAAGCCAGAGCAGACCGCTGCCGAACATCACAGCAATCAGAATGAAGACCAGTTCGCCGGCGTACATGTTGCCGAACAGACGCAGTGCCAGCGAGATTGGCTTGGCCACCAGCGTCACGAACTCCAGCAGGAAGTTCACCGGAATCAGCAGGGCTTGAACGAAGATGTTCTTGCTGCCGAACGGGTGCAGGGTCAGTTCGCCGAGGAAGCCGCCGATGCCCTTGACCTTGATGCTGTAGAAAATGATCAACGCGAACACCGACAGGGCCATGCCCAGGGTAGCGTTCGGGTCAGTGGTCGATACGGCACGGAATGGAATGTGCGCATCGCCAGTGATCAGGATGGCCAGCTGAGGAATCCAGTCGACCGGGATCAGGTCGACAGCGTTCATCAGGAAGACCCAGACGAAGATGGTCAGTGCCAGCGGTGCAATCACCGGGCTACGGCCATGGAAGCTGTCTTTCACGCTGCCATCGACGAATTCGACCAATACTTCAACGAAGTTCTGCAAAGCACCAGGCTGACCGGAAGTCGCCTTCTTTGCCGCCATGCGGAAAAGAAGAACGAAGATCAGACCCAAAGCGACCGACCAGCCGAGGGTATCGACGTGGAAAGCCCAGAAGCCCATTTCTTTGGCTTCTGCTGCGGTGTGGGCAAAACCCCACCCGCCGGTTGGGTGCTGACCGAAGGTCAGGTTCTGCAAGTGGTGCTGGATATAGCCCGAAGCGGTTGTTTCTGCCATGGTTGCCTCAAACGCCCTAAGGTCTCGAAAGTCTTGTTCTCATCAGCAGGGGCGCGAACCAGCTGACCAGTTGGGTCAACACGAAGACGCCGAATACAGCTAGCGGCGCCAATGGCTTCACACCTGCAAACGTCAACGCAAAAAGCACTGCCGTCAAAATCAGTTTGCCCGCCTCGCCGGCATAAAAAGACCGGACGATGGCTTGAGCTGCTCGGGCGCCGGAAAACCGAAATGCCCTGTGAGCGAAATAAACATTGGGTAGCAAGGCTATCAGGCCTCCGCAGAGTCCTGAGTACCCGGCAACGACTCCGTGCCATTGCCAGAGCGCCAAAGCGGCGATCAGCAAAACGACAAACTGAGCCATCAACACCGGAAAAACTGCCAGGCGATGGAACGGCAAGCGGTTTGGCGTGCGGGTTTCCACCACAATTACTCCCCAATGGTCGGCTGCCAGAATTCAATAACTTGGCATAATTTGTGCCGACAAAATGCGCGCAGAGTATAGGGGCGGTTCTGCCCCTATTCAACTGTCAGGTAGTGATTTCCGACTGCACGCTACATGAGGAAATGTTTCAGCGAATGTGTGCAAGCACACCCTGAAGCTCATCGAGGGAGTTGTAACCGATCACCAACTGCCCCTTCCCCTTCTTTCCGTGTCGGATCTGCACCGCAGAGCCTAGGCGCTCAGCCAGGCGCTGCTCGAGTCGGGCGATATCCGGGTCCGGTTTTACCGGTTCGGCAGGCTCCTGTTTGCCACTCAACCACTGGCGAACCAGTGCCTCAGTCTGGCGCACAGTCAGCCCCCGTGCGACAACATGTCGCGCCCCTTCAACCTGTTGATTTTCCGGCAAACCAAGCAAAGCTCGCGCATGACCCATTTCCAGATCACCGTGGGACAGCATGGTTTTGATAACTTCCGGCAACGCGATCAAGCGTAGCAGGTTGGCCACGGTCACGCGGGACTTGCCCACCGCTTCGGCCACTTGTTGCTGAGTCAGCTGGAATTCCTGCTGCAAACGCTGCAGGGCGACCGCTTCCTCGATCGGATTGAGGTCTTCGCGCTGGATGTTCTCGATCAGCGCCATGGCGATGGCGGTTTCATCCGGCACATCGCGAACCATCGCCGGGATGGTTTCCTGGCCAGCCTGCTGGCTAGCCCGCCAGCGGCGTTCGCCGGCAATGATTTCGAAGCGTCCGCTGCCGATCGGACGAACCACGATCGGCTGCATCACGCCTTGGGCCTTGATCGACTGCGCCAGTTCTTCCAGCGCTTGCGGGTCCATGTCCCGACGCGGCTGGTACTTGCCGCGCTGGATCAGGTCCAGGGGCAAATGCTGCAGCTCACGCTGATCGGCTTGTACCGCCTGCTCTTCCAGCGAGCTGACAGTCGGACCGCTCAGCAGTGCATCCAGTCCACGTCCGAGACCTCGTTTCTTGACGGCCATGGGGATTCCTTAAGTTGCCTGAGCAGCGGCGGTGCGTGAGTTTTTGCGTTGACGGCGAACCATCTCGCCCGCCAATGCCAGATAGGCAATGGCGCCCCGTGATGTTTTGTCGTACGCCAGCGCCGGCATGCCATAGCTTGGTGCTTCGGCCAGGCGGATGTTGCGCGGAATGACGGTGTCGTAGAGCTGCTCGCCGAAGTGTTCCTTGAGCTGAGCCGACACGTCGTTCATCAGGCTCAGGCGCGGGTCGTACATCGTGCGCAACAAGCCTTCGACTTTGAGGTTCGGGTTCAACAGTTCAGCGATGCGCTTGATGTTATCCACAAGGTCGCTCAAGCCTTCGAGCGCGAAGTACTCGCACTGCATGGGGATAATTACCCCGTCAGCCGCGACCAGAGCGTTTAGTGTCAGCATCGACAGCGACGGCGGGCAGTCGATCAAAATGTAATCGTAGTTTTCACGGATCGGCGCCAACGCGCTGCGCAAGCGGCTTTCCTTCATCTGCATTTCCAGCAGAACCACTTCGGCCGCGGTCAGGTCACGGTTGGCCGGCAACAACTGGTAACCACCGTGCTCGGAGTAGTGCATGGCCTGGGCCAGGTCGCACTCGCCGATCAGCAAGTCGTAAACCGAATTTTCCAGACCGTGTTTATCCACACCGCTACCCATGGTGGCGTTGCCCTGTGGATCGAGATCGATCAACAGCACCCGTCGCTTGGTAGCGACCAAGGAAGCTGCGAGGTTGATGCAGGTGGTGGTTTTGCCCACACCACCCTTTTGGTTCGCTATCGCGAATACCTTAGCCATTCTTGCTTGTGTTCCCAATCATGCCGTGCGGCGCAGTATCAGCAGATGGCGTTGGCCTTGGCAACCAGGTACGGCCAGGGCGTGTTCGCTATCGAGGTGGAAGTCTGCCGGCAATGCTACCAGCTCATCAGCCGGATGAACGCCCTTCATTGCCAGCCAGCGTGTATCGGCATCGCCCAAGTGGCGAGTCCAGTTGCTGAAGTTCTCCATGCTGCTGAACGCCCGAGAAATAATCCCGTTGAAAGGCTGTGCAGGCTGGAAGGCTTCGACGCGACTGTGGATAACTTGCAGGTTATCCAGTTTGAGTTCGAGTTTGACCTGAGTCAGGAAGCGGGTTTTCTTGCCGTTGCTGTCCAGGCAGGTCACTTGCGACTCTGGAAACAGGATGGCCAGCGGAATACCCGGCATGCCGCCGCCGCTGCCAACGTCCAGCCAGCGTCCGTTCTCGATGAACGACATCACGCTCAAACTATCGAGCAGGTGACGCGAGACCATTTCGTTCGGGTCGCGCACAGCGGTCAGGTTGTAGGCCTTGTTCCATTTGATCAACAGGGCCAGATAGCCCAGCAACTGCGCGTGCTGGGTTTCGGTCAGTGTGACACCGAGCTGGCGAGCACCTGTGGATAACTCTTCGGCGTGTTGCGAGGTGACCAACGAACTCAAGCGCTTTGCTCCAACTGACGGCCCGCGCCGCGTTTTTTCAAATGAATCATCAACAGCGAAATCGCTGCTGGCGTAACGCCCGGAATACGCGACGCCTGGCCCAGGGTCTCTGGACGGGTCGCACCGAGCTTGCTCTGGATCTCTTTGGAGAGACCGGAAATGTTCGTGTAATCGATATCCACAGGCAGTTTTGTGTCTTCACTGGCCCGCAAACGCGCGATTTCATCCTGTTGACGATCGATGTAACCGGCGTATTTGGTCTTGATTTCGACCTGCTCGGCGACTTGTGGATCTTCTGCACCACCGCCGGTCACGGCGATCAGACCAGCGTAGTCGATTTCCGGACGACTCAGCAGGTTGAGCAAGTTGTATTCGTGGGTCAGCGGCGTACCGAATTTTTCGGAAATCGCATCGCCCTGCTCGGTGCCCGGGCGAACCCAGGTGCTTTTCAAACGTTGTTCTTCCACAGCGATGCTTTCGCGTTTGGTGCAGAAAGCCGCCCAGCGCGCATCATCGACCAGACCCAGTTCGCGACCTTTTTCGGTCAAGCGCAGATCGGCGTTGTCTTCGCGCAGGATCAGGCGGTATTCGGCGCGGGATGTGAACATCCGGTACGGTTCCTGAGTACCCAATGTAATCAGGTCGTCGACCAAAACGCCGATGTACGCCTCGTCGCGACGCGGGCACCAGGCGTCTTTGCCCTGAGCGCGCAGTGCGGCGTTGGCCCCGGCCAGCAAACCTTGGGCGCCGGCCTCTTCATAACCGGTGGTGCCATTGATCTGTCCAGCGAAAAACAGACCGCCGATCACTTTGGTTTCCAGGCTGTACTTCAGGTCACGCGGGTCGAAGTAGTCGTATTCAATGGCGTAGCCCGGACGCACGATGTGCGCGTTCTCCATGCCGCGGATCGATTGCACGATCTGCAATTGCACGTCGAACGGCAGGGATGTGGATATCCCGTTCGGGTACAGCTCGTGCGTGGTCAAACCTTCCGGCTCGATGAAGACCTGATGGCTTTCCTTGTCGGCAAAGCGGTGGATCTTGTCTTCGATCGACGGGCAGTAACGCGGGCCGATGCCTTCGATCAACCCTGCATCGGAATACATCGGCGAACGGTCGAGGTTCGCTGCGATGATCTCGTGAGTCCGTGCGTTGGTGTGGGTAATCCAGCAGCTCACCTGTTTCGGATGCTGCTCTTTGGAACCCATGAACGACATCACCGGGATTGGCGTATCGCCGGCTTGCTCGGTCATCACCGAGAAATCCACGGATCGACCGTCGATGCGCGGCGGTGTTCCTGTTTTCAAGCGGCCAACACGCAGTGGCAATTCACGCAGGCGGTGAGCTAGAGCAATCGATGGCGGATCGCCGGCGCGACCACCGGAATAATTCTGCATGCCTATGTGGATAAGTCCGCCGAGGAAGGTGCCAGTGGTCAATACCACGGAATCCGCGAGGAAACGCAGGCCCATTTGGGTGACAACACCACGCACTTGTTCCTGTTCGACGATCAGGTCATCGGCGGCTTGTTGAAATATCCACAGGTTCGGCTGGTTTTCCAATGCTTCGCGGACAGCGGCCTTGTACAGAACCCGGTCTGCCTGAGCGCGAGTTGCACGCACGGCCGGGCCTTTGCGGCTGTTCAGAACGCGAAACTGGATACCACCTTTATCGGTTGCCATGGCCATCGCGCCGCCGAGGGCATCGATTTCTTTCACCAGATGGCTTTTGCCGATCCCGCCAATGGCCGGGTTGCAACTCATGGCACCGAGGGTTTCCACGTTATGCGTCAGCAACAGGGTTTTTGCACCCATGCGTGCTGACGCCAGTGCTGCCTCGGTACCGGCATGACCGCCGCCGATGACGATCACTTCAAAACGGGAAGGGAAATCCACCACGCACCTCGTGCCTGCTTCAGTTAGGTAATCAGGAATAGTTTGAGCTCAGGTTTTTGGACCTGGGCGGCAAGTATAGGGACTTCGCCCTTCCTAAAGAACCCTTTGCACAAAATTTAACCAGCTGTGGAGAAGTCGGGGTTATAGAAATTAAAAAGAGAGAAATTTATTAAATCTTTGTTTTTATGTTTATTTCTACTGAGGTGCCTTTCTGTGGATAGATCTCTACAGGCCTTTATATTCAATATGTACAGAGATTCAAAACCCTGTGGTCATGTGCCAATGAGGCCCTTGGATAACCGGTTTAAGCCTGTGGATGAAAGGGGTGGTTATCCACAGAGGCGGTTATCTTCAGTTTTGAGGCCCTGTTATCAACTGCCCTTAGTGGCAGTTATTCACAGGGCTTAATCCACAGAAAAGCGGCGATTGACCAAATCCCGGGCACGGGAAATCCGCCCAGGCAGAAAGAATCTGCTCGGCACAGGAGACAATTCATGAAAAGGGATGAGAACAGACAGGCGCGAATGGCCTGTCTGTGGACAACAGAAGGACTATTTGCCGATACAGAAGCTGGAAAAGATCCGGCCCAGCAGATCATCGGAGCTGAATGCGCCGGTTATTTCACCCAAAGCGTGCTGTGCCTGGCGCAAATCCTCTGCCAGCAATTCACCGGCACCTGCCAGGGTCAGCTGTGCACGACCGTGCTCGAGGGAAGCACTGGCATGACGCAATGCTTCAAGGTGACGCCTGCGAGCACTGAAGCTGCTTTCCGAGGTCTGCTCATAGCCCATGCAGGCCTTGAGGTGGTCACGCAGCAACTCCAGGCCCTCACCTGCAGATTTGGCGCTGAGGCTGATGGTGACGTGGCCATCCTCGCTGACTTCCAGGGCAATAGCTTCACCGGTCAGGTCTGCCTTGTTTCGGATCAGCGTGACTTTGGCCGGATCCGGGCGGCTCTCCAGGAATTCCGGCCATAGCGCGAATGGATCAAGTGCTTCAGGGGCGGTGGCATCGACGACCAGCAGCACGCGATCTGCCTCACCGAT
This sequence comes from Pseudomonas hormoni, assembly GCF_018502625.1. Classification (NCBI taxonomy): domain Bacteria; kingdom Pseudomonadati; phylum Pseudomonadota; class Gammaproteobacteria; order Pseudomonadales; family Pseudomonadaceae; genus Pseudomonas; species Pseudomonas hormoni. The sequence continues at coordinate 5,705,305 of NZ_CP075566.1, forward strand.
GGCTTTCAACGCCCGTTCCACACCTATTTTTTCCACATGGTCATCGGTATCTCGCAGACCAGCGGTATCCACCACGTGCAACGGCATGCCATCGATGTGGATATGTTCGCGAAGAATGTCCCGGGTCGTGCCGGCAATCTCGGTCACGATCGCGGCTTCTCGCCCAGCCAGAGCGTTCAGCAAGCTGGATTTGCCGGCATTCGGCCGACCGGCGATGACCACCGTCATACCATCGCGCAACAAGGCACCCTGCCCGGCTTCTCGCAGTACGGTGGATAACTCGTCGCGTACTTTGTCGAGCATGCTCAACACGTGGCCATCGGCAAGGAAGTCGATTTCTTCTTCCGGAAAGTCGATCGCCGCTTCGACATAGATTCGCAAGCCAATCAGTTGCTCGGTGAGGTTATGCACGCGTTCGGAAAAGGCACCCTGCAAGGAACGCAGTGCATTTCGCGCAGCCTGTGCAGAACTTGCCTCGATCAAATCGGCAATAGCTTCGGCCTGGGCGAGGTCGAGTTTGTCGTTGAGGAACGCACGCTCACTGAATTCACCCGGACGGGCCAGACGGCAACCCAATTCCAGACAACGTTTGAGCAGTATATCGAGAACGATCGGGCCGCCATGGCCCTGGAGTTCCAGCACATCTTCGCCGGTGAACGAGTTCGGTCCGGGGAAATAAAGCGCGATGCCCTGATCAAGCACCTCATCGTTTTCACTCAGGAACGGGCCATAGTGGGCAAATCGCGGCTTGAGTTCACGACCACTGAACGCTTTGGCCGCAACGCTCGCCAACGGCCCGGAAATACGGACGATGCCCACACCGCCGCGACCTTGAGCGGTGGCAACGGCGGCGATGGTTTCACGAGGAACGCTCATAAACCGGTATCCAGACAAAAGTGACAGATAGCAAAACGCCCCACTAGGGGGCGTTTTGAGTGGTTACCCACAGAGTAAGTTACGCCTCGGCTTTTTTGGTAGCCGCTTCGATCTTACGCGTGATGTACCACTGTTGGGCGATGGACAGGCAGTTGTTCACTACCCAGTACAGCACCAGACCAGCCGGGAACCACAGGAAGAAGAAGGTGAAGATGATAGGCATCAGCTTCATTACCTTGGCCTGCATCGGATCCGGAGGAGTCGGGTTCAACTGCTGCTGGATGAACATGGTTGCACCCATGATGATCGGCAGAATGAAGAACGGGTCCTTGATCGACAGGTCAGTAATCCACAGCATGAACGGAGCCTGGCGCATTTCAACGCTTTCAAGCAGAACCCAGTACAGCGAAAGGAAAACCGGCATTTGCACGAGGATTGGCAAGCAACCACCCAGCGGATTGATCTTCTCTTTCTTGTACAGCTCCATCATGGCTTGCGACATTTTCTGCCGGTCATCGCCATGTTGCTCTTTCAGCGCAGCCAGTTTCGGAGCCACTGCACGCATACGGGCCATGGATTTGTAGCTGGCTGCCGACAGCGGGAAGAAAATCCCTTTGATCAGCATGGTCAGGAAGATGATCGACCAGCCCCAGTTACCGACCAGCGCGTGGATGTGTTGCAGCAACCAGAAGATTGGCTGGGCAATGAACCACAGAATGCCGTAGTCGACAGTCAGCTCCAGACCTGGGGACAACTCTTTCAGCACAGCCTGGCTTTTCGGACCGGCGTACAGAACGGCGCTGGTTTCGGCTTTCGCACCAGGGGCAACAGTCATTGCCGGGGCGGTGTAGCCGATGATGTAGTTGCCTTTGCTGTCTTTGCGGGTCTGGACGACGTTGTTTTCGCCCTTCGCCGGAATCCATGCGGTCACGAAGTAGTGTTGCAACCAGGCAACCCAACCACCGCTGACGGTTTCTTTCAGCTGAGCCTTGTCCATGTCCTTCATCGACACTTTCTTGTACGGCTCGTTACTTGTCCACAGGGCGGCGCCCAGGTAAGTCGCGGTGCCAGTGGCGGTGCTGGAAGAAGGATCGGAGCTGGCGTCACGCTTCAATTGCGCGAACATCGCACCGGACCAGGGCTGTGCACTCTGGTTGTCGATCAGGTAGGAAACGGTTACGTCGTACAAGCCACGTTTCAGGGTGAAACGCTTGATGTAGTTGACGCCGTCCTTGCTGAACTTCAGGTCCACGACCAATTGGTCCTGACCGTCAGCCAGTTGGTAAATCTTCTTCTCCGAGGCGAAAACCGGACGACCGGCAGGACTTGCGTCCGGACCGTTGGTGCCGATCAAACCGCTTTGAGCCAGATAAGTCCGCTCGTTGCCGTTATCGAACAGCTGGAATGGAATTTCCGGATGGTCCTGGCGACGTGGATACAGCGGCAGCGTCAACTGGGCAACATCACCACCTTGTGGATCGATAGCCAGGTTGAGCACATCCGTTTTGATCTGGATGAGGTCTTTGCTTGCAGCTACTGGCGTTTCAGCAGGAGCAGTAGCACTGGTATCGCTTGCGGCGCGTGGAATGTCGTCACTGACAGAAGCATTATTGCCAGTCGCCGTATCCGGTAGGCCCGGTGCGGTAGTACTGGAAGCAACATTCTGAGTCGGCAGGGCAGCCTGGCCATAGTCCTGGTTCCATTTAAGAACCATAACGTAGGACACGATTGCCAGGGCGACGATCAGGATCGTGCGTTTGATATCCATGATTACTCGGCCATCGAAGAAGAACGGGAGGTAGGGATAGGTGGAACCGGGTCATAACCACCGGGATTCCACGGATGACAGCGACCTAAACGACGAAAGGTCAGCCAGCCACCGCGCAGAAGGCCATGATTTTCTATGGCTTCCAACGCGTAGCAGGAACAACTGGGGTAGAAACGACAGTGACTGGCCATCAGAGGACTAATGGCATAGCGATAAAACTGGATCGGAACGAGTGCCAGTTTACGCATCGGGACTGTCTACCCCTACAGTTTCGGTTTTGACTGCTGGGACCGGCGTGCTGCGTGCCAGACGTTTCCAGAGTTTGCCGAAATGCTGAATCAATTCGGGGTTTTCTACGTCACCCAAACCTTTGCGCGCGACGATAACGATGTCCCAGCCGGCCAGTGAATCCTGGTTCAGACGGAACGATTCGCGCATCAGACGTTTGAGGCGATTGCGCTCGACGGAGAGCTTTACGCTCTTTTTCCCGATAACCAGCCCGAGACGGGGGTGATCAAGATCGTTGTTGCGCGCAAGGAGCAGGAGATTTTTCCCCGGAACCTTGCCGGTAGGGGAGTCAAAGACTGCCTTGAAATGCCGGGGAGTAAGCAGACGCTTTTCCCGACTGAAGTCCTGACTCACCTCCAGTGCCGGCTTATCAAACTGCCAGACGCGCACGACCTTTGGCGCGACGACGCGACAGAACGGCACGACCGTTCTTGGTAGCCATGCGAGCACGGAAACCGTGGGTACGAGCGCGTTTGATAGTGCTTGGTTGGAAAGTACGTTTCATTGTCGTGTTACCTGGTTCGTCCACAACGGGCCGGAATGGCCCCCGTTTTAAGAGACCGGGGATTCTAGAGAAAGCAAGCCTCTAGGTCAATTTCCAACCAGCGTTTCCTTATAAATAGATCTCCAGTGGTTTTGCTCGCCTTCAACCTTGGCCAAATATAAAAATAAAGAAGGAAAGTATTTAAAGCTTTTCTGTAAAGCTTATAAAAGCTAGGGCACCGATCATCTGTGGATAACTGCCTTCAGGCCTTCTACGCCTTGATGTACAGAGAATGACAACTACAGTGGAAAACGGTGGTCAGCCTGTGCTGCGCTGTCGGATAAGCTGTGCGTGAAAGAGGCAGTTATCCACAAGCAGGTTATCCACCGAGTTTCACCCCCACTTGTACAACGACCTCAGGGTCGGTTATCCACAGAGCTTATGCACAGACCATTGGTCGTCTTTTTTGCGTATAAATCGTTGATTCTTCTTGGTCGGTGATCCACCTACGTGTGGATAAGTCGGCGTCTGGTCGCTACAATGGCCGCTTGTTTTTGCCTCACCGGCTTTCAACTTAGGGGATATCCGTGTCAGTGGAACTTTGGCAGCAGTGCGTGGAGCTTTTGCGCGATGAGCTGCCTGCCCAACAATTCAACACTTGGATCCGTCCACTACAGGTCGAAGCCGAAGGCGACGAGTTGCGTGTCTACGCGCCGAATCGTTTTGTTCTCGACTGGGTCAACGAAAAGTACCTGGGCCGCGTCCTTGAACTGCTTGATGAGCATGGCAACGGCATGGCGCCTGCGCTCTCCTTATTAATAGGCAGCAAACGCAGTTCGGTACCGCGTGCCGCTCCGAATGCGCCATTGGCTGCCGCCGCGTCCCAGGCACAGGCGGCGCAAGCGCCTGTCAGTGCTCCGGCACCGGCACCGACGGCTACACCGACCAAGCGTTCGACACAGAAAGTTGCCGAAGTCAGTGAAGAGCCATCGCGCGACAGTTTCGACCCGATGGCCGGTGCGAGTTCTCAACAGGCCCCTGTGCGTTCCGAGCAGCGCACGGTGCAGGTCGAAGGCGCGCTCAAGCACACGAGCTACCTGAACCGCACGTTCACCTTCGAGAACTTCGTCGAGGGTAAGTCCAACCAGCTGGCCCGCGCAGCGGCCTGGCAGGTGGCGGACAACCCCAAGCACGGTTACAACCCGCTCTTCCTTTATGGCGGCGTTGGCTTGGGTAAAACCCACTTGATGCACGCTGTGGGTAACCATCTATTAAAGAAGAACCCGAATGCCAAGGTCGTGTACCTGCATTCGGAGCGTTTCGTGGCCGACATGGTCAAGGCACTGCAACTGAACGCGATCAACGAGTTCAAGCGTTTCTACCGTTCGGTGGATGCGTTGCTGATCGATGACATTCAGTTCTTCGCCCGCAAGGAACGTTCACAGGAAGAGTTTTTCCACACCTTCAACGCCCTGCTCGAAGGTGGCCAGCAGGTCATTCTCACCAGTGACCGCTACCCTAAGGAAATCGAGGGCCTTGAAGAACGCCTGAAATCCCGCTTTGGCTGGGGCCTGACGGTTGCCGTCGAGCCGCCGGAGCTGGAAACCCGCGTAGCGATCCTGATGAAAAAGGCCGACCAGGCCAAAGTCGATCTGCCCCACGATGCGGCGTTCTTCATTGCTCAGCGTATTCGCTCCAACGTCCGTGAGCTGGAAGGCGCGCTCAAGCGCGTGATTGCCCACTCACACTTCATGGGCCGCGATATCACCATCGAGCTGATCCGCGAATCCCTGAAAGATCTGTTGGCGCTGCAAGACAAACTGGTCTCTGTGGATAACATTCAGCGCACCGTCGCCGAGTACTACAAGATCAAAATTTCCGACCTGCTGTCCAAGCGTCGTTCGCGCTCGGTCGCTCGTCCGCGTCAGGTTGCCATGGCGTTGTCCAAAGAGTTGACTAACCACAGCCTGCCGGAAATCGGTGATGTGTTTGGCGGCCGCGACCATACGACTGTTTTGCACGCCTGCCGCAAGATCAACGAACTTAAGGAATCCGACGCGGACATCCGCGAGGACTACAAGAACCTGCTGCGTACACTGACCACTTGATGCATACCAGCGCAGCTTATTAAGGCAAGGGACTAGACCATGCATTTCACCATTCAACGCGAAGCCCTGTTGAAACCCCTGCAACTGGTCGCAGGCGTCGTCGAGCGCCGACAGACCTTGCCGGTGCTCTCCAACGTGCTGCTGGTTGTCGAAGGCCAGCAACTGTCGCTGACCGGTACCGACCTGGAAGTCGAGCTGGTCGGTCGCGTGCAACTCGAAGAGCCGGCGGACCCGGGTTCCATCACTGTGCCTGCGCGCAAGCTGATGGATATCTGCAAAAGCCTGCCGAATGACGCGCTGATCGACATCAAGGTCGACGAGCAGAAGCTGGTGGTGAAGGCTGGCCGTAGCCGCTTCACCCTGTCGACTCTGCCGGCCAACGATTTCCCGACTGTTGAAGAAGGCCCGGGTTCGCTGACCTGCAGCCTGGAGCAAAGCAAGCTGCGTCGTTTGATCGAACGCACCAGCTTCGCCATGGCCCAGCAGGACGTGCGTTATTACCTCAATGGCATGCTGCTGGAAGTCTCGGCCGGTATCATCCGTGCCGTGGCCACCGACGGTCACCGTCTGGCCATGTGCTCGATGCAGGCCGACATCGGTCAACCGGATCGCCATCAGGTCATCGTGCCGCGCAAAGGTATTCTTGAGTTGGCGCGCTTGCTGACTGAGCCGGACGGCATCGTCAGCATCGTCCTGGGTCAGCACCACATCCGCGCCACCACGGGCGAGTTCACCTTCACCTCGAAACTGGTCGACGGTAAATTCCCTGACTACGAGCGCGTTCTGCCAAAGGGCGGTGACAAGCTGGTGCTCGGCGATCGCCAGGCGTTGCGTGAAGCGTTCAGCCGTACCGCGATTCTGTCCAACGAGAAGTACCGCGGCATCCGTCTGCAACTGGCCAATGGTCAGCTGAAAATCCAGGCCAACAACCCGGAGCAGGAAGAAGCGGAAGAGGAAGTCGGCGTTGAATACAACGGCGGCAACCTGGAAATCGGTTTCAACGTGAGCTACTTGCTCGACGTGCTGGGCGTGATGACCACCGAGCAGGTGCGCCTGATCTTGTCCGACTCCAACAGCAGTGCGCTGGTGCAAGAGTCGGACAACGACGACTCGGCCTACGTCGTCATGCCGATGCGTCTGTAATCATGCTCAGCAGAAGCTAGATGTCCTTAAGTCGCGTCTCGGTCACCGCGGTGCGCAATCTGCACCCGGTGACCTTCTCCCCCTCCCCCCGAATCAACATTCTTTACGGCGCCAACGGCAGCGGCAAAACCAGTGTTCTGGAAGCCATTCACCTGCTGGGGCTTGCCCGTTCGTTTCGTAGCACCCGCCTGCTGCCGGTCATTCAGTACGAGCAGTTGGCGTGCACGGTGTTTGGCCAGGTCGAATTGGCCGAGGGCGGGCATAGCGCATTGGGGATATCCCGGGACCGCCAGGGTGAGTTCCAGATTCGCATTGATGGTCAAAACGCCCGTAGCGCCGCGCAACTGGCTGAAATCCTCCCTCTGCAACTCATCAACCCTGACAGTTTCCGCTTGCTGGAAGGTGCACCGAAGATTCGTCGACAGTTTCTCGACTGGGGCGTGTTCCACGTGGAACCGCGATTCATGTCCACTTGGCAACGCTTGCAGAAGGCCCTGCGCCAGAGAAACTCTTGGCTGCGGCATGGTACACTTGACGCCGTTTCGCAAGCGGTTTGGGACAGGGAACTGTGCCAGGCCAGCGCTGAAATTGATGAATACCGCCGTGCTTACATCAAAGCCTTGAAACCAGTCTTTGAACAGACCTTGAGCGAACTGGTTGAGCTTGAGGGTTTGACGCTCAGCTATTACCGAGGCTGGGACAAGGACCGCGAATTGAGCGCTGTGCTCGCTGGGTCCGTTCAGCGGGATCAGCAAATGGGTCATACCCAGGCCGGACCACAACGTGCTGACTTGCGCCTCAGATTGGGTGCACATAATGCCGCGGATATCTTGTCCCGCGGTCAGCAGAAGCTGGTGGTCTGTGCATTGCGGATTGCTCAAGGGCACTTGGTCAGCCAGGCCCGACGCGGCCAGTGTATTTATCTGGTGGATGACTTGCCGTCCGAACTGGACGAGTACCACCGTCGCGCGCTTTGCCGCTTGCTGGAAGACTTACGCTGCCAGGTGTTTATCACCTGTGTAGATCACGAATTATTGAGGGAAGGCTGGCAGACGGAAACGCCAGTCGCTCTGTTCCACGTGGAACAGGGCCGTATCACCCAGACCCACGACCATCGGGAGTGAAGGCATTGAGCGAAGAAAATACGTACGACTCAACGAGCATTAAAGTGCTGAAAGGCCTGGATGCCGTACGCAAACGTCCCGGTATGTACATTGGTGACACCGACGATGGCAGCGGTCTGCACCACATGGTGTTCGAGGTGGTCGATAACTCGATCGACGAAGCTTTGGCCGGCCATTGCGACGACATCAGCATCATCATCCACCCGGACGAATCCATCACCGTTCGCGACAACGGTCGTGGCATCCCGGTAGACGTGCACAAAGAAGAAGGCGTTTCGGCAGCCGAGGTCATCATGACCGTGCTGCACGCCGGCGGTAAGTTCGACGACAACTCCTACAAAGTATCCGGCGGTCTGCACGGTGTGGGTGTGTCTGTAGTGAACGCACTGTCCAAAGAACTGATCCTGACGGTTCGCCGTAGCGGCAAGATCTGGGAGCAGACTTACGTCCACGGTGTTCCGCAAGAGCCGATGAAAATCGTTGGCGAAAGCGAAACCACCGGCACCCAGATTCACTTCAAGCCTTCGGCTGACACCTTCAAAAACATCCACTTCAGCTGGGATATCCTGGCCAAGCGGATTCGTGAACTGTCTTTCCTCAACTCCGGTGTTGGTATCGTCCTCAAGGACGAGCGCAGCGGCAAGGAAGAGTTGTTCAAGTACGAAGGTGGCTTGCGTGCGTTCGTTGAATACCTGAACACCAACAAGACTCCAGTCAACCAGGTGTTCCACTTCAACATCCAGCGTGAAGACGGCATCGGCGTGGAAATCGCCTTGCAGTGGAACGACAGCTTCAACGAGAACTTGTTGTGCTTCACCAACAACATTCCTCAGCGCGATGGGGGTACTCACCTGGTGGGTTTCCGTTCCGCCCTGACTCGTAACCTGAACACCTACATCGAAGCTGAAGGCCTGGCCAAAAAGCACAAGGTTGCCACCACCGGTGATGACGCCCGTGAAGGCTTGACCGCGATCATCTCGGTGAAGGTGCCGGATCCGAAGTTCAGCTCCCAGACCAAAGACAAGCTGGTGTCTTCCGAAGTGAAGACCGCGGTCGAACAGGAAATGGGCAAGTACTTCTCCGACTTCCTGTTGGAAAACCCGAACGAAGCCAAACTGGTCGTCGGCAAGATGATCGACGCGGCACGTGCCCGTGAAGCAGCGCGTAAAGCGCGCGAGATGACCCGCCGTAAAGGCGCGCTGGATATCGCCGGCCTGCCGGGCAAACTGGCTGACTGCCAGGAAAAAGACCCTGCCCTCTCCGAACTGTACCTCGTGGAAGGTGACTCTGCTGGCGGTTCCGCCAAGCAGGGACGCAACCGTCGGACCCAGGCCATTCTGCCGCTGAAAGGCAAGATCCTGAACGTCGAGAAGGCACGCTTCGACAAGATGATCTCTTCGCAAGAAGTGGGCACCTTGATCACTGCACTGGGCTGCGGCATCGGCCGCGACGAGTACAACATCGACAAGCTGCGCTATCACAACATCATCATCATGACCGATGCTGACGTCGACGGTTCGCACATCCGTACCCTGCTGCTGACCTTCTTCTTCCGTCAGCTGCCGGAGCTGATCGAGCGTGGCTACATCTACATCGCCCAGCCGCCGCTGTACAAGGTCAAGAAAGGCAAGCAAGAGCAATACATCAAAGACGACGACGCCATGGAAGAGTACATGACGCAGTCGGCCCTGGAAGACGCGAGCCTGCACTTGAACGAGGAAGCCCCAGGTATCTCCGGTGAAGCCCTCGAGCGCCTGGTGAACGACTTCCGTCTGGTGATGAAGACCCTCAAGCGTCTGTCGCGCCTGTACCCACAGGAGTTGACCGAGCACTTCATCTACCTGCCAGCGGTGAGCATGGAGCAACTGTCCGATCACGCAGCGATGCAGGATTGGCTGGCCAAGTACGAAGTTCGCCTGCGTACCGTCGAGAAATCGGGTCTGGTCTACAAGGCCAGCCTGCGTGAAGACCGTGAACGTAACGTCTGGCTGCCAGAGGTCGAGTTGATCTCCCACGGCCTGTCGAACTACGTCACCTTCAATCGCGACTTCTTCGGCAGCAACGATTACAAGACCGTTGTCTCTTTGGGCGCTCAGCTGAGCAGCTTGTTGGACGAAGGTGCGTACATCCAGCGTGGCGAGCGCAAGAAGCCAGTCACCGAGTTCAAGGAAGCCCTTGAATGGCTGATGACTGAAAGCACCAAGCGTCACACCATCCAGCGATACAAAGGTCTGGGTGAGATGAACCCGGATCAGCTGTGGGAAACCACCATGGACCCAAGCCAGCGCCGGATGCTCAAAGTGACCATCGAAGACGCCATTGGCGCGGACCAGATCTTCAACACCCTGATGGGTGATGCGGTCGAGCCTCGTCGTGACTTCATCGAAAGCAACGCCTTGGCGGTGTCCAACCTGGACTTCTGATCCAGCGGACTTGCCAGACAAAAAGGCCAGCGCATCGCGCTGGCCTTTTTTTATTGCATCGGAAAGTGAGTGCGCTCTTCAGGGACGGCTGCAAATCGTATAGAACGCAGGCGTTATACCTCGGCGTCTCACAGAAAGATCCTACATACGACATCCCTGGTGCTCTTTATCCTACCGCCTCCTCGTCAAGTGATGACTTGCGAGAGCTATCATTTTTGGGATATCGAACAGGGATCGCAGTTATGCCAACACCTGCGTATTTGGTTATAAATGGAAATCGGCAAGGGAAGATTACTGCCGGCACATTTACTCCAGAGTCGGTTGGTAACGTCTACCAGGAGGGGCACGAAGACCAAATCCTGGTCCAGGCATTCAGTCACCAAATTATCATTCCGAGAGATCCCCAATCGGGTCAGCCAACGGGCCAGCGCGTGCATAAACCGCTGATGATCTCAAAGGTATTTGATAAATCATCACCGTTGATTTTTAACGCGTTAACGAGCGGAGAGGTGTTGGATAACTGCCATATCGCTTGGTATCGGACCTCGTCGGCTGGAAAACAAGAACATTACTTCAGCATAGAGCTGGAAGACGCAGTGATCGTTGATGTGCAGTCAAGAATGCCAAGCTGCCAGGATCCGAATATGGCTCACTTTACGCACCTTGAAGACGTGTATTTCACCTACCGAAAAATCACCTGGACTCACGAAGCCTGCGGCACTTCCGGGTCTGATGACTGGCGTGCTCCGATTATCAGCTAAGCCCCCCGCTGCCCAAATCGCACGCATAAAAAAACCGGCTATATCAGCCGGTTTTTTTACGCCCGAAAAAAACTTATGCACGTTTTTCGTCATTTTATGAGCTTAGGAAATATGTATATAAATCATAAGCTTAAAGACAAAATCCGTCACTTTTCAGCGAAACGGTGCACAGGTTATCCACAGAACCTCAGACAGCCATCTGATCGCTGGCAGCCGGCGCTTGCGGAGCAGGTGGAAGCGAGCCCATTTCCCGTTGCATCTGCTCGTTCCAGGCTTGAACCCGGTCATTGAGGTTGGCAATCGCGCGGGGCCCGCTACCCTCGGCATACATCGGCTCGCCGATGATCACAGTAATGACGCCCTGCTTCTTCGCCCAACCGGTTTTCGGCCAGAACTTGCCGGCATTGTGCGCAATCGGCAGCACCGGAAGTGCTGCGTTGACTGCTAGCGCGGTACCACCTCGAGAGAATTTTCCAACGGTGCCGTAAGGGACGCGCGTTCCCTCGGGAAAGATCAGGACCCAGACGCCATCTTTCAGCAGCTCGTCGCCCTTCTTTGCCACATGCTTAAGCGCGGCTTTCGGGTTGTCGCGGTCGATAGCGATCGGTCGCAACATGGCCATGGCCCAACCGAAGAACGGCACAAACAACAAAGAGCGCTTCAGTACCTGGCTCAGTGGCTCGAAGTACGCCGAGAGGAAGAACGTCTCCCAGGTGCTCTGGTGATTGGACTGAATCACGCAGGGCTGGTCAGGCACGTTCTCGGCGCCCTTCACTTCATAGCTGATGCCCAGAAAAATTTTGCTCAGCCATAGAGCGCAACGGCACCAGTACACATTGATAAAGCGATAGCGCGCCTTGAACGGCAGAAAAGGCGCGATAAAAAAGCTCAGGCTGCACCAGAGCAAAGAGCTGGTGCCCAGCAGCAGGTAAAAGAGGAAGGTTCTGATGGCCTGCAGTATCGACATGGCGACGTTTACCGTGCGGGCTCTGCCCGTCTATATAAAGCGCACTCCCGATCAATCCTTTGACAGGAATATCAGAAGCACTCTAATTGTGGATAAGTTCTGCGGCAATCGCCGCGAGATCGTCAAATATCAAGGTGCCTACCGGTAGGGACTTGCCCAACGTCTTTACGCCTTTCCCGGTCTTTACCAAAACTGGCTGAGAATCGACGGCTTTGGCGGCTTCCAGGTCACCGAGGCTGTCGCCAACGAACCATAGATCAGTCAGCGACACGTTGTAATGTGCGGCGATGGTTTTCAACATCCCGGGTTTTGGCTTGCGGCAATCGCAGCCTTCGTCCGGTCCATGCGGGCAATAGACAATCAGCCCGACCTCACCGCCCTGCTCCGCCACCAACGAACGCAAGCGCTCGTGCATGGCGTTCAGGGTGGCGATGTCGTAATAGCCGCGAGCGATGCCCGACTGGTTGGTAGCGACCGCTACCGTCCAGCCGGCCTTGCTCAACTGCGCGATGGCTTCGATCGAACCGGGAAGTGGAATCCACTCCTCCACCGACTTGATGTAAGCGTCGGAGTCGTAATTGATCACCCCGTCCCGATCGAGAATCAGCAGTTTCAAACAGTATTACCCCAGCAGCGAAATGTCGGCGACGCCGAGGAACAGCCCACGAAGACGTGCCAGCAACGCATAACGGTTGGCACGGACCTTGGCGTCTTCGGCGTTGACCATCACCGCTTCGAAGAACGCATCCACCGGCTCGCGCAAGGCGGCCAGGCGCGCCAGGGATTCGCTGTACTGACGCGCAGCGGCCATTGGCTGAACAGCCTGGTCTGCCTGCTGAATCGCCGAGTACAGGGAGAACTCGTTGGCATTGTCGAAATACTTGGCTTCAACGACCGATGGAACCGAGCCTTCAACCTTGCTCAGCAAGTTCGAAACGCGCTTGTTCACCGCGGCGAGGGCAGCGGCTTCCGGCAATTTGCGGAAAGCTTCCACCGCTTGTACGCGCTGATCAAAGTCCAGCGCCGAACCCGGCTTCAGTGCCCGTACCGACAGATAAGTCCCGACATCGACGCCTTCGTCTTCGTAACGAGCACGCAGACGGTCGAATACGAATTCGAGTACCGAGTCGGCCAGGCCAGCAGCCTTGACCTTGGCACCGAATGCATTCACAGCGAACGCCACGGCATCGTTCAGGTCGAGATCGAGCTTCTTGTCGATCAGGATGCGCAACACACCGAGTGCAGCACGACGCAGGGCATACGGGTCTTTGCTACCGGTCGGCAGCATGCCGATGCCGAAGATGCCAACCAGTGTGTCGAGTTTGTCGGCGATGGCCACGGCCGCACCGGTCAGGGTGGTCGGCAGCTCAGCGCCAGCGCCACGAGGCATGTACTGCTCGTTCAGCGCCAGTGCGACTTCTTCCGGCTCGCCATCATTGAGGGCGTAGTAGTAACCGGCGACGCCTTGCATCTCCGGGAACTCGCCGACCATCTCGGTCGCCAGGTCGCACTTGGACAGCAGGCCGGCACGGGAAGCCCAGGCTGCGTTGCCGCCAATGCGTTGCGCGATGAACGCAGCGAGTTTGGAAACGCGCTCGGCCTTGTCGTAGACGCTGCCGAGTTTTTCCTGGAACACCACGTTCTGCAGACGCAGGTTGAAGTCTTCGAGTTTCTGCTTCTTGTCTTGCTTGAAGAAGAACTCGGCGTCGGTGAGGCGTGGGCGAACCACTTTCTCGTTACCGGCGATGATTTGCTGCGGGTCTTTGCTTTCGATGTTGGCCACGGTAATGAAACGTGGCAGCAACTTGCCGTCGGCATCCAGCAGGCAGAAGTACTTCTGGTTGTCCTGCATGGTGGTGATCAGCGCTTCTTGCGGCACGTCGAGGAAACGCTCTTCGAACGAGCACACCAGCGGCACTGGCCATTCAACCAGCGCGGTCACTTCGTCGAGCAGGGCTGGCGGAACGATTGCCGTGCCTTCCTGCATCGTCGCCAGCTCTTCGGTGCGCTTGCTGATAATTGCGCGACGCTCGTTGGCATCGGCCAGCACGTAAGCGGCACGCAAGTCGGCCAGATAGTTGGCCGGCGAGGTGATGCGCACGCTTTCCGGGTGATGGAAGCGGTGACCACGGGAGTCACGGCCAGACTTTTGGGCGAGGATCGTGCAATCGATGACCTGGTCACCGAGCAACATCACCAGCCATTGGGTCGGACGAACGAATTCTTCCTTGCGAGCGCCCCAGCGCATGCGCTTCGGGATCGGCAGGTCGTTCAGGGAGTCTTCGACGATGGTCGGCAACAGGCTCGCGGTCGGCTTGCCGGCGATGCTTTGGCTGTAACGCAGTTTCGGACCGCTCTGATCGATTTCGCTCAGCTCTACGCCGCACTTCTTGGCGAAACCCAATGCCGCTTGTGTCGGGTTACCTTCTGCATCGAACGCGGCCTGACGTGGCGGGCCGTCGAGGTTGATGCTGCGATCCGGTTGCTGGGTAGACAGCGCGGTAATCAGCACCGCCAGACGACGTGGCGCGGCGTAGACGGTTTTGGTCTCGTAGTTCAGGCCAGCGGCTTGCAGGCCCTTGTCGATACCGGCCAGGAAGGCCTCGGCCAGGGTGTTCAGGGCTTTGGGTGGCAGTTCTTCGGTGCCCAGTTCAACCAGAAAATCTTGAGCACTCATTGTGCAGCCTCCAGCTTGGCCAGTACTTCATCACGCAGGTCCGGGGTCGCCATCGGGAAGCCCAGCTTGGCGCGAGCCAGCAGGTAGGCTTGCGCAACGGAACGCGCCAGGGTGCGTACACGCAGAATGTATTGCTGACGCGCCGTCACCGAGATCGCCCGGCGCGCATCCAGCAGGTTGAAGGTGTGGGAGGCCTTCAACACCATTTCGTAGCTCGGCAACGGCAGCGGCTGGTCGAGTTCGATCAGGCGCTTGGCTTCGCTTTCGTAGAAATCGAACAATTCGAACAGCTTCTCGACATTCGCGTGTTCGAAGTTGTAGGTCGACTGCTCCACTTCGTTCTGGTGGAACACGTCGCCGTAGGTCACTTTGCCGAACGGACCGTCAGCCCAGACCAGGTCATAGACCGAGTCCACGCCCTGCAGGTACATGGCCAGACGCTCGAGGCCGTAAGTGATTTCGCCGGTTACCGGGTAGCACTCGATGCCGCCCGCCTGCTGGAAGTAAGTGAACTGCGTCACTTCCATGCCATTCAACCAGACTTCCCAGCCCAGACCCCAGGCGCCGAGCGTCGGCGATTCCCAGTTGTCTTCGACGAAGCGAATGTCGTGGACCAGCGGGTCCAGGCCGACATGCTTGAGGGAGCCCAGGTACAGTTCCTGGAAGTTGTCCGGGTTCGGCTTCAGGACGACCTGGAACTGGTAGTAGTGCTGGAGGCGGTTCGGGTTTTCGCCGTAGCGGCCGTCAGTCGGGCGACGACTGGGCTGCACATAAGCGGCGTTCCAGGTTTCCGGGCCGATGGCGCGCAGAAACGTGGCAGTGTGGAAAGTCCCGGCGCCTACTTCCATATCGTAGGGCTGAAGTACCACGCAACCTTGCTCGGCCCAGTATTGCTGGAGGGCGAGGATCAAGTCTTGGAAGGTACGCACGGCTGGCGTAGGCTGGCTCACGAAATTCACCTGTTTCTTGGGCTGCGATTTAAAGAGCGGGAGTATACCCGATTCGTTGCTGCGCACGCCCCCTGGAGCCTTATGCCACGCTGCTTTTGGTGTTCCGAAGATCCGCTGTACATGGCTTATCACGACCAGGAGTGGGGCACGCCGCTACGCGATGCGCAGGGATTGTTCGAGTTGCTTTTGCTCGAAGGGTTCCAGGCCGGCCTCTCCTGGATCACCGTGTTGCGTAAACGTGAGCGATATCGCGAAGTGTTGTTCGGCTTCGACGTACAGCGGGTGGCGCAGATGAGCGACGCCGAAATCGATGAATTGATGCTCGATCCCGGCATTATTCGCAATCGCCTCAAACTCAATGCGGCCAGGCGCAATGCCCAGGCCTGGCTGGCGCTTGAGGACCCGGTGGCGTTTCTCTGGTCCTTCGTGGGTGGCCAACCGGTTATCAATCATTTCAAGGATCGCACCGAAGTGCCGGCGGTCACGCCGGTCGCTGTGAAGATGAGCAAAGGCCTGAAAAAAGCCGGCTTCACCTTCGTCGGCCCGACCATTTGCTACGCGTTGATGCAGGCCTCGGGGATGGTCATGGACCACACCCGGGATTGCGATCGCTACGCGACCTTGTCGATCGGCGGTTAGAATAGCCGCCTCGCGCACAGCACAAGATCAGGAGTGACCTGTGGATAAGTTGAAAGGCGCCTTGCTGGTAGGCGCTCTGCGGCTGTTTGCCTTGCTTCCCTGGCGAGCAGTGCAGGCGGTTGGCTCAGCCATCGGCTGGGTGATGTGGAAAACCCCTAACCGTTCCCGAGACGTGGTGCGGATAAACCTCGCCAAGTGCTTTCCCGAGATGGACCCTGCCGAGCGTGAGCGTCTGGTCGGCCAGAGCCTGAAAGACATCGGCAAGTCGCTGACCGAAAGTGCGTGCGCGTGGATCTGGCCGGCGCAGCGTTCCATTGATCTGGTCCGCGAAGTCGAAGGGCTCGACGTCTTGAAAGACGCCCTCGCCTCCGGCAAAGGTGTCGTCGGCATCACCAGCCACCTGGGCAACTGGGAAGTGTTGAACCACTTCTATTGCAGTCAGTGCAAACCGATCATTTTCTATCGTCCGCCAAAGCTTAAGGCTGTGGATGAATTGCTGCGCAAGCAGCGGGTGCAACTGGGTAACAAGGTTGCCGCCTCCACCAAGGAAGGCATTCTCAGTGTCATCAAGGAAGTGCGCAAAGGTGGTGCAGTGGGTATTCCCGCTGACCCGGAACCGTCCGAATCCGCCGGGATCTTCGTGCCGTTCTTCGCCACTCAGGCATTGACCAGCAAATTCGTACCGAACATGTTGGCCGGCGGAAAAGCGGTTGGCGTGTTCCTGCACGCCCTGCGCCTGCCGGACGGTTCGGGCTATAAAGTGATCCTCGAAGCCGCGCCGGAGGCCATGTACAGCACCGATACCGAGACGTCCTGCGCGGCCATGAGCAAGGTGGTCGAGCGCTATGTGCGGGCTTATCCGAGCCAGTACATGTGGAGCATGAAACGTTTCAAGAAGCGGCCACCGGGTGAAGAACGCTGGTACTGAGTGGATTGGCACGATCTGTGGATAACTTGTAGGAGCGAAGCTTGCTCGCGAAGGCGATATGGCAACCAACATAAATGTTGAATGTAATGGCTTCTTCGCAACCAAGCTTTGCTCCTACAAGTTATCCACAACTGTTCAGAAAGGGCGCAAAAGATGTCCGAACACCGCAAATCGTTTCGCATCAAGATCAGTCATGAAAGCTTTGGCGAATGCCTCGGCCAGACCCGTAACCTCTCGACCACGGGTGTCTACGTCAAGCATCCGGGCTTGTCTGCGTTGCCTAAAGGCGCTGTGGTGTATGGTCAGGTCCAGGATTTACCCACAGGCGCGCCGCGGGTCCGCATGGAAGTGGTGTTGGTGGATGCCGACGGTATTGGCCTGCGCTATCTCTGATCAGTGCGCCTGACGCTCAAGCTTTTTCAGAAACACCGTCATTTCTTTCTCTGCCTGCTTGTCGCCATGAGCACGGGCGGCTTCCAGACCCTGTTCCCACGCCTGACGCGCGGCCGGATAGTCCGCCAGCGCCAGGTGCGCCTTGCCCAACAGCTTCCATGCCGCTGAATACTTCGGATCGAACTCGATGCAACGCTGGAAATGTTCGGCGGCCTTGGCGTTTTCCCCAAGATCCAGGTAGCCCTTGCCCAGGCCGAAGCGCAGCAATGAGTTATCCACACCCTTGGCGAGCATTTTTTCCAGGGATTCGATCATCGGGCAACACCTTTGTTTATGTGTGGAGGTCGAAATCGCCTTCGCGGGCAAGCCTCGCTCCTACAGGTCATGCGTGATCCATTGTAGGAGCGAGTCTTGCCCGCGAAGAGGCCTTCGGATCAGAAGAAGCTGAGCCCGACATGGAACAGCTTCTCCACATCCCGAATATGTTTTTTATCCACAAGGAACAGAATCACATGGTCACCCGCCGCGATCACCGTGTCATCGTGGGCAATGATCACTTCTTCATCACGAATGATCGCGCCAATCGTGGTGCCCGGCGGTAAACCAATGTTCTCGATGGCCTTGCCAATCACCTTGCTCGACTTCGCATCACCATGGGCAATCGCCTCGATGGCCTCCGCCGCGCCACGGCGCAGTGAGTGCACGCTGACGATATCGCCACGTCGCACGTGGGCGAGCAAGGTGCCGATGGTCGCCAGTTGCGGGCTGATGGCGATGTCGATGTCGCCGCCCTGAATCAAATCGACGTAGGCCGGATTGTTGATGATCGTCATCACCTTCTTCGCGCCCAGGCGCTTGGCCAGCAGCGACGACATGATGTTGGCTTCATCGTCGTTGGTCAGGGCCAGGAAGATGTCGGCGTCGGCGATGTTCTCTTCCATCAGCAAGTCGCGGTCGGAGGCACTGCCCTGCAACACCACGGTGCTGTCGAGGGTGTCCGAGAGATGGCGGCAGCGAGCCGGATTCATCTCGATGATTTTCACCTGATAGCGGCTTTCGATGGCCTCGGCCAGACGCTCGCCGATTTGCCCGCCACCGGCGATGACGATGCGCTTGTAGCTTTCGTCAAGGCGGCGCATTTCGCTCATCACAGCGCGAATATTCGCCTTGGCGGCGATGAAAAACACTTCGTCATCGGCCTCGATCACCGTGTCGCCCTGGGGCAGGATTGGCCGGTCACGTCGAAAAATCGCCGCAACGCGGGTTTCGACGTTCGGCATGTGTTCGCGCAACTGACGCAGTTGTTGACCCACCAGCGGTCCGCCGTAGTACGCCTTCACCGCGACCAGCTGCGCTTTGCCTTCGGCGAAGTCGATCACCTGCAACGCGCCCGGATGCTGGATCAGGCGCTTGATGTAGTTGGTGACCACTTGTTCCGGGCTGATCAGCACATCCACCGGAATCGCTTCGTTATCGAACAGCTCGGAGCGCGTCAGGTACGCCGCTTCGCGGACACGGGCGATTTTCGTCGGTGTGTGGAACAGGGTGTGAGCGACCTGACAGGCCACCATGTTGGTTTCATCGCTGTTGGTCACCGCCACCAGCATGTCGGCGTCGTCGGCGCCGGCCTGACGCAGCACCGTCGGCAGCGAGCCGCGGCCCTGCACCGTGCGGATATCCAGCCGATCGCCAAGGTCGCGCAGGCGTTCGCCGTCGGTGTCGACCACGGTGATGTCGTTGGCCTCGCTGGCCAAGTGTTCCGCCAGCGAACCGCCGACCTGCCCTGCGCCGAGGATGATGATTTTCATCCAGTCACTCCCTTGAAATCCGGTTAACCGCGCGCGGCGGCGATCTTGATCAGCTTGGCGTAGTAGAACCCGTCGTGGCCGCCTTCCTGGGCCAGCAGCTGGCGACCATGGGGCTGCTTGATGCCGGCCGTTGTGGCGAGGTCCAACTCACGGGCGCCCGGCGTGCGGGCGAGGAAGGCTTCGATGACTTCGGTGTTCTCGGTCGGCAGTGTGGAGCAGGTGGCGTAAAGCAGAATCCCGCCGACTTCCAGAGTTATCCACATGGCATCGAGCAATTCACCTTGAAGCACTGCAAGTGCGGCGATGTCATCCGGTTGGCGGGTCAGCTTGATGTCCGGGTGACGACGGATCACGCCGGTGGCCGAGCAGGGTGCATCGAGGAGGATGCGCTGGAACGGTTTGCCGTCCCACCAGGTGGCAGTGTCGCGGCCGTCGGCGGCGATCAGTTCGGCGCTCAGGCCCAGGCGTGCGAGGTTTTCCCGCACGCGCACCAGACGCTTGGCTTCCAGGTCCACGGCGACGACACCGGCCAATGCAGGTTCGGCTTCAAGGATATGGCAGGTCTTGCCGCCCGGTGCGCAGCAAGCGTCGAGCACCCGTTGGCCTGGCGCCAGATCCAGCAGATCGGCGGCCAGTTGCGCCGCTTCGTCCTGCACGCTGATCCAGCCTTCGGCGAAACCCGGCAGGCTGCGCACGTCGGCGGCGGCGTCGAGAATGATGCCGTCCTGGCTGTAGACACACGGTGTGGCGGCGATGCCCGCTTCGTTCAGCAGCCCCAAGTAGGCATCACGAGTGTGATGGCGACGGTTGACTCGCAGAATCATCGGCGGATGCGCGTTGTTCGCCGCACAAATGGCTTCCCATTGCTCAGGCCAGAACGCCTTCAGGGATTTTTGCAGCCAGCGCGGGTGTGCCGTGCGCACCACCGGGTCATGTTCCAACTCGGCCAGCAGCGCTTCGCTTTCACGTTGGGCGCGGCGCAACACGGCGTTGAGCAACGCCTTGGCCCACGGCTTTTTCAGCTTGTCCGCGCAACCCACGGTTTCGCCGATGGCGGCGTGGGCCGGGACGCGGGTGTACAGCAGTTGGTAGAGGCCGACCAGCAACAGGGCCTCGACATCTGCGTCGGCAGCCTTGAAGGGTTTCTGCAGTAACTTGGCCGCCAGTGCAGACAAGCGCGGCTGCCAGCGGGCGGTGCCGAACGCCAGGTCCTGAGTGAAGCCGCGATCGCGGTCTTCAACTTTGTCCATTTGTGTCGGCAGCGAACTGTTGAGTGAGGCTTTTCCGTTAAGAACTGCAGCAAGTGCCTTGGCGGCGGCCAGACGTGGATTCATTGAGCGTCCGCCGTTTGACCGAGGACGGTGCCGAAGGCGAATTTCTCACGGCGGCTGTTGAACAAATCGCTGAAGTTCAGCGCTTTGCCGCCGGGCAATTGCAGACGGGTCAGGCAAAGGGCTTGCTCACCGCACGCAACGATCAAACCGTCCTTGCTGGCGCTGAGGACTTCCCCCGGTGCGCCCTGCCCTTCAGCGAGGCTTGCGGCCAGCACTTTCAGTGCTTCGCCGTTCAGCGTGCTGTGGGTGATCGGCCAAGGGTTGAAGGCACGAACCAGACGTTCCAGCTCAATGGCCGGCCGGTTCCAGTCGATGCGCGCTTCGTCCTTGTTCAGTTTGTGTGCGTAAGTGGCGAGGCTGTCATCCTGCACTTCGCCATCCAGCGTGCCGGCGGCGAGGCCGGCGATGGCTTGAATCACCGCCGGTGGACCGATTTCCGCCAGACGGTCATGAAGGCTGCCGCCGGTGTCTTCAGCGCTGATCGGCGTGGTGACTTTCAGCAGCATCGGCCCGGTGTCGAGGCCCAGTTCCATGCGCATCACGGTCACGCCGCTTTCGCTGTCACCGGCTTCGACGGCACGCTGGATCGGCGCCGCCCCACGCCAGCGTGGCAGCAAGGACGCGTGGCTGTTGATGCAACCCAGGCGCGGAATATCCAGCACCACTTGCGGCAGGATCAAGCCGTAGGCGACCACCACCAGCAGATCCGGCTTCAGCGCGGCCAGTTCAGCCTGAGCGTCTTCGTTACGCAGGGTCGGGGGTTGCAGTACCGGGATGTTGTTTTCCAGTGCCAACTGCTTGACCGGGCTCGGCATCAACTTTTGCCCGCGGCCCGCCGGACGGTCCGGTTGGGTGTAGACCGCGACGATCTCGTAAGGGCTGTCGAGCAGGGCCTTGAGGTGTTCGGCGGCGAATTCCGGGGTGCCGGCAAAGACGATGCGCAGTGGCTCAGTCATGGGAGCAATCTCTGAAAAGAAAAAGGCTTGCCGCAGCAAGCCTTTGAAAGGAGGGCATCAAGCGTTCTGGCGATGGAGCTTTTCCAGTTTCTTCTTGATTCGGTCGCGTTTGAGGTTCGACAGGTAGTCGACGAACAATTTGCCGTTGAGGTGGTCGCATTCATGCTGGATGCACACGGCGAGCAGGCCTTCGGCGATCAGTTCGTAAGGCTGGCCGTCGCGGTCCAGGGCCTTGACCTTGACCTTCTGTGGGCGGTCGACGTTTTCGTAGAAGCCCGGCACCGAGAGACAGCCTTCCTGGTATTGCTCCATCTCGTCGGTCAGGGACTCGAACTCGGGGTTGATGAACACCCGCGGTTCGCTGCGGTCTTCGGAGAGGTCCATCACGACGATACGTTTGTGCACGTTGACCTGGGTCGCGGCGAGGCCGATGCCTGGCGCTTCATACATTGTTTCAAACATATCATCGACCAACTGACGCACTTCGTCGTCCACTACGGCCACAGGTTTGGCGATAGTGCGCAGACGCGAGTCGGGAAATTCGAGGATGTCTAAAATGGCCATAAGCTTGATTGCTGCACGTGTGAGGTAAAGTCGGGTCGATGGCCTGGCAGGTCCGGAGATGCAGGCTACCGTTGTGAAGCGTAGCTTCCGTTTCTTTTTGGTAAAGAGTTGGAAGCGAGCCACGAGGGCTCTGGCGTTTCACGCGAACGCACATAATAAAGGGATTCACCGCATGAGGAAATCACTACTCGCCTTGCTCCTTCTGGCCTCGGCCGGTTTGGCGCACGGGCAAGTGCAACTCAGGGAAGGTTTTCCACAGCAATACACCGTTGTCACGGGTGACACACTCTGGGACATTTCCGGAAAATACCTCCGTGAACCGTGGAAATGGCCCGAGCTCTGGCAGGCCAATCCGCAAATCCAGAACCCCAATCTCATTTACCCCGGCGATGTGCTGTCGCTGGTCTATGTCAATGGCCAGCCGCGTCTGACGCTCAATCGGGGGGCTTCCCGGGGCACCATCAAGCTCTCGCCAAGGGTGCGCAGCTCGCCGGTGGCGGATGCCATCCCGAGTATTCCACTGCAAGCAATCAACAGCTTCCTGCTGAGCAACCGCATCGTCGACAAGGTGGAGGATTTCGACCAGGCGCCTTACATCGTCGCGGGCGATGCCGAACGGGTGCTCAGCGGCACCGGTGACCGCATCTTCGCCCGTGGCCAATTCGACCCGAACCAGCCGGTTTACGGCATCTTCCGCCAGGGCAAGGTCTACACCGACCCCTACAGCAAAGAGTTTCTGGGGATCAACGCGGACGACATCGGCGGCGGCGAAATCGTGGCCACTGAAGGTGATGTCGCCACCCTCGCCCTGCAGCGCACGACTCAGGAAGTGCGTCTTGGCGACCGTTTGTTCAGCAGTGAAGAACGATCGATCAACTCAACCTTCATGCCCAGTGCGCCAACAACCGAAATAAACGGGCTGATCATCGACGTGCCGCGCGGGGTCACTCAGATTGGCGCGATGGATGTCGTCACGCTGAACAAGGGGCAGCGCGATGGCCTGGCCGAAGGCAACGTGCTGGTGGTGATGAAAACCGGCGAAACCGTGCGTGACCGGATCACCGGCCAACCGCTGAAGATTCCTGATGAACGCGCCGGTTTGCTGATGGTTTTCCGCACTTACGACAAGCTCAGCTACGGGCTGGTGCTCAACGCATCGCGCTCGTTGGCGGTGATGGACAAGGTGCGAAACCCTTAGCCAGCTCCACAAGTTACCAACAGAGTTATCCACAGCTTATTCCCGTTTGAACGGGGCTCATAACGATCAAGGATGATCCATGTCGCTGTTTGCTGTAACACCGGTTTCCCCTGCGGAACTGGAAGCTCGTTTACGCCTGCATCGTTTGCCGGAACTCGGCCCTGCGCGTTTCAAGAAGTTGCTTGAGGCCTTTGGCTCGGCGTCCAAAGCCATCAGCGCACCGGCCAGTGCCTGGCGTGCATTGGGTTTGCCCCTTGCTTGTTCGGAGGCTAGGCGCTCGAGCGAAATTCGCGATGGTGCAAGCCACGCATTGGCCTGGCTAGAGCGTCCGGGCCAGCATTTACTGATGTGGGACCAGCCTGACTACCCGGCATTGCTGGCGGAAATCAGCGATGCGCCGCCGCTGTTATTCGTCGCGGGCGATCCGGGCATTCTGGAAAAACCGCAGCTGGCGATGGTCGGCAGTCGTCGCGCCTCGCGACCAGGCATGGACACCGCTGCCGCGTTCTCCCGGAGTCTGGCCAGCGCCGGTTTTGTCATCACCAGCGGTCTGGCGCTGGGCATCGATGCCGCCGCGCATCAAGCTGCTCTGGACGTGGGCGGGCGAACGGTCGGTGTACTTGGCACGGGACTTGAAAAGTTTTATCCACAGCGAAACCGGAGGCTGGCGGACGCCATGATTGCGTCGGGCAGTGCGGTGCTTTCCGAGTTCCCGTTGGACGCGGGACCCACCGCCAGCAACTTTCCGCGGCGCAACCGGATCATCAGTGGTTTGTCCCTCGGCGTGCTGGTGGTGGAGGCCAGTGTCGCCAGTGGTTCATTGATCACCGCGCGGCTGGCGGCGGAGCAAGGTCGCGAGGTGTATGCCATTCCGGGGTCGATTCACCATCCCGGTGCCCGAGGCTGTCATCAGCTGATCCGTGACGGTGCGGTATTGGTGGAAACCATCGAGCATATCCTCGAAGCCTTGCGCGGCTGGCAACAGTTGCCGTTGTCCACAGAGACACCCTCGGTGACTCATCCGCTGCTGATGCTGCTGCATGCGGCGCCGCACACCAGTGAAGCGTTGGCAGACAGCAGCGGCTGGGCCCTGCCGAAAGTGCTGGCGGCGTTGACGGAGCTGGAAATGGACGGCCGGGCGGTTTGCGAAAGCGGGCGATGGTTTGCGCGGGTGAGCTAGGTTTTATAAGGAAGATCGGTAAACTGCGCAGAGCCTTATTCCGGAGAGTTTTTCATGGTCAACAATTGGCGTGTGCAACAAGCCGCGCAAGCCATTCGCGCAGGGGCGGTGATTGCCTATCCAACCGAGGCGGTCTGGGGCCTGGGTTGCGACCCGTGGGACGAAGAAGCGGTAGAACGTCTGCTGATGCTCAAGGGGCGGTCGGTGGACAAGGGCCTGATTCTGGTCGCCGACAACATTCGCCAGTTCGATTTTCTCTTTGAAGACTTCCCTGAACTGTGGATGGATCGCATGGCCAGCACCTGGCCGGGGCCGAATACCTGGCTTGTGCCGCATCAGAATCTGCTGCCGCAGTGGATCACGGGTGTACACGAGACGGTGGCGTTGCGGGTCAGCGATCATCCATTGGTGCGGGATTTGTGCGCGGTGGTCGGGCCGCTGGTTTCGACTTCGGCCAACCCACAGGGGCGGCCTGCGGCGCGGACGCGCATTCGCGTGGAGCAGTATTTCCGTGGGCAGGTGGATTTGATCCTGGGCGGCAACCTCGGCGGACGCAAGAATCCGAGCGTGATTCGCGATTTGGCGACCGGGAACGTCATCCGCCCGGATTGAGACCGCGTTATCGTTCTTCGCGGGCAAGCCTCGCTCCTACAGGGACCGCGTACAAACTGTAGGAGCGAGGCTTGCCCGCGAAGGCGTCCTCAAGGCAACAAAACAGTCGAACCCGTCGTACGCCGCGCCGACAACTCGGTCTGCGCCTTCGCCGCGTCAGCCAGCGAATACTTCTGGCTGATCTCTACCTTCAACTTCCCGCTGATGATCATCTCGAACAGCTCATCTGCCATCCGTTGCAGGTTCTCGGCGTTGTTGGCGTAGGTCGCCAGCGTCGGCCGGGTCACGTACAACGAACCTTTCGCCGACAAAATCCCCAGATTCACCCCGTCCACGGCACCCGACGCATTACCAAAACTCACCACCAGGCCACGAGGCGCCGCGCTATCCAGTGAAGTCAGCCAGGTGTCCTTGCCAACGCCGTCGTACACCACCGGGACTTTCTTCCCGTCAGTCAATTCCAGCACCCGTAGTGCGACGTTTTCATGGCTGTAGTCGATGGTCGCCCACGCACCGTTGGCTTTCGCCAGCGCGGCTTTCTCCGGCGAGCTGACCGTGCCGATCAACTTCACGCCCAAGGCCTTGGCCCATTGGCAGGCCAGCGAACCGACACCACCGGCAGCGGCATGGAACAAAATGGTTTCGCCACCCTTGAGTTCATAAGTCTGACGCAGCAAGTACTGCACGGTCAGGCCCTTGAGCATCACCCCGGCCGCTTGTTCGAAGCTGATCGCGTCTGGCAGGTGCACCAGATTGGCCTCCGGCAACACGTGAACTTCGCTGTAGGCGCCCAACGGGCCGCTGCCATATGCCACGCGATCGCCGACCTTGAAGCGGGTGACTTCACTGCCCACCGCCTCGACCACGCCCGCACCTTCCGAACCCACACCCGACGGCAAGCTGGGTGGCGCATAGAGGCCACTACGGAAGTAAGTGTCGATGAAGTTCAGGCCGATGGCCTTGTTGGTGACGCGGACTTGTTGTGGGCCGGGCTCGGCGGGCTGGTAATCCACATACTCGAGCACTTCGGGGCCGCCATGGGCGCGGAACTGGATACGTTTTGCCATCTGAACTCTCCATAGGTCATTGTGCCAAGCCCTCTATCGGACTCCTAAGCTTGATCCCCGTCAACTGCGGCAGGCCCATCTGCGATGTTATGCTACGCGCCCATTTGCGCCGGCCCTGCTCCGAGGGAGCGCCGCGTAGTTTTGCCCGATTCAAGGTGATGACATGACGACCCGCACCGAGGCCGTAAAAGCCTACCTGCTCGACCTGCAAGACCGCATTTGCGCTGCCCTTGAAGCCTTCGAGGTCGGCACGCAGTTCGTCGAAGACGCCTGGACCCGGCCTGCCGGCGGCGGTGGTCGCACGCGAGTGATCGAGAACGGTGCTGTCATTGAAAAGGGCGGCGTCAACTTTTCCCACGTCTTCGGCAGCGGTCTCCCACCGTCCGCCAGCGCCCATCGGCCGGAACTGGCCGGGCGTGGCTTCGAGGCCCTGGGCGTGTCGCTGGTGATTCACCCGCATAACCCGCATGTGCCGACTTCCCACGCCAACGTGCGCTTTTTCATCGCTGAAAAAGAAGGTGAAGAGCCGGTCTGGTGGTTCGGCGGCGGCTTCGACCTGACGCCGTATTACGGCAATGAAGAGGACTGCGTGCACTGGCACCGAGTCGCCGAGCAGGCCTGCGCGCCGTTCGGCCCGGACGTCTACTCGCGCTACAAAGCCTGGTGCGACAGCTACTTCCACATCAAGCATCGTCACGAACCGCGCGGCATCGGCGGCCTGTTCTTCGATGACTTGAACGAGTGGGACTTCGACACCAGCTTCGCCTTCATGCGCGCCATCGGTGACGCCTACATCGACGCTTACCTGCCGATCGTGCAGCGTCGCAAGAACGATGCGTTCACTGCCAAACAACGCGAATTCCAGGAGTTCCGCCGTGGCCGTTACGTCGAATTCAACCTGGTTTACGACCGTGGCACGCTGTTCGGTCTGCAATCGGGCGGGCGTACCGAGTCGATCCTCATGTCGCTACCGCCGCAAGTTCGCTGGAGCTATGACTGGAAAGCCGAGCCGGGCAGCGATGAAGCGCGCCTGACCGAGTACTTCCTGCAAGATCGCGATTGGTTGGCCAAGGCCTGAACGAGGAATCCTGATGGACCGTTATGTCGTATTCGGTAACCCGATTGGCCACAGCAAGTCGCCACTGATTCACCGCTTGTTCGCCGAGCAGACCGCTCAGCAATTGGACTACAGCACTTCGCTGGCGCCGCTCGACGACTTTTCCGACTTTGCCCGGGCGTTTTTCCTTGAAGGGCGCGGGGCGAACGTGACGGTGCCGTTCAAGGAAGAAGCGTTTCGCTTGGCGCACAGTTTGACGGCCCGAGCGCAGCGGGCCGGAGCGGTGAATACCCTGAGCAAACTCGCCGATGGCACGCTGCTTGGCGACAACACCGATGGTGCCGGGCTGGTAAGGGATCTGACGGTCAACGCCGGATTCAGTCTCGAGGGCAAACGCATCTTGCTGCTCGGCGCAGGTGGCGCCGTGCGCGGTGCGCTTGAGCCACTGCTGGCCGAGCAGCCGGCCTCGGTGATCATCGCTAACCGCACGGTGGATAAAGCCGAGTTGCTGGCGGAGTTGTTCGCGGATCTGGGGCCGGTGTCTGCCAGTGGTTTCGATTGGCTGCAAGAGTCGGTGGACCTGATCATCAACGCGACGTCCGCTAGCCTGACAGGCGATGTACCGCCCATTGCCGGCAGT
This sequence comes from Pseudomonas hormoni, assembly GCF_018502625.1. Classification (NCBI taxonomy): domain Bacteria; kingdom Pseudomonadati; phylum Pseudomonadota; class Gammaproteobacteria; order Pseudomonadales; family Pseudomonadaceae; genus Pseudomonas; species Pseudomonas hormoni. Next base: position 5,733,250 of record NZ_CP075566.1, read on the forward strand.
TTGATCGAGCCGGGCAAGACCGTTTGCTACGACATGATGTACGGCAAGGAGCCGACCTCGTTCTGCCGCTGGGCTACGGAGCATGGCGCGGCAGTGTCGATGGATGGCCTGGGCATGCTCGCTGAACAAGCGGCAGAAGCTTTCTTCCTGTGGCGCGGCGTGCGCCCGGATACGACGCCGGTGCTGGCCGAACTTCGCCGCCAACTGGCGCTCTAGGCCTTTGTGGCGAGGGAGCTTGCTCCCGCTGGGGTGCGAAGCAGCCCTGAAGTCTGCGGGCGCTTCGCACCCGAACGGGAGCAAGCTCCCTCGCCACAGGTTATGCGTTCGTCATCGCAGTGGTGTTTCAATCCTCAAACCGGATCGGGCATTTCTCCGCACCTTCCAGTTTCCTCAATTCTTCCACCACCGGCGGCCGCGCGCCGCGCAAGGTCAGGCTGCGATCCTGCTTACGCAGCCGTCGCGCTTCCTGGTGCAGCATTTCCACCCCCGAATAGTCGATGAAGTTAATGTGCTGCGCCTCGATCACCACGCGCGCGCCGTGCATCCGTTGCAGGCGCACTTGCAGGTAATGGCTGGCGCCGAAGAAGATCGAACCGCCGACCCGCAGGATGTCTTCATCACCGTCGCGCCAGTGCTGCACACGAGGTTGCGACGTGCGTTTCAAATAGAAGAACAGCGAAGCCAGTACTCCGGCATAGATCGCCGTCTGCAACTCCAGCAACAGCGTGGCGACACAGGTCAGCGCCATCACCACGAACTCGGCGCGGCTGACCCGCAGCAACGCGCGAATGCCGCGATGGTCGACCAATCCCCAGGCGATCAACAGGATGCTGCCGGCCATGGCCGGAATCGGAATATGCGCAATCAGATGGGCGCCGAAGATCGCGAACAGCGCCACCCACAACGCCGAAAAAACCCCCGCCAGCGGCGAGCAGGCACCCGCTTCGTAGCTCAGTCCCGAACGTGTGAAGGATCCGGCTGACAACGAACCGGAAAAAAACGCACCGACTATGTTCGACAAGCCCTGGGCGCGAACTTCCTGATTCGCATCGAGCAACTGCTGTGAGCGCGCCGACAAGGAGCGGGCAATCGACAGACTCGTCACCAGCCCGAGCATCCCGACCGCCACGGCGCTGGGCAACAGACGCAGGATCAGATCCAGGTCCAGCGGCAATGGGCTGAAGGGCGGCAACCGCCCGACAAACGCGCTGACCAACTGCACGTGACCAAACATTGATGGCCAGAGCCACACCAGCAATCCGCTCAGGATCAGTGTGATCAACAGCGTTGGCCATCGCGGCAGCAGCAGTTTCAGCGTCATCCCGACCGCGACAGTCGCCAGGCCCAGCACCAGCGAGGGTTGATCCACCTCGCCGAGATGCCTGAACAGCATCGTAAAGCTGCCCAGCGCCGTGGCCTGGTTGGGCAAGTCCAGCCCCAGCAGGTTGGGCATTTGACCGATGGCAATCACCACCGCGGCGCCAAGCGTGAAACCGAGCACCACCGAGTGCGAGACAAAATTCACCAGAGCACCAAATCGCAGCAAACCCAACAGCCACTGGAATATGCCGGCGAGGAGCGTCAGAAGCAGGATCAGCGTGATGTAGTCCTTGGACGCGGGAACGGCCAGAGGACTGACGCTGGCGTACAGGACAATCGAAATGGCCGCCGTAGGGCCGCAGATCAGATGCCACGACGAGCCCCAGAGGCAGGCGATCAGCACCGGGATGATCGCGGCGTACAAGCCGTATTCCGGTGGGAGACCGGCGATCAGCGCATAGGCAATGGATTGCGGCAACGCGAGAATGGCGCCGCTGAGCCCGACAATCAGATCACGACCGACGCTGGCGCGGGTTTGCCGGGGCAACCAACGGAGGAAAGGGAAGAGTGAATGGCGGCTGGGGAAGGCCATGGGTCCTCTCGGGTGGGATTTTGCGCAAGGGTAACAGGGAGGGCGCGATCATTGTGGCGAGGGAGCTTGCTCCCGCTGGGCTGCGAAGCAGCCCTAAAAATCTGCGGGCGCTTCGCACCCGAGCGGGAGCAAGCTCCCTCGCCACAGGTAACTCTTACAGCTTGGCTTTTACTGCCGGCAACGCATCCTTCCCGTCCACGGTCTTCACGCCATCCAGCCACTTATCCAGCACCGCCGGATTAGCCTTGATCCACGCCTTGGCGGCGTCCGCATTGCTGACTTTCTTGTTCACCACATCCGCCATGATGCTGTTCTCCATCTCCTGAGTGAAACTCAGGTTGGTGAGCAGCTTGCCGACGTTCGGGCAGGCCTGTGCATAACCTTTGCGGGTCAGCGTGTGAACGCTGCCGGTGTCGCCAAAATATTTCTCGCCGCCCTTCAGGTAATGCATTTTCAGTTGCACGTTCATCGGGTGCGGCGTCCAGCCGAGGAAAGTCACGAACTTCTGCTTTTTTACCGCGCGGGACACTTCGGCCAGCATTGCCTGCTCGCTGGACTCCACCAGTTTCCACTGGCCCATGTCGAAGTCGTTCTTCTTGATGATCTCTTGCAGCGAAATATTCGCCGGGGCACCGGAGCCGATCCCGTAGATCTTCTTGTCGAACTTGTCGGCGAACTTGTTCAGGTCGGCAAAGTTATGCACACCCGCGTTCCAGACGTAATCCGGAACGGCCAGGGTGAATTCGGTGCCATCGAGGTTTTTCGCCAGTTGAGTGACGTCGCCAGTGGCCACGAACTTGTCGTAGAACCCCTGTTGCGCCGGCATCCAGTTGCCGAGGAACACGTCGACCTGGCCATCCTTCAAACCGCCAAAGGTAATCGGCACCGCGAGGGTGTCGACTTTGGGCTTGTAGCCCATGCCGTCCAGCAGAAACCCGGTGATGGCGTTGGTTGCGGCGATGTCGCTCCAGCCAGGGTCGGCCATTTTCACCGTCTCGCAGCTCTGATCGGCATACGCCGACGCACTGCCCAGAGCCAGCAGCCCGACCGTCAGTACTGTGGATAACTTTTGCATGGACTTCCCCTTAACATTATTGGTTTTGGCAGGGTTGTGGATAACGTGCTTTGCGCTCCAGGTCGTCGAGGTCGATGTGGTTGCGCATGTATTGCTGACTGGCGTCCACCAGCGGCTGGTGATCCCAGCTCTTCAGCTTGCCGATGGTCAGCGCGTCGGCGACAAATCGCCGGCGACGCTGGCTCGCGAGCACCTGTTGGTGTATCGCCGGGATGTTCCATTTGGCCCGTGCTTCAGCCAGAAATTCCTCGAACAGGGACCGATGTTGCGGCGACTTGCTGAGTTCTTCCTGCTCACGCGGGTCGTTGTGTACGTCGAAGAGTAGGCACGGGTCGTCTTCGCTGTAGATGAATTTGTAAGCGCCGCGACGAATCATCATCAACGGGCTGATGGTGCCTTCGGCCATGTATTCGCCAAAGACTTCGTCGTGACCGCCCTGCCCTTGCAGGTGCGAAACCAGCGAACGGCCATCCAGCGGCAAGCCCGGTTCCAGAGAGCCGCCGGCCAGCTCCACAAACGTCGGCAACAGGTCGGCGGTGGAAACCGCTGCGCTGACCCGGCCTGCGCCGAACTGCCCCGGAGCACTTATCAACAGCGGTACCCGCGAGGCCATTTCGAACCAGTGCATTTTGTACCAGAGACCGCGCTCGCCGAGCATGTCGCCGTGGTCGCCGGAGAAGACAATAATGGTGTCTTCAATCAGGCCAGTTTCTTCGAGTGTTTGCAGGAGTTTGCCGACGTTGCTGTCGATATAGCTACACGCTCCAAAGTACGCACGGCGCGCATCCCGAATTTTATCCACAGGCAGCGGTTTGTCCCACAGGTCGTAGACTTTGAGCAAACGCTGGGAGTGCGGATCGAGTTCGGTTTGCGCTGGAGTCTGGGGTAACGGGATGTCGGCATCGTCGTACATATCCCAGAACGCCTTGGGAATCGTGTACGGGTCGTGTGGGTGAGTCATCGACACGGTCAGGCAGAACGGCTGGTCGCCATCCTCGCGGATGTGATCGAACAGGTATTGCTGTGCCTTGAACACCACCTCTTCGTCGAAATCCAGTTGATTGGTGCGCACGCACGGCCCGGCTTGCAGCACCGACGACATGTTGTGATACCAGGTCGGACGCACATCCGGTTCGTCCCAGTTCACCGCCCAACCGTAGTCGGCCGGGTAAATGTCGCTGGTCAGGCGTTCTTCGTATCCGTGGAGTTGGTCCGGGCCACAAAAATGCATCTTGCCGGACAGCGCCGTGCGGTAACCGAGGCGCCGCAGGTAGTGGGCGTAAGTCGGCACATCGGCAGGGAAATCGGCCGCGTTGTCATACGCGCCGATCTTGCTCGGCAACTGACCGCTGACCAGTGTAAAACGCGACGGCGCGCACAGTGGGCTGTTGCAATAAGCGGCGTCGAACACCACGCCTTCGGCGGCGAGGCGGCTGAGATTGGGGAGTTTGATCGGCGAAGGGCCGTAGAACGGCAACATTGGCGCGGCCATCTGATCGGCCATGATGAAAAGAATATTCTTGCGCTTCATGTGATCGCGGCATTCCATAGTGAATATTTATGCGAGAGTGCTGCGATCGAGCATGGAGTCCATGCACTTTGTGGTAAAGCCCATGCCAGGCAATGACTAGGATAAGCACGGCTTATGTATGACGCTCTGGGTGATTTGTCCCTTGATCTGCTCCGTGCCTTCGAAGCAGCGGCGCGCCAACGCAGCTTCACCGCGGCGGCGGTTGAGCTTGGCACCACGCAACCGGCGATCAGTCAGCAGATCAAGCGGTTGGAAGATCAGCTCGCCACCCGGCTGTTCGATCGCATTTATCGCGGCATTGAATTGACTGAGGCCGGGGCGATTCTTTTTGAGCAAGTTCAGCTCGGTTTGCAGAATATCGACGCAGGGTTGAGCGCAATTAGTGCACAGCATCAGCATGAAGTGTTGCAGGTGGCCACCGATTTCGCCTTCGCTGCCTATTGGCTGATGCCCCGTTTGCACCGCTTTCACGCCGCCAATCCACAAGTGGATGTCAGCCTGGTGACCAGCGAGCGCAGCCTCAACATGTTGCGCACCGATATTGATGTGGCGGTGCTCTTTGGTGATGGCCGATTCAAGCAGGGCGAAAGCCACTGGCTGTTCAGCGAAGAAGTGTTTCCGGTGTGCAGTCCGCTGCTGTTGAAAGACCGTCCCCTGCCCTTGCCTGCACAGTCGCTGCTGGAATTTCCGCTGCTGCACTTGCGCGGCGAAAACAGCAGCAACTGGTTCGACTGGAGCGGCGTGTTTCGCGAGTTGGGTATCACGTCGGCGCCAGCGCCCGGGCAATTGCGATTCGACAATTACACCTTGTTGATTCAGGCGGCGATTGGCGGCCAAGGAGTGGCGATTGGCTGGCGGCATCTTGTGGATAACTTGCTGGCGCAAGGTTTGTTGTGTCGACCTATTGCTGACACGGTGATGTCCCGGCTGGGTTATTACGTGGTCCTGCCCCAGCGCAAACGGCGCGGGGCATTGATTCAACAGTTTGTGGACTGGTTGATGGAGGAGCAGGCCAGCAGTGCGCAATCGCTCAATAGCCTGCCTTTGCCTTTGCCTTCGATTGCGGTGTGAAAGCAAAAAAGATCGTCCGAACGCGGCCCGAGCGGACGAACTTTATTGCTTCTGCGAAGTTGCGACGAAGCTCACATGTTCGCCAACGTGCAGATTCAGGTGCAACTCATCGGCAATCCCCGTCGCGACGCGGCTCAACCGCTGAAGCGGTTCGGCCAGCCCCGGTTCCAGGCTGCTGACCTGACTGAAATGCTCGATCGTCAGCCCCGCAATGCCGCGTGGCGCATTCACCAGCGTCCAGTGCAACGCGCTGCTTTGCAGAGCCTCGCGGATCTCTTCGGCAGCGTGGTGTTGCAGCTGATCTTCGATGTCCGGATCGTCCAGTACCTCGAAATCGCCCACCAGAAACAGTCTGGCAATGCCCGCGGCCTGCATGCCACCGATCAGCGCATCGACGGCCAGTACTTGTTCGACCGGGCCCGGCACGATGGTTTTTTCTACGTGCTCGCTGTTGAACGGCAACCCGGGTGCATCCAGTAGACAGATGACGGCCGAGCAGCCCGCCACGCTTTGCTTTACCCGCTCGGCGTCAAACAGATCACCGGTCTTGGCGCGCAAACCGGGGCGCGGCGCCAGCGCCGTCAGGTCATCGAGAATCGCGATCACTTCATGTTGGCGCCGCAGCATTTCAGCCATCAGCGCACTGCCCAGGCTACTCATGGCACCATACAGCACCACTTTGACCACTGGGGTTTCGGCATTTTTCATGGCTGGGCTCCGCACTTTCCTATCTATATGACGTGTGACCTGTGGGAATCGGTGAGGGTTCGACCGGGTTTTAGAGGGATTCAGATGCAACAGATCAAGGGCTATCACGCCCATGTGTATTTCGACGCCGCCCGCATGGATCAGGCGCGCACGTTGTGTGAGCAAGCGGCGCACCTGTTTCCGCTGAAAATGGGCCGCGTGCACGAACGTCCGGTGGGGCCGCACCCGGACTGGAGCTGCCAATTGGCATTCGGGCCGGAACTCATCGGCGACGTGTTGCCGTGGCTGGCCCTCAACCGCAAGGGTCTGGTGGTGTTCCTGCACCCGGACACCGGCGACGATCTGCTTGACCACACGGAACATGCGATCTGGATGGGCGCGATCCGGCCACTGGACCTGTCCATTTTTTGATCACAGGGTTTCTTCTGCTTCACCCGGCAGGTGCTCGTCCAGGTGCAACCACGGCAGGCGGCTGTCTGTCCAGATGTGCCGCTCGGCCGGGGCGTGCTCGGGATGATCGAGGGTGGCGATGGTGAGGTCGATGCTCTCGGGGCTGAGATGCGTCGTCAGCGCCAACTGCGCCCCGCAGTTCGGGCAGAAGTAGCGAATGCAGCTGGAGGACGACGCGTATTGTGCCGGCGTGCCTTTGAGCCATTCAAAGGTCGATGCGGGCACGGTGATCCAGGTCGTCACGATCCCGCCGCTGACTCGGCGGCAAATCGAGCAATGACAGTGGGCGATGTCGTGCAACGGTCCGCTGAATTGATAGCGAAGATGTCCGCAGTGGCAGCCGCCTGTGTGAATCTCGCTCATGACCTTCCCTCCTCATGCGTATTTACCGACGCCATCGCCGGCAAGCCGGTTTCCCTCCCTGCCCCGGTCCGACGACCGGTTGCACATCCCATCAATGCTTTCATCGGCGAAAGCTCGGTGAAAGCTTCCCCGATTAGGATCGCCCTCACTGCCGGCAACAGACCGGTCGGCCAATGCCAGTGGTTTATCGCTCGCACAGCCCATTTAACAACAACAATGGTGACCCTGATGTCCTTTGCTACCCGCCGCTTCGCTGCAACTCCGCCCGTACGCCTCGTGCTTCCCGTTCTGCGCTGACCCCACCCGGTTCGCCCATTCCCTAGCCGCGCTACGCCTGGAGTATTCCCATGCTGACTTTCCTTGGCTTCGCCATGGTCATCACGTTCATGTTCCTGATCATGACCAAGCGCCTGTCCGCGCTGATCGCCCTGATCATCATCCCGATCGTCTTCGCCCTGTTCGGCGGTTTTGCGCCGAAGATCGGCCCGATGATGCTCGAAGGCATCACCAAGCTTGCGCCGACCGGTGTGATGCTGATGTTCGCCATTCTCTACTTCGCCCTGATGATCGATTCCGGCCTGTTCGACCCGGCCGTGCGCAAGATCCTCAAACTGGTCAAGGGCGACCCGTTGAAAGTTTCGGTCGGCACCGCCGTACTGGCGCTCGTCGTTTCCCTCGATGGTGACGGCGCGACCACTTACATGATCTGCGTGGCCGCCATGCTGCCGCTCTACAGCCGCATCGGCATGAGCCCGCGGATCATGGCCGGCCTGATCATCCTCGCCGGCGGTGTGATGAACATGACCCCGTGGGGCGGCCCGACTGCCCGTGCGGCCAGTGCGCTGCACGTGGACCCGTCGGCCATCTTCGTACCGATGATTCCGGCGATGGCTGCTGGTGTCCTGGCCATCCTGGCGATCGCTTACTTCTACGGCAAACGTGAACGTGCGCGTCTGGGTGAACTGCACCTGGTGGGTGACGAAATCGACCACAGCGAAATCAGCGTTTCGCAGTTCCCGGATGCCCGTCGTCCGAAGCTGATCTGGTTCAACGGCGCTTTGACGTTCGCCCTGATGTGCACCCTGATCGCCGGCCTGTTGCCGCTGCCGGTGCTGTTCATGGTGGCGTTCAGTATTGCAATGATCGTCAACTATCCTTGCCTGCAACAGCAGAAGGATCGCGTCGCGGCTCACGCCGGTAGCGTTCTGGCGGTGGTCGGTTTGATCTTCGCGGCGGGTATCTTCACCGGTATCCTGTCGGGCACCGGCATGGTCGATGCGATGTCGAAGAGCCTGTTGGCGGTCATCCCGGATTTCTTGGGCCCGTACCTGGCCGTGATCACCGCGCTGGTGAGCATGCCGTTCACGTTCTTCATGTCGAACGACGCATTTTATTACGGCGTGTTACCAGTACTTGCCGAAGCCGCCAGTCATTACGGTATAACCGCGGTTGAAATGGCACGTGCCTCGATCGTCGGTCAGCCCGTCCACTTGCTGAGCCCGCTGGTACCATCGACCTATTTGTTGGTGGCCCTGGCCGGTATCGACTTCGGTGACCATCAGCGCTTCACCCTGAAGTGGGCAGTGCTGGTGTGCATGTGCATACTGGTCGCCGCGTTGCTGATGGGGATTTTTCCGCTGTTCAGCACTCTATAAGCCCAAGACTCACCACAACGGGTCCAGGCTTTGCTGTTTGAAGCCCGGGCCCGTTCTGGTTTAACACTCGCTCAAAGGAATACACATGGAATGGCTGACCAACCCTGAAATCTGGGTTGCCTTCTTTACCCTGACCGCCCTGGAAATCGTCCTGGGTATCGATAACATCATCATGATTTCGATCCTGGTCAGCCGCATGCCCAAGCACATGCAACAGCGCACCCGGATTTTCGGCCTGGCGCTGGCCATGGTCACGCGGATCCTGTTGCTGCTGTCGATCACCTGGGTCATGCGCCTCACCGCCGACCTGTTCGAAGTGTTCGGCCAGGGTATTTCCGGGCGTGACCTGATCCTGTTCTTCGGTGGCCTGTTCCTGCTGTGGAAGAGCTCGCAAGAGATGTACCACGCGCTGGAAGGTGAAGACGAAACCAATGAGGAGCCGGGCGGCAAGGGCGGCAACTTCCTTTACACCATCATCCAGATCGCGATCATCGACATCGTGTTCTCGCTGGACTCGGTGATCACCGCAGTCGGCATGGTCTCCCACGTACCGGTCATGGTCGCGGCGATCGTCGTTGCCGTACTGGTGATGATGCTGGCTTCCGGCACCATCAGTTCGTTCATCGACAAGCACCCGTCGCTGAAGATGCTGGCGCTGTCGTTCCTGTTGATCGTCGGTATGGTGCTGATTGCTGAAGCTTTCGACGTGCACGTGCCAAAAGGCTACGTCTACTTCGCCATGGCGTTCTCGCTGGCGGTGGAAGCGATCAACATCAAGATGCGCACCGCGATTGCGAAAAAGAAGAAACAGCAAGATCCGGTGAAACTGCGCAAGGATATTCCTGGGCAGTAAATTGTGGTGGGGGTCTTGTGTGGCGAGGGAGCTTGCTCCCGCTGGGGCGCGAAGCGGCCCCAAAGCCGGCGATGCGATTTCCCAGACAAACCGCATTCGCTGGTTTTACGACTGCTGCGCAGCCGAACGGGAGCAAGCTCCCTCGCCACAGTTATCCAGCGACTCCAAATACGTGCATCAATGACCAAGGAGCCTTCGGGCTCCTTTTTCATTTTCTGCATCAAGCTGTTTTCATGACAGTTTTGTTTCAATCGCCTGTTTAGCTATGCGATGCTGGCGCCCAGACCGTTAGCCAACTACAGCTTAAGTACACAACGTAGAAAGTAGCGCGGCACCGCCAACTTGCCCCTCTGGGGCGCTACCACCACAGGGGGCCCGTATGCTCACCCTGCTCAATTTGCTATCTGCCGTGGCCTTGTTGATCTGGGGCACACACATCGTCCGAACCGGCATCCTGCGGGTCTACGGTTCCAATCTGCGCCATGTGATTGGCCAGAACATGTCCAAGCGCGGGCTGGCGTTCATTGCCGGCATTGTCGTGACCGCCATGGTCCAGAGCAGCAACGCCACGGCCATGCTCGTCACGTCCTTCGTCGGTCAGGGCCTGATGGCGCTGATGCCGGCGCTGGCGACCATGCTCGGCGCCGACGTGGGTACGGCATTGATGGCGCGGGTCCTGACCTTCGATTTGTCATGGCTGTCGCCGCTGCTGATTTTCCTCGGGGTGATTTTCTTCCTGTCGCGTAAACAGACGCGGCTCGGGCAGATGGGCCGCGTCAGCATCGGCCTGGGGCTGATCATTCTGGCGCTGCAACTGATTGTCGAAGCGGCTGCGCCGATCACCCACGCCCAAGGGGTCAAAGTAATTTTCGCCTCGCTGACCGGCGACATCCTGCTCGACGCCCTGGTCGGCGCGTTGTTCGCGATGATTTCCTACTCCAGCCTGGCCGCCGTCCTGCTGACCGCGACCCTGGCCGGTGCCAGCGTCATCAGCTTGCCCGTGGCCATCGGCCTGGTGATCGGTGCCAACATCGGCAGCGGCATTCTGGCGTTCATGAGCACCAGCATGCAGAACGCCGCAGGCCGCCAGGTGGCGCTCGGGAGCCTGCTGTACAAGCTGATCGGCCTGTTGCTGATCATTCCCGTGCTCGACCCGCTCGTGCACTGGATCGACAGTCTGGATTTCAGCCCCCAGGAAATGGTCATCGGCTTCCACCTGCTCTACAACGCTGCGCGCTGCCTCATCCTGCTGCCAAGCGTCGGGCTGATGGCCAGACTTTGCGCGTGGTTGCTGCCGGAGCGCCCGGAAATCAACGGCACCGCCAAACCGCGGCACCTTGACCCGACGGCGCTGGTGACCCCCAGCCTGGCGCTGGCCAACGCCGTCCGGGAAACTCTGCGTATCGGCGATCTGATCGACAACATGCTCGTCGCCATGCTCGACGTGCTGCGCGGCAATCAAACCGCCGTCACCCAGGAAATGCGCCGCCTGACCGATGATGTGGAATCGCTCTACAGCTCGATCAAGCTCTATCTGGCGCAGATGCCTCGCGAGGACCTTAGCGAGCAAGACAGTCGGCGCTGGGCGGAAATCATCGAACTGGCGATCAACCTCAAACTGGCCAGCGACCTGATCGAGCGCATGCTGCGCAAAGTGCAGCAACAGAAAACTTCGCAGCGCCGGTCTTTTTCCGAGGTCGGCCTGGACGAGTTGGCGGGGCTGCACAGTCAGCTGATTTCCAATTTGCGTCTGGGAATGTCGGTGTTTCTCAGCGCCGACAAGGAAAGTGCACGCCAGTTGCTGCGTGAGAAACGTCGCTTTCGCGCACAGGAACGCCGCTTGGCCCATGCGCATGTCAGCCGGTTGCAACGTAAGATCGTGCAGAGTATCGAGACCAGTTCGCTGCACCTGGAGCTGATCGCCGACATGAAGCGCCTGAATTCGTTGTTCTGCAGCAGTGCGTATGTGGTGCTGGAAACGTCTGACACCGGCGCACTCATCGTCGATGATTTGGCTGACATCACACATTCGCCTTGAACGTCTGGCAGTGTGGTCAGTCAGTAACAATGGTTCAGCCTCAAGACCATCTTCGCGGGCAAGCCAGCTCCCACAGGTGATCTGGGTCGGACACAATTCCAATTACACCAAAGATCACTGTGGGAGCGGGCTTGCCCGCGATAGCGGCCTAAAGGACGACACGGATCTCCGATTGATTGCCTGGAAGCATGTTATGCGTTGTCTGTTGTTCGCCTGCCTGTTGCTTGGGTCTCTCCCTTCTTTTGCCCTGGATCGCTTTCAGGTCGAGGGCTATACGCTGCCCAACGGCCTGCAGATGCTGCTCAAACCCGGCACCGAACGCGGGCATGTGGCAATTCGGCTGGTGGTCGGCGTCGGTATCGATGATTTCAGCTGCGCCGAAAAAGAGCTGCCGCACCTGCTCGAACATCTGCTGTTCAGCGGCATCGACGCCACCGGCGAAGGCGGTCTGGAAGAACGCATGCAGGCGCTCGGCGGTGAGTGGAACGCTTACACCAGCAACGCCGACACCACGTTCGTCATCGAAGCGCCGGCGAAAAACCAGCGCAAGGTCCTCGACCTGCTGCTGGCGCTGCTGACCCAGACCCGAATCGACGACAACGCCATCAACGCCGCCAAACAGGTGGTCGAGCGCGAGGACGGCGGCCATTACTCACACTTGCAACGCTGGCTGGATCGTCAGGATCTGGGCCACACAGCGAGCAATCAATTGGCCGTGGAGTTGGGGCTCAAGTGCCCGGAGCGGGCCGAGGTCGATAACCTGACCCGCGAACAACTGGAGACGGCACGCAAGGTCTGGTACGCGCCGAACAACATGACATTGATCATGGTCGGCGACCTCGACCGCTTGCTGCCGGCTTATCTGGAACGGGCCTGGGGCGCACTCCAGGCAGTTGACCCGAGCGATCACCCGCCACTGCCGCAAATCCAGGCCAGCGCGGCCCACGAGCGCACGTTGAGTCACGGCTTCGTCGGCGGTGGAGCGAAGTTGCACTGGCTGGTGCCGGAGCCGGTGCTGGAAGACCAGCACGACGAAACCTTCGACCTGCTCAAGGACTATCTGGACTGGGCGCTCTATCGCCAGTTGCGCCTGGCGCACAGTTTGTCCTACGGCCCCTCGGCTGAGCGCGAGGTGTTTGGCGGTGTGGGTTTCATGAGCCTCAACGCCGATGTTGAGCGCGACGATGTGCCCCAGGCCGAACAAGTACTGGAGGAATTGAAGGCCGCCTTGCTCAAGGATGGCCTGGATGCCGACACCTTCAACCGCCTCAAGCAGGCCGCCATTGCCCGTCAGGCCTGGGCCGTGCAAGGCAACAGCGCGCTGGCCGATTACTACTGGAGCGCGCTGGGGGACTACGAGGATGGTCGTTTCGCTGACCCGGCCAGGGAACTGCAGGGCGTGACGCTGGCAGAGGCCAACAAGGCCATGCGTGAATTGCTGTTGCAACCGGGCTATTTGCGGATTGAGAAGCCGTTGATGAGTTATGACCAAGTGACGTGGGTGGTTGTCGGGGTGTTTGCTTTGATTGTGCTCGGGCTGTTGGCTTGGCGAATCCATCGCAGACGATAACCAACCCCTGTGGCGAGGGAGCTTGCTCCCGCTCGGCTGCGCAGCAGCCGCCTGCATTCTAGTTTGAAGGAATGCGGTTTTCCGGTTTTGGGGGCGCTTCGCACCCCAGCGGGAGCAAGCTCCCTCGCCACAGTGCCGTGTTGGGTCAAACGGACGTATCCCCCTCGCCACACCGCCCCACGGGCGGTAACCTGTCGGGGATTTTTCCCACGACTATTGTGAATCGCCGAATGCCTACCCTGACCTTATTCGTACAGCGCATCCTCGAATTGATGAAGCGCTACCCAGGGGTCATTGCGCTCGGCGGTTTCATCTCCGGGGTCGGCAGCTTCATGCTGGTGGACCGTCAGCAAGGCCTGGCGACCTGGATCACCATCATCATGGTGCTCAGCTGGATCTGGCTGATGCTGGAAAACAGCCTCACCAAGCTCTTCACCCGAATCTTCAAGCGCGAGATTCCCCAGCCGCTGCTGCGCTACGCCACGCAGATGATCCACCAGGAAAGTCTGTTTTTCGTTCTCCCGTTCTTTTTGATCACCACGACCTGGAACAGTGGCCAGCTGTTTTTCACCGGGCTGCTGGGCATCGCCGCACTGATTTCCATCACCGACCCGCTCTACTACAAATGGCTGGCTCCCCGGCGCTGGGCGTTCCTGGCGCTGCACACCCTGACGCTGTTTGCCGCGCTGTTGACCGCCCTGCCCGTCATCCTGCACCTGACCACGTCCCAGAGTTTCAAGCTAGCCCTGGGCACGGCTGTCGTCCTGTCGTTCCCGAGCCTGGCGTCGATCTTCCCGATCCGCACGGTGCGCAACGCGCTGGCCATTCTGAGCATCACCGTCGGCATCGGCGGCGTGGGTTGGGTGATGCGCTCGTGGGTGCCGCCGGCCACGCTGTGGATGACCGATGTGGCGATCAGCACGCAAATGCAGGACCGCACGCCAGGCAAAAGCCTGGAAGAAGTCAGCGCCGAGCAGATTCGTGGAGACGGCCTGTACGCCTACACGGCGATCAACGCCCCGCGCGGTCTGGACGAGCGGATTTACCATGTCTGGCAGTTCAACGGTAAAGAAGTCGACCGCATCGCGCTGGATATCCACGGCGGGCGCAAGGAAGGCTATCGCGCCTGGACCCACAAGCAGAACTTCCCCGGTAACCCGGCGGGCAAGTGGCAGGTTCGGGTGCTGACCGAGGATGGCCAGTTGATCGGTGTGTTGCGCTTCAAGATCACGGACAGCACACCGACCAAAGAAAAGTAATGCGGTTCGTGCTATTACGTAGCTCTGCGTAACAGCCGAACAAGCACGGAGCTTATGACCAGCAGCACAATGCCCGGCAGTGCCTCACTGGACACCTCGCACACCCCTGCGCAATTGCACGTCACGGGTGACTGGACGCTTGCCCATTACGCCGACCTCAAGGATCTGAGCGAAAAGCTCCGCGGCCAATACGACGACAAAACCCACATCGACCTCAACGGCCTCGGCGCGCTCGACACTGCCGGCGCCTCGCTGTTGGTGGAATTGCTCGGTTCGGACCGGCTCGGCAAGTCCGCCGAACACCCCGATTGCACCTTGTCCGTTGCCGATCGTGCGTTGTTGCAGACCGTTTATTGCTCAATGACCGACTTCTGCGTGCCGATCAAGGAACCGGAAATCGGCGTCGGCGTTCAACTGCTGACGCGCATTGGCCGCGCGGTGGACGCCGTCTGGCAGGACACCCTGCAACTGCTGGGATTCGTCGGCCTGATCCTGGAAACCATCGCCCGCGGCCTGTTCCGCCCCAAGCGCTGGCGCATCACGCCGATGGTCGCGCACATCGAACAGACCGGCCTAGACGCCGCGCCCATCGTTGCCCTGCTGACGTTTCTGGTGGGCGCCGTCGTGGCTTTTCTCGGGGCGACGGTACTCGCGAGTTTCGGTGCGAGCATCTTCACCGTGGACCTGGTGGCGTTCTCCTTCCTGCGTGAATTCGGCGTGCTGCTCACCGCCATCCTGATGGCCGGGCGAACCGCCAGTGCGTTTACCGCGCAGATCGGCTCGATGAAGGCCAACGAAGAGATCGATGCTATTCGTACCTTGGGCCTCGACCCGATGGAGTTGCTGGTGGTGCCGCGCGTGCTGGCGCTGCTGGTGGCGCTGCCGATGCTGACCTTTCTGGCGATGCTCTCGGGGATTGTCGGCGGTGGCGTGGTGTGCGCCGTGGCGCTGGATATCTCGCCGGCGATGTTCCTTTCGCTGCTGCAAACCGACATCGGCGTTCAGCACTTTCTGGTGGGGATCGTCAAAGCGCCGATCTTTGCGTTCCTCATCGCCGCCATTGGTTGCCTTGAAGGCTTCAAGGTCAGTGGCAGCGCCGAGTCTGTGGGTGCACACACCACGTCGAGTGTGGTGCAGTCGATTTTCGTGGTGATCGTGCTCGACGCCGTGGCCGCGCTGTTTTTCATGGAGATGGGCTGGTGAGTCGTCTACCCCGAGCGCCCTCCGAGGCGGTGATCGAAGTCCGAGGGCTGTGCAATCGTTTTGGCCGCCAGAGCGTGCACGAGAACCTCGACCTGGATCTGTACAAGGGCGAAATCCTGGCCGTGGTCGGCGGTTCCGGCAGCGGCAAATCGGTGCTGCTGCGCAGCATTGTCGGCTTGCGCCAGCCCAGCGAAGGGGTGGTGAAGGTGTTCGGCAAGAACCTCCCGACACTGTCCGAACACGAGCGCTCGATGGTCGAACGGCGCTTCGGTGTGCTGTTCCAGAAAGGCGCCCTGTTCTCTTCGCTGACCGTCACCGAAAACGTGGCCCTGCCCCTGATCGAACACGCGGGCCTGAGCCGCAACGATGCCGAGCACCTGGCGGCGGTCAAACTGGCATTGGCCGGGCTACCGCTGTCGGCGGCGGACAAGTATCCCGCTTCGCTGTCCGGCGGCATGATCAAGCGCGCGGCACTGGCCCGGGCGCTGGCGCTGGACCCGGACATCCTGTTCCTCGACGAACCCACCGCCGGCCTCGACCCGATTGGCGCGGCGGCTTTCGATCAGTTGATCCTGACCCTGCGCGATGCGTTGGGTTTGAGTGTGTTTCTGGTCACCCATGACCTCGACACGCTCTACACCATCACCGATCGGGTGGCGGTGCTGGCGCAGAAGAAAGTGCTGGTGGCGGACGCCATCGACAAGGTCTCGGAAACCGACGACCCGTGGATTCACGAATACTTCCATGGCCCTCGCGGCCGCGCGGCGCTGACCGCCGCTCAACAGTTGAATGAGGTCTGACATGGAAACCCGAGCCCATCATGTATTGATCGGCCTGTTCACCGTGATTGTGGTGGCAGGTGCCCTGCTCTTCGGCTTGTGGCTGGCCAAGTCCAGCGTCGACACCGAGTTCAAGGATTATGAAATCGTCTTCAACGAGGCGGTCAGCGGCTTGTCCAAAGGCAGCGCGGTGCAGTACAGCGGGATCAAGGTCGGCGACGTGGTGACGTTGCGCCTTGACCCGAAAGACCCGCGCCGCGTGCTGGCGCGGATTCGCCTGGGTGGCGATACGCCGATCAAGGAAGACACCCAGGCCAAACTGGCGCTGACCGGGATCACCGGTACGTCGATCATCCAGCTCAGCGGTGGCACGCCGCAAAGCCCGACGCTCAAGGGCAAGGACGGTGATCTACCGACGATCATCGCATCGCCCTCGCCCATCGCCCGGCTGCTCAACGACAGCAACGATTTGATGGCCGGCGTGAACGTCTTGATGCACAACGCCAATCAGATGTTTTCCGCGGAGAACGTCGAGCGCATCAGCAAGACCCTCGAGCATCTGGAACAAACCACTGGCACCATCGCCGATCAGCGCGGCGATATCCGCCAGGCGATGCAGCAACTGGCGTCGGTCGGCAAGCAGGCCGGCGCGATGCTGGAACAGACGTCGGCGCTGATGCGCAACGCCAACGGCATGCTCAACGATCAGGGCAAGCAGATGTTCGGCAGCGCCGAGCGGGCCATGAAGTCGCTGGAACAAAGCAGCGCGACGATCAACACGTTGCTCACCAACAATCAGGATTCCCTCAACAGCGGCATGCAAGGCCTCAACGGTTTGGCCCCGGCGGTGCGCGAGCTGCGCGACACCCTGACGTCGTTGCGCGCAATTTCCCAGCGCCTGGAAGCCAACCCCAGCGGTTACCTGCTGGGCAATGACAAGAACAAGGAGTTCACGCCATGAAGCTGCGCCACGTTGCCCTCCTCGGCGCTTTTGCGTTGACCAGCGCTTGCTCGATCCTGCCCAAGTCCGAGCCGTCCGATGTGTATCGGTTGCCTTCGGCCCAGAGCGTTTCTCCCAGCCACGGCACGCCGCAGCGCTGGTCCCTGCGCCTGACCAAGCCGCAGGCCAGCGAGGCGTTGAACAGTTCGCAGATCGCCGTGATTCCGCAAGGCGATCTGATCAGCAGCTACAAGGCTTCACGCTGGAGCGACCCGGCGCCGGTGCTGCTGCGTAATCGTCTGCTCGATGGTTTTCAGCGTGACGGTCGGGTTGCGTTGCTGAGCACCGACGACAGCAATTTCCAGGCGGACCTGGAATTGGGCGGGAGTTTGCAGGCGTTCCAGACTGAATACCAAGGCACAGCGGCGAGTGTCGTTGTGCGTCTGGATGCGTTGCTGGTGCGTGGTTATGACCAGCGAATTCTCGCCAGCCGCCGCTTTGAAGTGCGTCAGCCGTTGAGCGATGTGAAGGTGCCGGCGGTAGTGGTCGGGTTTGGCCAGGCGAGTGATCAGTTGACGGCGCAGGTGGTGAGTTGGGCGGTGGAGCAAGGGCAGAAAGTCGCGCCGCCTCCCCGCCGTTGAATACACACTGGGCCTTTGTGGCGAGGGAGCTTGCTCCCGTTGGGCTGCGCAGCAGTCCCCTAAGTGGGGCCGCTTCGCAGCCCAGCGGGAGCAAGCTCCCTCGCCACACAAGCGGGCTTCCACAGGGGATGTGTGTTTAACCGAAGAACCAGTAGCAGACGCCGATGGCACCTAGAACGCCAGCCAATTCCGCCAACAACGCACACCCCACCGCATGCCGTGCCCGCTGAATCCCCACCGCGCCGAAATACACCGCCAATACATAAAACGTCGTTTCCGTACTGCCCTGAATCGTCGCCGCCACCAGCGCCGGGAAGCTGTCTACCCCGGACGTCTTCATGGTTTCGATCAGCATCGCCCGGGCCGCACTGCCGGAGAACGGCTTGACCATCGCTGTCGGCAACGCATCGACGAAGCGGGTATCCCAACCAGCCCACTCCACGAGATGCCGAATCCCGTCCAGACCAAAGTCCAGCGCCCCGGACGCACGCAGCACACCCACCGCGCACAGCATCGCCACCAGGTATGGCAGCAGATTCTTGGCCACGTCGAAGCCTTCTTTCGCGCCTTCGACGAACGCCTCATAAACCTTCACTTTGCGCAGCGCGCCGATCACCAGGAACAGCATGATCAGCCCGAACAGCGTCACGTTGCCGAGGATCGAGGACAAGCCGGCCAGAGCGGTGGCCGAGAGCGTGCCCAGCAACGCCATGAAGCCGCCGAGGGCGAGGGCACCGGGGATCAGGTAGGCGAGCACCACCGGGTCCCACAGGCGCAGGCGCTGCATGACCGCCACCGACAGCAATCCGACCAGTGTCGAACAACTGGTGGCGAGCAGGATCGGCAGGAACACCAGCGTCGGATCCGGCGCGCCTTGCTGCGCGCGGTACATGAAGATCGTCACCGGCAGCAGGGTCAGGGAGGAGGCGTTGAGTACCAGGAACAGGATCTGCGCGTTGCTGGCAATGGTGTCGCTGGGGTTGAGTTCTTGCAGCGCCTTCATGGCTTTGAGGCCGATCGGCGTAGCCGCGTTGTCCAGGCCCAGGCCGTTGGCGGCGAAGTTCAGGGTGATCAGGCCGATGGCCGGGTGACCGGCCGGCACTCCCGGCATCAGGCGCAGGAACAACGGGCCCAGCGCCTTGGCCAGCCATTCGACGATCCCGGCCTTTTCGGCGATGCGCAGAAAGCCCAGCCAGAGGGTCAGTGTGCCGAACAGCAGGACCATGACCTCGACCGACAACTTGGCCATGGCGAAAATGCTTTCCACCATCGCCGCGAAGATCCCGGCGTTACCACCGATCAGCCATTGCGCCAGCGCCGACACGGCCGCCACGATGAAGAAGCTAAGCCACAGGCCATTAAGCATCAGTTGAATCCCCCGAAGAATGCCGCGAATGATAGCGGGGTAGCCAGAAACGACAAACCCCGGATTTCTCCGGGGTTTGTTTGTGTGGCTTGCTCGGGTCACTGTGGGAGCCAGCCTGCTGGCGATGAGGCCTACACGTTCAACATCTCTGTTGTTGGATTCACCACTCTCGCCAGCAGGCTGGCTCCCACATAAAAGCCAGACTCCACAGGTTCAGCTATCAGTTGCGGGTAACCTCGCCGGCAGGCAGTTTTTCCTTGCTGCGCCAGTGCGGCAGCGAGTTCCAGTAGCGCTGGCCCTTGGCATCGTCGTACATGCCTTCCCAGCGGGAGACGACCAGTACGGCCAAGGCGTTGCCGATCACGTTCAGTGCGGTACGCGCCATGTCCATGATGCGGTCGACACCGGCAATGAACGCCAGGCCTTCCAGCGGAATACCCACGCTGCCCAATGTGGCCAGCAGCACCACGAAGGACACGCCCGGTACGCCGGCGATGCCTTTGGAGGTCACCATCAGCGTCAGCACCAGCAACAGTTGCTGGCTGATCGACAGGTCAATGCCATACAGCTGGGCAATGAAGATCGCCGCGATGCTTTGGTACAGGGTCGAACCGTCGAGGTTGAAGGAGTAGCCGGTCGGCACCACGAAGCTGCAGATCGCTTTTGGCGCGCCGTAGGCTTCCATCTTCTCAATGACCCGTGGCAGCACGGTTTCGGAACTGGCGGTGGAGTAGGCCAGCACCAGCTCATCCTTGAAGATGCGCATCAGCTTGATCACCGAGAAGCCGAACAGGCGAGCGATCAGGCCCAGCACCATGAAGGCGAAGAAGGCGATGGCGAAGTAAACCAGGATCACCAGTTTGGCCAGCGGCAGCAGGGACGCGAAGCCGAAGTTGGCGACGGTCACCGCGATCAGTGCGAAAACGCCGATCGGGGCGTAGTTCATGATCATGTGGGTGACCTTGAACATGCTTTCCGAAACGCCCTGGAACATCGTTACCAGCGGGTCGCGCAACTCGGGCTTGAGGCTCGACAGACCGAGACCGAACAGCACCGAGAAGAAGATAATCGGCAGCATTTCACCGCGAGCGATGGCCGCGAAGATGTTCGACGGGATCAGGTTGAGGATGGTTTCGATGAACGCATGTTCATGCTGAACCTCGGCCGCCGTGGCCTGGTACTTGGAGATGTCCACCGTACCCAGCGTGCTCATGTCGATGCCGGCGCCCGGGTGGAACACATTGGCCAACACCAGACCGACAACGATAGCGATCGTGGTAACGATCTCGAAGTAGATGATGGTTTTCAGGCCGATGCTGCCGAGTTTCTTCGCATCACCGACACCCGCGATACCGACGATCAGCGACGAGATCACGATCGGGATCACAATCATCTTGATCAGACGGATAAAGATATCGCCTGCCGGTTGCAGGACGTTGCTGATCCACCAGGCCTTCTCGGCACTGAAATGGTTGAGCAGCGCACCGATTGCAATCCCCAATACCAGACCGATGAGGATCTGCCAGGCGAGGCTGAGCTTTGCCTTCTTCATATCTTTACCCTTACTTGCGTTTGACTCGGGCAGATGCAGGAACTGGAACGCTTGTGGCGAAAAAGTCTTGCGCATCTGCCCCCGTATAAGGTGCCCCGGAGCGATTATTCATGGCTCTCTGGCAGGCGAAAAAAGGCGCAACTATTCCGATGCAAGGAAGCGACGTCTAATGCCGTAAACGCCTACCCTATGCCGAATCGGCATGAGGTTTTTTTACTGAAACCGACGTCGCAAACGGTTCGAATGTGACATTTCGGCAGGCATACGTGCCGTGAACCGGCCATTTCCGGGCAGGGTGGGTGTTTTTTGATCACTTGTGCGGGAGGGGTATTTCAGAAAAATACGACCATGAGAGACGAGAAATCGCTGGAAAATCAGGTAGTTTTTTCTCGATGTACGGTCACGCAAGAAACACCGGGAAAGTATTTTCCGGTGATCATTCGAGCGAATGAAGAGTGAGGAGCGAAACCGAGCGGATCGCTGTAGTTCAACGCATTGCGCGCATAAGCTCTTCGCAAGTCCGTCGCGCCATGACGGGACGGCGAACTTGCGTCGCAGCTTTTACCTGACCCGGCCCTTGCGCAGGCACTCCCTGTACCCGTAGGTCACTCCGCCCCTGAAACAGGCAGAACGTCCCGACCCCTTGGTCATGCGTCTACCTTCCTCGGGTAGCGCATTGGAGAGAAGCAATGCTGCTTCTTTCGTGTGACAAATTCAGTACCAGTTCGGATCTTTCTTCAGTTGTTCCATCAACAGATCCTGCATGCCTTGGTCGGGCTTGCCGAGGAAGCGGTAATCGGCATGTCGAGTCGGCGACTTGTCGGCCGGCAAGCCTGCAGGCACTTCGACCAGCATCGCGTAGGCATCCTTCTTGTCGAAGCTGACGGCCACGATCAGGCGTTTGTTGAGGCATGTGTCATGCGATTCGCAGAGCGGCCCCACCAGATACTTGTCGCCTTCTTCTTCAACGGCATTCATTTGCTCGGCGTCACCGGACAGGTTCATCACCCATTCCGGCAGGCGTTCTTCCTTCTTCACCACGCCTTCCCAAGTGTCATGAAACTGCGGGTCTGCGCTCAACAGCTCGTTGACCCGCGTCTGGCCATCATTGGCCGCTGTCGCCATGGCACTGCCGCCCAGAAGCAGGGCGGCTGCCATCGTTTTCAGTAAAACGTTCATCTTCAACCTCGACCGCGACGGCCAAAGAAGAACGAAGCAATGAACATCACCAGGAACACGACAAAGAGAATCTTGGCGATACCCGTGGCGGTGCCCGCGATACCACCGAAGCCCAGTACTGCAGCGATGATGGCAATGATCAAGAATGTGATTGCCCAGCTCAACATGGTGATTCTCCTTACGCTTCTATTTAGAGGTAATGCTTGTGATGCATGTCCCGGCGCAACGAATGCGCCAAGTTCGTGTGTCTAGAACACCCAACGTTCCTGACGTGGCGTCTCATCCACAGGCTGAGCCTGGTCGACGTCCATCATTCGCATCGGCGCGCTGTCGGCAAAAGTGCTGCTGACGGCGCTGAAGTGGGTTTGGGTCGGATGCTGAATCGACAGGCGTGGTGCTTCTTGCTCCTGGCTCTGCTCCCAGCGCTGAAACTGTTGGCCGCCGATCAAGGTGATCAATAGCGCCAGGACAGCAAACAGGCCTTGCTGGATATGCAGTGGCGAGATACGCAATTGGGCGGCACGTTGGCGACTCATCCTGAAGCTCCTCCCACACTGTGGTGATCTTGTTGAGGGCGACGGTTGCGATGCCCTGGTTAATCAGACCATTGCAGCCCGCATGCCAGCTT
The DNA here is from genome assembly GCF_018502625.1 of Pseudomonas hormoni. NCBI lineage: Bacteria > Pseudomonadati > Pseudomonadota > Gammaproteobacteria > Pseudomonadales > Pseudomonadaceae > Pseudomonas > Pseudomonas hormoni. Next base: position 5,756,023 of record NZ_CP075566.1, read on the forward strand.
TCATCGAAGAAAAAACATATATAAATCAACATCTTATATTTGATGCGGGAAACAGACGGGACGCATCCTGCACGATGACCCTGTTGTCGTCGTGCGTATTGCACGATTGATTTGCAGAAGCTTTCAGAATTTTTGAATTGCGGGGAGGGCGTAGATGTCTCAAAGGAAATCGGAAGCGCGCCTGAAAACCAGCGATCCGATAAAAAAACAACAAAATCAGGCGATTAGCCGTAGGGTGAGCAGATAGCTACCCTGATGTGGTCGGAATCGACCAGAATCAACCATGCAACTTGCCCGATTTTTCCGGGACTAACCAAGATCATTCGTTAAGGAGCGTAGGAAAATGGAATCAGCCACCGAGCATCAGGGCCGCATTCTGCTGGTGGACGACGAGTCCGCCATCCTGCGAACGTTCCGTTACTGCCTCGAAGACGAAGGCTACAGCGTCGCCACTGCCAACAGCGCGGCGCAGGCTGATGCGTTGTTGCAACGCCAGGTGTTTGATCTATGTTTCCTCGATTTGCGCCTGGGTGAGGACAACGGCCTCGATGTGCTGGCCCAGATGCGCATTCAGGCGCCGTGGATGCGCGTTGTCATCGTCACTGCTCACTCGGCCGTAGACACCGCCGTAGACGCGATTCAGGCTGGCGCCGCTGATTATCTGGTCAAACCCTGCAGCCCCGATCAATTGCGCCTGGCCACCGCCAAGCAACTGGAAGTGCGGCAACTTTCGGCACGCCTGGAGGCGCTGGAAGGTGAAGTGCGCAAACCCAAGGACGGCCTGGACTCCCACAGCCCGGCCATGAAAGTAGTGCTGGAAACCGCCCGCCAGGTGGCCAGCACGGATGCCAACATTCTGATTCTCGGTGAATCCGGTACCGGTAAAGGCGAACTGTCCCAGGCGATTCACGGCTGGAGCAAGCGCGCGAAAAAATCCTGCGTCACCATCAACTGCCCATCGCTGACGGCCGAATTGATGGAAAGCGAACTCTTCGGCCACAGCCGTGGGGCCTTCACCGGCGCGAGCGAAAGTACGCTGGGACGGGTCAATCAGGCGGACGGCGGAACGCTGTTTCTCGACGAGATTGGCGATTTTCCCCTGACATTGCAGCCAAAATTGCTGCGTTTTATTCAGGATAAGGAATACGAACGGGTCGGCGACCCCGTGACCCGCCGCGCCGATGTGCGCATCCTGGCAGCCACCAACCTCAATCTTGAAGACATGGTGCGCGACGGTCGTTTCCGTGAAGACTTGCTCTATCGCTTGAACGTCATCACCTTGCACCTGCCGCCGTTGCGCGAACGTCGGGAGGATATCTTGAACCTGGCTGACCGCTTCCTGGCTCGTTTCGTCAAGGAATACGCGCGCCCGGCGCGAGGCTTCAGCGACGAGGCCCGTGAAGCGCTGCTGGGTTATCGCTGGCCGGGGAACATTCGAGAGTTGCGCAATGTGGTTGAGCGGGCGAGCATCATTTGTCCTCAGGAGCGTGTAGAGATCAGCCACCTGGGAATGGCCGAGACCCCGGTGAACAATGCGCCGCGCATTGGTGCTGCGCTGAGTCTGGACGAATTGGAGAAGGCGCACATCGGCGCGGTCCTGGCCACCGCCGACACGCTGGACCAGGCCGCGAAGACGCTCGGCATTGACGCTTCGACGCTGTACCGCAAACGCAAGCAGTACAACCTGTGAGTCCTGCTCGATGAAACTGGCGATGAAGTTGCGTACTCGGCTTTTTCTGAGTATTTCTGCACTGATCACCGTTGCGCTGCTTGGGCTGTTGCTCGGGCTGGTCAGTGTGATGCAGATGGCGGGAACCCAGGAAGCCCTGGTGCGCGACAACTTTGTCACCCTGGATCTGGGCCTCAAACTGCGTCAGACCTTGGGCGACCAGCTGATTCTGATGATGGGTGACAAACCCGACCCTGCGGCATTCGAAGCGTCCAAGCAGCATTATTTTCAGCTGCTGGATGAAGGCATCGCCCATGATCAGGGCGGCGAGGGGCGCCAGTACGGATTCTTGCAAGCCAAAGAGGATTACCTGAGTTTTCTTCAGGCGTTGGCCCTCTCAAGTGATCCGTCCCATGTGTTGAGTGGCAACGAAGCGCTCACCGAAAAATTCAACGTGCTGCGCAGCGGTCTGATCACCGAGCACAAGCATGCGCTGGACAGAATCAATGAAACGCAACGTCATGCCCGGGATCGGGCGCTGCTCATTGCCGGCCTGCTCGGGTTGGTCGGGCTGGCGGTGCTGATTATCGGCTTCGTGACCGCCCATGCGATCGCTCGACGTTTCGGTGAGCCGATCGAAGCCCTGGCTCAGGCCGCCGACCACATCGGCCAAGGCAACTTCGAGGTGACCCTGCCGATTTCCTCTGCGGTGGAGATGAATCAGCTGACCAAGCGCTTCGGGATCATGGCCGAGGCGCTGCGTCAGCACCAGGCCACCAATATCGACGAGCTGCTCGCCGGCCAGCAGCGGTTGCAGGCGGTACTCGACAGTATCGACGACGGTCTGTTGATGATCGATCGCGAGGGCCATCTGGAACACCTCAACCCGGTGGCGCAGCGTCAGTTGGGTTGGGATACCGACCGTCTCGGCCAGGGGTTGGGCTCAGCGCTCGAACGCCCGGAGCTGGATCAACAGCTGCAACTGGTACTGCGCGGAGGCACGCTGGAGCGTGCACCGGAGGACCTGAGTATCGAGGTCGATGGTGAATCGCGTTTGCTCACTTACAGCCTGACGCCGGTCAGTCATACCCAGGGCCATATTCTGGGGGCGGTGATGGTGCTGCATGACGTCACCGAGCAGCGGGCGTTCGAACGGGTGCGCAGCGAGTTTGTATTGCGCGCCTCCCATGAGCTGCGCACGCCGGTCACCGGGATGCACATGGCGTTCGGCTTGTTCCGCGAGCGCGCGCATTTCGCTGCGGACTCGCGAGAGGCTGACCTGCTGGACACCGTGAATGAAGAAATGCAGCGCTTGATGCAGTTGATCAATGACCTGCTGAACTTCTCACGCTACCAGAACGGCTTGCAGAAACTTTCCCTGGCGCCGTGCTCCATCGAAGAGCTGCTGGAGCAGGCCCGGTCGAGGTTTGCCGATACCGCGCAAGAGAAGGGCATCGATTTGCTGGTGGAAGTGCAGGGGCCATTACCCTGGTTACAGGCCGATCAGCCACAATTGGACCGGGTGCTCGATAACCTCATCGACAACGCGTTGCGTCATACCGGCGCTGATGGCCAGATCCGCTTGCAGGCGCGACGCCACGGCGAGCGGGTGATTATCAGTGTCGAGGACAATGGCGAAGGTATCGCTTATGGCCAGCAGGGGCGGATCTTCGAGCCCTTTGTACAGGTCGGGCGCAAGAAGGGTGGCGCGGGGCTTGGCCTGGCGTTGTGTAAGGAAATCGTGCAGTTGCACGGTGGGCGGATGGGCGTCTATTCGCGGCCGGGGCAGGGCACTCAGTTCTACATGGCGCTGGCGGTTTAACGCGCGCTTACGCTTCGTCATCCAGGCGTCGGCCGGCGAGTCGCCGGCCACGGGTAATCAGTTCGATGAACTGAACGGCGCTCAACGCATGGGCGAATAACCAGCCCTGACCGTATTTCACTCCTTCACTGCTCAGAAACGCTGCTTGCGCTTCATGTTCAATGCCCTCGGCAATCACTTTGAGTTGCAGCGCCTGGGCCATGTGAATGATGTGCGGCGCCACGCCGCTGCTGGCGGCGTCATGCCCCAACGCATCGATAAACGCCTTGTCGATTTTCAGGCAATCCACTGGCAGGGTTTGCAGATAGGCGAGGCTGCAATAGCCAGTGCCAAAGTCATCGATCAACACCTGATGCCCGACGTCGCGCAAGGCTTGCAGGTTTTCCCGGGCCACCACCACATCGATCAGGCCGCGCTCGGTCACTTCAAAGGCAATCTGTTTGGCCGCGACCCGGTGCAGGATCAACAGTCGCGCCATCACCTGGCCGATACGCGGCACCATGACGTCGCAGGCCGCCAGGTTGACCGAGATGTACAGCTGCGGATTGGCCCGCAACAAATGCCCAAGCTGCTCCAGCAGGCGTTGCAGGACGAAGTCGGTCATCTGGCGGATCTGGCCGGTGTTCTCTGCCATGGGAATAAACAGATCGGGGCTGGTCAGGGTGCCGTCAGGCCGGCGCCAGCGTAGCAAGGCTTCAGCCCCGACACAGTTGCGGCTGTCGAGGTCGAAGATGGGCTGGTACAACACCTGCAACTCACCTCGCCGTATCGCGCCAGCCAATTCGGCGTCCAGTGACTGTCGCTGACGCACCAGCAGAAACACCATGAAGCCCGCGACGACTCCCAGCGCCAGGCTCGCCGGCACCAGCCACCACCAGGCGCCGGGCACACTCACGCCGGTGCGCGGGGTGATCAGCACCAATTGGTATTCAGGGCTTTTGGTCGGCATGAGGTAAATCAAGCGAGTCGGGGTGACTTGCAAGACATCGCTGCCTTTCGGTGGCCAAGGCTTGGTCGGCGGCCAGGTTTGCGCGGAGCCCAGCACCGGAATCGCGCGGGTGCCGTGGTCGAGTATCACCAAAAGACTGCTGCCCGGCGACAGGTCGACCATGTCGGTCAAATGTCCGCGAGAGGTCGCGACACGGAAATTGCCACGCCCGAGCATGAGCGCGGCCCGGTTTTCATCAGGTTCGGTGGTGGTGTTCAGCCAGTAACTGTAAGTGGGGTCTTTGATGTCCGGGGGGCGTGCCAGTGACGTTCCTTCCTGGCGCGGACGGTTAGAGCAGATCTTCGAGGCATCCATGTACACGGCCTCGTAAACGAAGCGGTAATTGAAGGTGACCTGCTGCAAAGTGGCGATCATGTCTTTGTCGCAGGTTCGCAGCGGTTGGGCCTCCAGATCATCGAGGCCTTCGCGCAGCTGCCCGAACAACTGCTCCAGGCGCGCAAGAAATCGCTCACCCTGCGCGTTCATTTCCAGACTTTCGTTCTGCTCGATCTGATGCACCGCCACGAACAGGCTCAGTGCCAATAGCAATACGCTGCTCAGGACAGCAGCCAGCATCGCCAAAAACCATGGGCGATAGAACCAGCTACGAAGCGTCTCTCGAGTAGCGGTCATGTGGGAATATCCGAAGAATTACCAATGAGTTATAGCTGCTGATTGGGAAAAAGCCCGGACCGTCGGGCGGGCGTCATTATTTTGTCTGGTTCAAGACCTGAAGAAGTGCGGCCGTTTGCGCGTCCGGCATGCCGTCGAAGCGGGATGGCCGGAAATGCATCTGAAAGGCTGCAATCACGTGGCGGGTCGCAACGTCCAGCTCACCGGTTTGCGGCGTGGCATAACCCAGGCGGGCCAACTGTCCCTGAAACCAGCTGACGCTCGGCAGTTCAGCGTTGAACTGCGCTTGTTGACGCGCCACGGCCTGTTCGTTCGGCCAGATACCCAAGCCTTCGGCTGCCAACCGTTTCCAGGGAAAAACCGGCCCCGGATCCAGCTTGCGCAGCGGTGCGATGTCGCTATGGCCGATGATGCTGCGGGGGGGGATGGCGTAGCGCTGGCTGATGTCTTTGAGCAACACGATTAACGACTGGATCTGAGCTTCGCTGTAGGGGTACCAGTAACGCCCACCGGTCGGGGTTTCCTTGAATCCTGGATTGACGATTTCGATGCCAATGGAGCTGGAGTTCAGCCAGGTCCGACCTTGCCATTCACTTTCTCCGGCGTGCCATGCCCGCAGGTTTTCATCCATAAGCTTATAGATGGTGGCGTTTTTATCGTCGCCGATCAGGTAGTGGCTGCTGACTTCGCCGTGGGTCAGCAGTTGCAGCGAGCGTTCCAGCGATGCGGAGGTGTAATGAACCACCACGAACTGAATGCGACTGTCGTGATTGGATGAAGGATGGCTGGTGTCGAACCGGGGGCCACTGGCACAGCCGGCCAATAGAAGCGACACGATGAGAGCAAGATATTTCATGGCAAAGGACAATACGCGCAAGACAGTAATGCAACAGTGTAACGTAATGCCTTGCGCGACGACGGCTAACGGGACCATTTAAACAAAATGGAACAATTGGCTCTCAGCCCAATTCCACCCGATTACGCCCTGCATGTTTGGCACGGTATAGCGCCTGATCGGCTCTTTTCAGCACCATATCGCTGTGTTCTCCGGGTTTGAATGCAGTCATTCCCATCGAAACGGTAATGGTCACCGGCTCCCCTTTGAAGTGGAACGGGCAGGCTTCGATGGATGCGCGCAGGTTTTCCAGCAGTTTTGCCCCCGTCGCTTGCACTGTGCCTGGCATCAACAGCACAAACTCTTCACCGCCAAACCGCGCGATGAAATCGGTCCCGCGCAGGCGTTTGCGCAATACGCTGGCGAAGATTTTCAGCACCTTGTCGCCCGCCAGGTGCCCATAGTTGTCATTGATGCGTTTGAAATGATCGAGGTCGAGCATGGCCAGCAACAGGGTGTTGCCGTGTTGCTGCCACTGGCTGATTTCGTGATCGAGCCGCTCGCTCCAGGCCGCACGGTTGGGCAGTCCGGTCAGCGGGTCGATCAAGGCTTTCTGGCGCTGCTCTTCAAGATGCTCGCGGTAGCCCTGGGCTTCCTGCTCCATGTGTGCCACACGTTCGGCCAGGCTTTTAAGGCGGGCGGCCACTTCCTGCTCGCGCTCGTCACGTTGCTTCTGGTGCTGATCCATGGTCCCGAGCAGGCCTTCGAGGTGGTTCTCCAGGACGTGCTTGAGATCTTCGAGGTCCGCCGCCTCTTGCATGCTGCTCTGCAGGCCGTCGACCTGCTCGCGGATCTGCGTGTCCATTTCGCGCGCGGCTGAGCGGTTGTCCGCGTGGCCATCGCTGGCGGCTTGCAGGTTGCTCTGGAATGACTCGAGGCGCTCGTTGAGTTGCTGCAGATAGGCTTCGAATTCATGCTGGCCGCTGTCGTTAATCGCCAGCATCAAAGTGGCCAGATCGTCGAGGATCGGCAGCAGTTCGTACCAGTTCAAACCGTTCTGCAGGCGATCGCGCATCGCTTCGGCTTGTGGCCGATGGCGCTCGGGCAGTGACAGGTCGTCCAGCAGACCCAGGAGCGTGTCTTCGATGTGCTTGGCAACAGAGCTGTAGGACGGTTCTGGCGAGTCCGGCAGGGCGTAGTGAATATCGTGTTCAGATTGTTCCGGATCGACGGTGGCGGATGCCTGGGCCATGACCGAGGGCAGGGGCAGGCTGTCGAGAGATACCGTCGGGGTCAACTCGTCTGGATTGGTCGCCAGTTGAGTCTCGGCAACCGTAGACATGGCGGCTGGTAAGGCGACTGGTGCCGATTGCTCTGGTTGTTCACTCTCCGGCTGGACAGGAGCAGGCGCTCGCTGAGGCTCATGGACTGGTGGGACAAATGCCACGACTTCAGCGATTGGCGTCGTCGCTGCGGGTGCTTCGATCGCCTCTGGATCAGGCTCGGCAGGAAGATCGGCGGGCGGCGTCACGCGTGGTTCGTCGGCAACTGGCACGGGCTCGACGATCACTCGCGGCAGTTCGGGAGGTGCCGCAGCAACCTCATCGACAGGCAGCGGAGTGGGCGCTTGCACCTCCGGGGGAGCCACCTGCTGTATCGCATCTTCCGTTTCACGATTGCCAAACAAACGCTGCAACAAACCTGGCCGACCGGGTTCCGCCGGGTTCTCCAGCTGACTCAAGGCTTTTCCTTGCAGGCCGCTCAGCTCGCTGAGCAGCAACGGGATCTCACGCGCCTGGCTGACGCGTCCGTCCAGCGTTTTGGCGAAGTTCTTGAGTGGGCGGCTCACTTCACGGGGCAGCGGCAATGTCTGCAGTTGCGCCACCAGCGCAGTCAGTGCGGCGCTGGTCTGATTGACTCGGGTCTCGCGGCGCTGTTCGGAGTCGAGTACCGCTTTTTCCAGTCGCGGAAGCAGTGCCGCCAGGCCGGCGTCCATGTCATTGGTGCGGATGACTTCGCGCATTTCTTTCATGCACTGGTCAACCGCGCGGTCGGTGCCCTCGGCCGCCAGCGTGCTGCGCACCAGTCCGCGCCGCAGCAGGTCGAGCCGGGCGTCCCAGCGACGTTCGAGCTTTTCCTGTTGTTCGATGCTTTTGAGGTATTTCTCTTTCCAGCGCTGTGTTTCGTCGCTCATTCATGGGTTCCGCGAGGGGCTGGACTCAACGCGGGGAATGCATCGGCCGTGAGCGAGCCCGGCAGACGAATCTCTACCGCGACCGGCAAGTGATCGGAAATGGGTTGTGCCAGCACTTCGACCTTTTCCAGCGTCAGGGTCGGGCTCAGCAGAATATGGTCCAGGCAGCGCTGCGGGCGCCAGCTGGGGAAGGTCGCTTCCAGTTGCGGCGCCAGCAGGCCGAGGTCGCGCAACGGAGAATTTTGCAGCAGGTCACTGGCGTGGGTGTTCATGTCGCCCATCAGCACCTGATGTTTATAACCGCCGATCAGCTCGCGGATGTAAGCCAGTTGCATGCTTCGGGCGCGGGCGCCCAGCGCCAGGTGCATCATGACCACCACCAGCGCTTCCGGACCTTCACCAAAACGCACCAGGATCGCACCGCGACCCTTGGGCCCCGGCAGCGGATGATCTTCAATCGCCCACGGGCGCAGGCGGCTGAGCACGCCATTGCTGTGCTGGCCGAGCCGACCGAGGTTGCGATTGAGTTGTTGATACCAGTAGGGGAAGGCGCCGAGTTGCGCCAGGTGTTCCACTTGATTGACGTAGCCGGATCTCAGGCTGCCGCCATCGGCTTCCTGCAGGGCGACCAGATCGAAGTCGCCCAACAGATTGCCGATCTTTTGCAGATTGTCAGCACGCCCGCTGTGAGGCAACAGGTGTTGCCAGCCCCGGGTCACGTAGTGCCGATACCGCTCGGTACTGATGCCGACCTGGATATTGAAACTGAGCAAGCGCAGACGGCTGTCTGCGGGCAGGCCCGTCGATTCCAGGTGATGTTCGTTGACCTGCGGATCATGCAGGCCAACGATGCGTTCAGTACCCCAGCGGCGCATGGCAGGCCCCGCGCTTAGTTGGCAGCAGCCTTGTTAGCCGCTCGCTCTTTGTCGACCAGTTTGTCGGCCAGTTGCAGGGCTTGCTCGGCACCGCCGGCAGAGCCCACGTCAAAGCGATACTTGCCGTTGACGATCATGGTTGGAACGCCGGAGATTTCATATTTCTTGGCCAGTTCTTTGGCTTTGACAATCTGGCCTTTAACGGCGAAGGAATCAAAGGTCGCCAGGAACTTGTCCTTGTCTACGCCTTGAGTCGCCAGGAAGTCGGCCATTTCGTTTTTATCGGTCAGCTTTTTGTGTTCTTTCTGAATCGCGTTGAACACCGCAGCGTGAACCTTGCTCTCGACGCCCATGGCTTCCAGGGTCAGGAACATCTGGCCGTGTGCGTCCCATGGGCCGCCGAACATGGCTGGAATACGGACGAAATTCACGTCGGACGGCAGCTTCTCGACCCAAGGATTGATCACCGGCTCGAAAGCGTAGCAATGCGGGCAGCCGTACCAGAACAGCTCCACCACTTCGATCTTGCCAGGCACCGCAACCGGAACCGGATTACTCAGTTCGACATAAGGGGCGGCGGGTGCTTCGGCGGCTTGGGCAGTCATGCCGAACAGGCTGGCAGCGACGAGTGCGGCGCTGATGATCAGATTACGCATGCTTTACTCCTGGACAATTTGGGTCGCCTCGCGCGACCTGTTTTCAGACAGGTCATGGCGGGCTTGAGTTCTGTAGTGTAACGGCAGCAGGCACAAAAAAGGGCGGCCTGAGCCACCCTTTTTATACTTGCTGCGACGGATTAATAGAGCGTTAACGTTGCAGGAGATGTACGTCCCGCCCGACGCCCGATTCGCCGGCTTAGTGCAGGCCCTGAATGTAGCTGGACACCGCTGCGATATCTTCGTCGCTCAGGCGTTTGGCAATGGTCTGCATGGTTTTGGTGTCGCCGTCGTTGCTGCGACCGCCTTCTTCCTTGCGGAAATCGGTCAGCTGCTTGGCAATGTATTGAGCGTGCTGGCCACCCAGGTGAGGGAAGCCGGCGGCCGCGTTGCCTGCGCCGTTTGGCGAGTGGCAGCCAGTACAGGCTGGCAGGCCCTTGGCAAGGTCGCCGCCACGGAACAGTGCTTCACCGCGAGCCACGACTTTAGGGTCGGCGGCGCCAACGCTGCCTTTCTGGCTGGCGAAGTAGGCGGCGATATCGGCCAGGTCCTGATCACTCAGGTTGGTCAGCAGGCCGGTCATTTCGAGTACCGTGCGTTTGCCGGACTTGATGTCGTGCAGCTGCTTGTTCAGATAACGCTCGCCCTGACCTGCCAGTTTCGGAAAGTTAGGCGCCATGCTGTTGCCATCCGGGCCATGACAGGCGCCACATACTGCGGCTTTCGCCTGACCAGCAGTTGCATCACCTGCAGCATGGGCTATGCCGGAGATCCCCACGGTCAACAGCAGACTCACGATCAATTTGTTCATCAGCTAATCCAACTACGGCTAAGGGTTAAAGAGTTATGGACCGGGATCACTCGCTCATCCACTGGATGATGGCTTGGTAATCCTCGGCACTGCAGTCCATGCACAAACCACGCGGCGGCATCGCCTTGAAACCCTGGGTCACGTGTTGCACCAGCGTCTCCATACCTTTCGCCAACCTCGGCGTCCAAGCTTCCTGATCGCCCTTTTTGGGCGCCATGGGTAGTTGGCCGGAATGACAGGCACCACAAACACGGTTGTACACAGCTTCCGGATCCTGTGTAGCCTGAGCGCTGTAAAGCGGCATCAAGACACCGGCAGCTAGCAGCCATTTCGTCATAAAACGACCTTTTCAGGGTTGAGAGCGTTCTGCGTTCTAGTGCGCAATCAAGGTCAATCGCTCTCGTGAACTTCATCCTACGCTGGGACAAAGCGCACACAAAATCTGCGGCATTATATACTGGCGCTACTGAAACGGAAACGACACCGCTTGCCGCGTCCATTCCCGGCGCCGCCCACATCGGAAATCCCATGCAACTCAAGAACCCCATCCTCGGCCTGTGCCAACAGTCCACCTTCATGCTCAGCGCTGCCAAAGTCGATCAATGTCCCGACGACGAAGGCTTTGAAGTGGCCTTCGCCGGGCGTTCCAACGCCGGTAAATCCAGCGCGTTGAACACCCTGACGCATGCCAGCCTGGCGCGGACCTCGAAAACCCCGGGTCGCACGCAACTCTTGAACTTCTTCAAGCTAGACGATGATCGTCGTCTGGTCGACCTGCCGGGCTACGGTTATGCGAAAGTGCCGATCCCGTTGAAGCTGCACTGGCAGCGTCACCTGGAAGCTTATCTGGGTGGTCGCGAGAGTTTGAAAGGCCTGATTCTGATGATGGACATCCGTCATCCAATGACCGACTTCGACCTGTTGATGCTCGACTGGGCCGTCGCCAGCGGCATGCCGATGCACATTCTGCTGACCAAAGCGGACAAGCTGACTTACGGCGCGGCGAAAAACGTGCTGCTCAAGGTTCAGTCGGATATTCGAAAAGGCTGGGGCGATGCGATCAGCATTCAGCTGTTTTCGGCACCGAAACGCATGGGCCTGGAAGACGCCTACACTGTATTGGCGGGCTGGATGGAACTGGCTGACAAAGGCTCCGAGCTTGCGGAATAACAAATCGCGGGCAAAAAAAACCCCGGACTTCTTATGGGGAGGGGGAAGTTCCGGGGTTCAAGTTCCGGACCGCTAGGGCGGGGTCCAGATTATCTGCCAACACTTAACACAACATAGGAGCATCGAAGGGCTTCACCAGCCATTCAGTAACTCTGAGTGGCAGTTCACAGGTTTAGTTCCGGCGGTTCAAAAACCATTTGAAATAAGCCGGAGCGTTTTCTGAAATAAGCGCCCTTCGAACTCTCTGCCGCGGCACTATGCCGCAGCAGAAAACGCCTTTTCAGACAGATCAGTGAGCCTCGTCCCAGTTATTTCCTACGCCAACCTCGACCAGAAGCGGCACATCAAGCTTCGCGGCTTCGCTCATGTGCAGGCGAATTTCCTCACGAACCTGATCGACGAGATCTTCACGCACCTCAAGCACTAATTCATCGTGCACCTGCAGGATGACTTTGGCGTCGAGACCCGATGAGGTCAGCCAGTTATCCACAGCCACCATGGCTTTCTTGATGATGTCCGCCGCCGTGCCTTGCATCGGGGCATTGATCGCCGTGCGTTCGGCACCTTTACGCAGGGCCGGGTTTTTCGCGTTGATTTCCGGCAGGTACAGGCGACGACCGAAGATGGTCTCGACGAAACCTTGCTCGGCCGCCTGGGCGCGGGTGCGCTCCATGTATTCCAGGACGCCTGGATAGCGGGCGAAATAGCGATCGATGTACGCCTGGGACTGTTTGCGATCGACGCCGATCTGCTTGGCCAGGCCAAACGCGCTCATGCCATAGATCAAACCGAAGTTGATCGCCTTGGCGCTACGACGCTGATCAGTGGTGACCTGCGCCAACTCAACACCGAAAACCTCGGCGGCGGTGGCTTTGTGCACGTCCAGGTCATTGCGGAAGGCGTGAAGCAAACCTTCGTCCTTGGCCAGGTGAGCCATGATGCGCAACTCGATTTGCGAGTAGTCCGCAGCCAGCAGCTTGTAGCCTTTTGGCGCAACGAACGCCTGACGAATCCGACGACCTTCAGCGGTGCGGATCGGGATGTTCTGCAGGTTCGGATCACTGGACGACAAACGCCCGGTCGCCGCGACCGCCTGATGGTAAGAGGTGTGAATCCGTCCGGTGCGCGGGTTGATCTGCTCCGGCAGGCGATCGGTGTAGGTGCTTTTCAGTTTGCTCATCGAGCGGTACTGCATCAGCACTTTGGGTAGCGGGTAATCCTGCTCGGCCAGTTCAGCCAATACAGCTTCGGCGGTCGAGGCCTGGCCCTTGGCGGTTTTGCTAAGGATCGGCAGGCCGAGTTTTTCGTACAGGATCACGCCCAATTGCTTCGGCGAGCCGAGGTTGAATTCCTCGCCAGCGATGGCAAATGCCTCACGCTCCAGGGCGACCATTTTCTCGCCCAACTCAACGCTCTGGATGCCCAGCAGGTTGGCATCGACCAGTGCGCCCTGACGCTCGATCCGTGCGAGTACCGGCACCAGCGGCATTTCGATGTCGCTCAGGACTTTGCTCAGGCTCGGAATCGCGTTGAGCTTTTCCTGCAAGGTTTGATGCAGGCGCAGGGTCACGTCGGCGTCTTCGGCGGCGTAAGGCCCGGCCAGCTCCAGGGAAATCTGGTCGAAGGTCAGTTGCTTGGCACCCTTGCCGGCAATGTCCTGAAAACCTGTGGTGGTGTGATTCAGGTACTTCAGCGCCAGGCTGTCCATGTCGTGGCGGGTCGCGGTGGAATCCAGCACATAGGATTCGAGCATGGTGTCGAAGGCGATGCCTTGTACGGTGATGCCGCAGCTCTGGTCGCCACCGATGGCGCAGTTGGCCAGGATGTTCATGTCAAACTTGGCGTGCTGGCCGACCTTGAGTTTGTTCGGGTCTTCCAGGATCGGTTTCAGTGCGCGCAGCACGGTGTCGCGATCGAGCTGATCCGGCACGCCCATGTAGGAATGGGTCAGCGGGATGTAGGCCGCTTCGTTGGCCTGTACAGCGAACGACAGGCCGACCAGTTGCGCCTGCTGCGCATCGATGCCGGTGGTTTCGGTATCAAAGGCGATCAGCGTGGCGTCGTTGAGCTTCTTCAGCCACAGGTCGAAATCGGCCTGAGTGAGGATCGTCGTGTACTTGAGTTCAGTCTCGACGGAGACTTCTTCAGCCACCGACGCGGTGACTTCCTGGCCGGAACGCTTGGCGTCGCGCTGGTTGTCTTCGAACCAGCTCTTGAATTCCAGCAGCGTGTAGAGCTCGGCCAGTTTGTCGTGATCCGGCTTGCCCATTTGCAGGTCGTCGAGGCCGATATCCAGCGGCACGTCGATCTTGATCGTCGCCAGTTGGTAGGAGAGGAAAGCCATCTCCTTGTGCTCTTCGAGTTTGGCCGGCAGGGTTTTTGCGCCGCGAATCGGCAGGGTCGGAACGATGTCGAGCTGCGCATAGAGCTCGGTCAGGCCGCCGTTTACGCCGACCAACAGACCGGAAGCGGTCTTGGGACCGATGCCCGGAACGCCCGGGATGTTGTCGGAAGAATCGCCCATCAACGCCAGATAATCGATGATCTGCTCGGGAGCGACGCCGAATTTCTCCTTCACGCCCTCCACGTCCATGCTGCTACCGGTCATTGTGTTGACCAAGGTAATGTGGCCGTCGACCAGCTGCGCCATGTCCTTGTCGCCGGTGGAGATGATCACCGGGCGGTCGGCCGCCGCACTGCTGCGGGCCAGGGTGCCGATCACGTCATCGGCCTCGACGCCTTCGACGCACAGCAGCGGGAAGCCCAGAGCGATCACGCTCTGGTGCAGCGGCTCGATCTGCACGCGCATGTCATCGGGCATGCTCGGACGGTTGGCCTTGTATTCGGCGTACATGTCATCGCGAAACGTCCCACCCTTGGCGTCAAACACCACGGCGAACGGACTGTCCGGGTACTGCTTGCGCAGACTCTTGAGCATGTTCAACACGCCTTTGACCGCTCCGGTCGGCAAACCTTTGGAAGTGGTCAGCGGTGGCAGGGCGTGAAAGGCGCGGTACAGGTAAGAAGAACCGTCCACCAGGACGAGGGGGGCTTGGCTCATGAGCAGGATCAACCTTTTCGGCGGGTCCGGCGCTAGAATAGCGGGACCGTTGACGACAAAGGGACAAGGTTATCATGCGCACACTAAATCGCTTGCTGCTGGCTGGCTTGTTTGCAACCGTTCCACTGGCCGTCATGGCGGCGGACGATGCGCCGACTCCAGAGCCTGAAGTCACGATCCGCACGGAAGGGGACAAGGTCATTCAGGAATACCGCCAAAACGGTTTCCTGTATGCGATCAAGGTTACGCCGAAGAATGCGCCGCCGTATTTCCTGGTGCGCGCGGACGGGACGGATGCGAACTTCATCCGCTCGGATCAGCCGGATATGCTGATTCCGTCGTGGAAGATTTTTGAATGGAAGTAGATTCTTAATTTCAATCGGCGCTGGCTCAAGCAGCGGCGCCCGTACTGGCAGTTAAAACATGTCTGTGTTCACCCCGCTGGCTCGGCCCGAGCTGGAAACCTTTCTCGCCCCATACGGGCTCGGCCGCCTGCTTGATTTCCAGGGGATTGCCGCCGGTAGCGAAAACACCAATTTCTTTATCAGCCTGGAGCAGGGCGAATTTGTCCTGACCCTGGTTGAGCGTGGTCCGGTTCAGGAGATGCCGTTCTTCATTGAACTGCTGGACGTGCTGCATGAAGCCGACCTGCCGGTACCTTACGCCTTGCGCACCACCGATGGCGTCGCCTTGCGCGAACTGGCCGGTAAGCCTGCGCTGTTGCAGCCGCGTCTGGCCGGCAAGCACATCAAGGTCGCCAACGCACAGCATTGCGCCCAAGTGGGCGAGTTGCTCGCGCACCTGCATCTGGCAACCCAGGCCAACATGATCAAGCGCAAGACCGATCGTGGGCTGGACTGGATGCTGGAAGAGGGCACGCAGCTGTTGTCGCATCTGAATGCCGAGCAAAGTGATTTGCTGCAACGGGCGCTTGACGAAATCACACAGCAAAAAGAGAAAATTCTGGCGTTGCCACGGGCCAACATCCACGCGGACCTGTTCCGCGACAACGCGATGTTCGAAGGCACGCACCTGACGGGATTGATCGACTTTTACAATGCTTGCTCGGGGCCAATGCTCTACGACGTGGCGATTGCCTTGAACGACTGGTGCTCGGACGACGACGGGTTGATTGATGGACCGCGGGCGCGGGCGTTGCTGGGGGCGTATGCCGCGTTGCGGCCATTCACGGCGGCCGAGGCGGAGTTGTGGTCGACCATGCTGCGTGTGGCGTGTGTGCGGTTCTGGTTGTCGCGGTTGATTGCCGCAGAGTCTTTCGCCGGGCAGGACGTGTTGATTCACGACCCGATGGAATTTCAGCAGCGCTTGGCGCAGCGGCAGAAGGTCAGCACGCCGCTGCCGTTCGCCCTCTGAATTGTGGCGAGGGAGCTTGCTCCCGCTGGCCTGCGCAGCAGGCCCATCTTGGGGCCGCTTCGCTGCCCAGCGGGAGCAAGCTCCCTCGCCACAGGGTTATCGCTGTATTTACAACGACTCCAGGCACCCCGCCAAATCATTCCCCAATTTCTCCAACACCTGCTCATATCCCTGAGCAGTCGCAGGTGTATACCCACCCAGCGCATCCAGTTCCGCGAGTTTCACAGGCAACCCCGCCACCAGTGTTTCCGCCAGGCGCGGACGCAACGGCGGTTCGCTGAACACGCAGGTCTTGCCCACTTCCTGTAACCGCGTGCGCATTGCCGACACGTGCTGGGCACCCGGCTGGACTTCGGCAGCGACGCTGAATACGCCCGTGTGCTTCAGACTGTAAGCGTCTTCGAAGTAGTCGAACGCTTCATGGAACACAAAGTACGGTTTGCCCGCGATACCCGCCAGCCGCGCCTTCAAGCGCAGGTCCAGCGCATCCAGGCGCTCATCGAACGCTTTAAGATTGTTTTGATAACGCGCGGCATTGGCTGGATCGGCCGCACTCAAATCCGCGGCCATTTTCGCCGCGATCACCCGAGCGTTGACTGGTGACAACCACAAATGCGCATCCAGGCTGCCCGGACGGTGGTCGTGATCATGCTCATCGGCTTCTTCGGCGTGGGAGTGACTGTCTTCGGCGAAACGACGCAATTTCAGCCCCGGCAGATCCTGCACGGCGACGCTCGGCAGCGTACGACCATTCAGCACGCGAGGCAGGAAACCTTCCATGTCCGGACCGATCCAGTAAACCAGATCCACCGATTGAACCTTCCGTACGTCGGAAGGGCGCAGGGCATAGTTATGCGGGGAAGCACCCGGCGGCAGCAGCACTTCCGGAATCGCCAGACCGTCTTGCACCGCAGCGGCAATCAGCTGTAGCGGCTTGATGCTGGTGAGAACCTTGACTTCGGCATGAGCAGAACCGATCAACAGAAAACTGGCGACAAATGCGACAAAGATAGAAAAAAGTCGGGACACGATGACCACTCGAAGAGGCGAGAACGGGTAACATAATAACGTCTCTCACAAAACTCGTCGCCGCTCATGCCTAAAACACCGATTGCCAGCCGTCCCCACGACCACTCTCATTGCGTTCACAGCGCACTGTCTGAGGCCGATGCCCTGTGCGCACGTCAAGGCCTGCGCCTGACCGCCTTGCGGCGGCGGGTGCTGGAACTGGTGTGGCAAAGCCACAAGCCGCTGGGTGCCTACGACATTCTCGCAGTGCTCAGCGAACAGGATGGCCGCCGCGCTGCGCCGCCGACCGTGTACCGCGCGTTGGATTTCCTGCTGGAAAACGGTCTGGTGCACCGCATTTCCTCGCTGAACGCCTTCATCGGCTGCAATTACCCGGAACACGCCCACCAGGGCCAGTTCCTGATCTGCCGTGAATGCAACGCTGCCATCGAACTTGAACAGAAGTCCATCAGTGAAGCGATCATCGCCAGCGCCAGGGATGTCGGGTTCGTCGTCGAAAGTCAGACCGTCGAAGTGGTCGGCGTCTGTTCGGGTTGCCAGGGGGCTTGATGAGCAATGCGCTGATCCGCCTCGAGCAGGTTGCCGTCAGGTTTGCCGGGCAAAACGTGCTGGATAACATCGAACTGAGCGTCGAACCGGGGCAGATCGTCACCCTGATCGGCCCCAACGGTGCCGGCAAAACCACCCTCGTGCGGGCGGTGCTCGGCTTGTTGAAGCCGGACAGCGGCAGCGTGTGGCGCAAGCCGAAACTGCGGGTCGGTTACATGCCGCAAAAACTTCACGTCGATCCGACGCTTCCACTGTCGGTGCTGCGCTTCTTGCGGCTGGTGCCGGGCGTGGACCGCGCTCGGGCTTTGGCGGCCCTCAAGGAAGTCGGCGCCGAACAGGTGATCGACAGCCCGGTGCAAAGTGTTTCCGGTGGTGAAATGCAGCGGGTGCTGCTGGCCCGGGCGCTGTTGCGCGAGCCGGAGTTGCTGGTGCTCGACGAGCCGGTGCAAGGCGTCGATGTGGCGGGTCAGGCCGAACTGTACAGCCTGATCACCCGTCTGCGTGACCGTCACGGTTGCGGCGTATTGATGGTTTCCCATGATTTGCATTTGGTCATGAGCACCACCGATCAAGTGGTCTGCCTCAACCGTCACGTTTGCTGTTCCGGCCATCCCGAGCAAGTGAGCGGCGATCCGGCTTTCGTCGAGCTGTTCGGAAAGAACGCACAAAGCCTGGCGATTTATCACCACCATCACGACCACGCCCATGATCTGCATGGCTCGGTGGTCACCACGGCCCCGGCCCAACCTCACGTTCATGGAGATAGCTGCAAGCATGGCTGATTTTCTGCTCTACGCCCTGCTTGCAGGCCTGGCCCTGGCACTGGTGGCGGGCCCGTTGGGATCTTTCGTGGTCTGGCGGCGCATGGCGTATTTCGGCGACACCCTGTCCCACGCGGCCTTGCTCGGCGTGGCGTTGGGCTTTTTGCTGGATGTCAGCCCGACGGTGGCCGTCACCGTCGGCTGTTTGTTATTGGCGGTGTTGCTGGTGACCTTGCAACAGCGTCAGCCGCTGGCGTCCGACACGCTTTTGGGAATTCTCGCACCGAGCACGCTCTCTTTAGGCCTTGTCGTACTAAGCTTCATGCACGAAGTGCGGATCGACCTGATGGCGTATCTGTTCGGCGATTTGCTGGCGATCAGTCCGACCGATCTGGCCTGGATACTCGGCGGCAGCGCGGCTGTCATGGCCTTGCTGGTGACATTG